>JAYVNE010000244.1:0-24573 GCA_043758615.1 Akkermansiaceae bacterium
CTTTCATGCCTTTGATTTTAAATCGCTTGATCCAGCCAGCCGCCGCATTCCGATGAATGTCGAGAGTCTTTGCTATTGACGAAGGTCCTTCACCTTTCAAATGCAGTTTTATTGCATGCCGTCTGACTTCATGTTGGGCAGATTGACTCAGTGTTCTGGCGTCTCTTGTTAGCATAGAATGATTGATGTAGAACATGTGCCACAACGCACGCTAAATAATGCGCGGGTTAATATATCAATTCTCGCCTGCTGGGATCGTAGATACCGCGACCGGGGCTGTCTTCGGGGGCAGATCGCAAGGAATAATGCCCAAGTCATAATACTGATAGATGTGCATTACTTGGGTTGGTAATTGAAGTAATCAAACTCAGCCCAGATCGAGCGATCTCCCACATCTTGGCAGCACATGCCCCAGAAGGTTCCAGTGAAATTACTGTGTGGTGACACCCAGTCGCCGAGCATTGTCGCTTCGAACACGCGGTCCACCTCATTCCATACCTCACCGTCGAGCGACCATGCAAAACGAAGCTGGTCAAAGTTATTCTCCATCCGGATGTAGATTTTCTCACCGGCATCAAGAGGCAACTCAACCACTTCGTAGCGACTGACTTTCGTGTTCTCGGATGAAATCACACCTAACTTAATCTTATCCTCACCGGCGGAAGTGATGCGGAAATAATGATAGTGCAGCCGATCGTAGTAGGCGATCAAACCGGCGGCCTGCTTAAAGTTTTCCGGTTTGAATGAAACGCAGGTCTCAGCAATTGCCTGGAAATGTTGGAGACGCCGCGCGACGAGACCCTGGTCGAAACAGGACGCGAGCGAGTCACGCCCCCTGAGACTGAGCCGGCCCGCGCGCTTGGTTAGTGAGCACCAGTCAGCGGCGATTGGTTCGCGGAGTGTTTGGAAATGGAGGTTAAGCCCCGGCCCATCAAAATCGTCGCGGAGCACATCCTCGGGCCACGGATTTAGCGGCAGGTCCACCTCAGCCGTGTCGCGTGGCGAGTTGTCGCCGTGTGCCAGCCTAGGCCATTGGTCCTCATCCCAGCGAAGTTTTTGTAGGCAAGTCTCACGGCCGAGTGGAGCTGATTTATTTTCCTCGCGGTCCATTACAAGGCGCCCTGTCCGCTGAAGTGGCCGGTGACAAAGATGCACGGTGAACCACTCGCCCGCTGAGGTTTCAACAAAACAACCGTGCCCTGCGGACTTGAGATTCAAATGCTCCTTCTGAAACGAGGTGAGCACCGGATTTTGCGGATGCAGCTCGTATGGACCTATTAGATTTCTGCTGCGGCAAACGCTGATAGCGTGTCGCATTGCCGTTCCGCCCTCGGCGGTGATTAGATAATACCATCCGTCCTTTTTGAGCAGGTGCGGTCCTTCCGTAAGTCCGATGGCGCTGCCAGTCCAAATTTTCACTGGCTTTCCGACTAAACACATTTTTTGCCCATCGAACTCTTGCAGGATGATGCCATCGAAGCGGACGGGGGTGAACGCTTCTCCCATTTGCATCTGCACGATGTATTTCCGACCGTCGTCGTCATGAAATAGGCTTGGATCAAAACCGCTAGAGTTAAGGAAAACCGGCTCGCTCCACGGCCCCTCGATGCAGTCAGCGGTGACAAGATAGTTAGGTGTATCCATCACTACTCCGCCCATGTGGTGGCGGACGTTAGTATAAACCAGCCAGAATTTCCCGTCGGCATGTGTCAGGCAGGGAGCCCATACACCGCCGGAATTCTGGCAGCCCTTCATGTCGAGCTGAGAGACGCGATCAAGTGCGCGCCCCAGCAGCCGCCAGTTCACGAGATCACGAGAATGATGAATCTGCACGCCGGGAAACCACTCGAAGGTCGAAGTGACGATATAGTAATCGTCGCCGACGCGGCAGATGGAAGGGTCAGGATTGAAGCCCGTGAGGATGGGATTGTGGAAGGTGCTCATGGAATTAAATTTGTGAATCAGGCTGATACTGAAACCAATCGAAATCAGCATGACTGATAGATTGTTGTTCGTGCCCTGTGGAATAGAGCCCTATCACCACGCCGTTGTAGCCACTGGTGACTTCCGTTCCAAGATAACGGGTATTGACCCTCGCTACCTCACGGAAATTCTCGTCTCCCTGCGAAAACAAAAAGTGATAGAGCTCCTTGGTGCCTGTGATACGCAACTGCACAGCGCCTGGCGCAAGCGGAATTTCTGCGGCAGTTTGATGGATAAGTTCGAGATTGTATTTGACAACTAACACACGTTGACCTTGGCAAAAAGTGATAAAAAAATCGTAGTGATGCTCATTCGTCATCAGCAATGTCATTCCGGCTTCCGCGTTTGGATTTGGCGGATCAAATTCTAGGCTTGTCGTCGCAGTGAAATTAAAATGCTGCTGCCGCCGCGCAACCAATGTCGGTGATGCAATATCAGAGAGACTCTTATCTGAACCGCGAAGACGCAGAAAACCCTTCCTTTCCGAGAGTGAATAATTCTTTATTTCAGGGTTGCGAAGATGGATCCACTGCATTTCCAATGTATCTGCATCGAAATCATCAAGTGCAAGCGGTTGCGGCGATGGATAAACCGGTAGAGATCTAACATCCACCTCGATTGAGTTGTTGCCCGTGCGGTTCACCACCGGCCAACCATCGATCCACTCCACCGGTGCAAGACAAGTCTCCCTGCCGAGCGTATGAATGTCGCCGACGGTTTTACGAAATGCGAGATGAACCATCCACCACGAGCCGTCGGATGCTTCCACCAGATCGGCATGGCCCGTGCCGTGAATCTGCTCGTATGCGTGGCGATTCGAGAGAATCGGATTATACGGACAAGATTCGTAAGGTCCCCAAATATTCCTGCTCCGTGATATAGCAACCATGTGCCCATAGCTCGTGCCACCTTCTGCCGTGAGCAGATAATACCAGCCGTCGCGTTTGTAAACGTGCGGCCCTTCGACATAACTGCCGCCACTGCCTCGCCAAATTAAGGCGGGCTCGGTCAAACGCCTACCAGTTGCGATGTCGATCTCACTCTGATAGATCGCGCGCTCCATCGCAAACGTCGTGCCACGGTTGGACTGAAAATAGACTTTACCGTCCTCATCAAAAAACAGCGAGGGATCAATCCCGTTTTGGTCATACCAAATCGGATCGCTCCAGGGCCCGGTAGGATCCCCCGCTGTCACGTAAAAGTTTAAGTAAATACCGGACTTCACCAAAGTGGTGATCATGTAGAAAACCCCATCGTGATAGCGCAGCGTTGGCGCGTAAATGCCGTCGGAGCACGGACAGTCTGTCAGATCCAATTGGGACCTACGGTTTAGCACATGACCAATCTGTTTCCAGTTTACTAAATCACGGCTGTGCCAGATCGGGACTCCAGGGAAGTATTCAAAAGTACTATTGACGAGGTAATAATCCTCACCGACGCGACACACACTAGGGTCAGGATAAAAGCCGGGAATAACTGGATTTTTATAGGTCATTAAACTGGATTTTTTCTAAAAAATTATTTCACGCTTAGACTCAAAAACCCGGCGAAAGTATTTCCTAACTCCAAGTTCTGTGAAAACAGCGATCCATGGGCAATCACATAGCGGATCATCGTAGATATCATAGATTAAGAAAGTTAGAGATTAATTTTGGAAACGAAACCAATTTCTTTTCACCCGCCCTCAACTCTACCGTGGGACATTCTAGCAGAATATTTTCCGCCAAGGGACTTTCGGCTTCCTTAGCGCTCTCCGCTAACACCCTCACGACTGCGGTAGCAAGAGTTGGATTCATAAGCCTGACGACCAATTCGGCATTATTGTCGGAAACAATTTCCGCACTAATGTGATCGAAGGCAACCACCAGCGAGCGATCCGGCTGCACGTATAGTCCGGGGATTTCAATGGTAGTAAGCATCAGCGAGGTTTCCGCCCAAGTGGTCATGCGCAGCGTCTCGCCAATGCGCTCAGGGCCTTCCCAGTCAGTCATGTTCACTCGCTCACACATGTGGCCGGGCTTTGCGTCGCCGAGCGGATTAAGCGGATGCGGCAGGTATTGTGGCAGGCCGCTGGCGATGTCATGCAGCAGATCGAGCGCGAAGCGGTCGCCCGTGGCGCGGAACAATTTCAGCAGACCCAACCCCGAGATCGTGCAAAGTCCAGGAGCCGAGTGCTTGTTCTGCGTATTTGCATAAACCGAGCCGTTAGTTTGGATGCCCGCCTTACCGAACATCGATTCCGCGGGAAATTTAAAATCATACGAAACCACCCAAGTAGAAAACTGCCGTGTCACCTCGGCGGCCCGCGCCAGCCATTTCACATCGCCAGTGGCCTCATGCAGCGCGACGTAGGATTCGATGAGCGCCGACCACGATTCCGAATCTGGGTTTTGCAATGCGTCACCGGGACCACCGCAACTGATGCCCTTGCGTGTGAATGTTTGATAGAAATACTCCGCCGACTGCCGTGCGACTTCCTGATAGTCGGGCCTGTCAAACCAACCTGCCGCGAGCACGAGCGCCGCCGGGGCGATCGCCGCGCTAGTTGACCCACCCACGCGGATTTCGCCGGTTAGCGAATCCACGAACTGCCCGAACTGGCCGTTTTCGCGCCAGAGTTTCACGAATGAATCACAACTGCCGCGGACTCCATCACGCCACGCGGGCTTCACCTCGATGCCGAGTTTTTCCATTAGCATGAACTGCTTGATGATGAAAAAAATGGCGTCAGCGCTCTTGCGGATCAGGTGCCAGTTGATGGTGTGTGGCTTGCGGATGTCACCACCTAACCACTCGGTTCCTTTCGCCCCGCAATCCCAGAAAAAACCGGACGGGCTGATGCCGTTAGGAAACAACCAATCAAAGTTGCGCAGCACGTTGGCGCGCGTTTTTTCACTGCCGGCGAAGAGCAACGGGTAAGTACTGATCATGCCACCGGTCCAGCCGATTTGCCAGTCCTGCAGAAAATTCTGACGCGGGCCTACCGAGTAATAGCCATGCTCTGGAACAAAATTATCTCGGTTGAATTTTTCCTCTTGCTGCGTCATGCAAGCTGAGAACGGAAGAACTTTGCGAGAAACCGTGACGGCAGGCTCGCGAATCTCTGCATATTTATCGAAGAGCACCTGTAATTCCTTGGCCGCGAAACCATAAACTCGCAATACAATGCAAACTTCATCGCCCGCCTTGAAATCCATGGGCACGTCCACCGACGGTGCCAGCATATCGCATACCCGGTAACTGTATAGTTCCCGCACCAGTGGAGTGGTAATAGATAGGGTGGCACGACTGCGATCGTGGTTTTCCTCGATGCTGATACCATAGTCACCGAGTGAATTCCCCTGATCGGTTAGCAACCATAAAGCACGCTCGTACCCCGGTGAATGATAACCGATAGACGGCAGTGCCATGCTGCCACTTCGCTCCTGAATGCGCGATGGACCCGCTGAATCATTGAGCCTCGGAATATCAGTGATGATCATCGGCTTATTCGCGCCGATGTCATCCACAAACCATAACTTCGGAGAATAGGGAATGCGGCGGGAAAGGAATCGATTTCCGTTATAGGCAGCGGCGGGCATCAATACATAATTATCCGTGCTCCACCCTGAAACATCGAGATCCACCGAAAGCGCCGCGTGGCTGAGAGTGCCAGCTTCGCAACGAAACCTAACTTCGAGTTCCATGGCCGAGGCATCGCTCGCCAGGTTCCTAGCGAGCACTACGACATTCCACATTGATCCACACAAATCTATTTCAAGTGGATTCCCATCAAACGGCATTCGCGCTTCGTTGATCCGAAGGTTGAAACGATCCGCAGCATATTGGTTGATCCTAGCATGAAGAGTCACGCCTTGTTCCGCGAGCCAACTGGAAAAATCGACATTAGACATACAACTCATGACTTTTTAGGAGTGAAAATCGTCAAGCCTGCCAAATCCTTTCCGTGTTTGGAAAACAGGCTGAAGAAATAGCCTGATACCATGCAGGATAGAATCGCGATGGGGATCAAAGTCTGCCAGTGGAGCGGAGTATAAAATTTCACCCAGGCAGTGACAAGAATACTAATGATTGCGCCCGCCACCGCGCCAAAGCCGTTAGCTCGCCGGGTGAACATTCCCAGCGAGTATACCCCCACGATGCCACCGCCGAGCAACGCGCTAATCACCGACCACGTCACCATCAGCGACTTGAGATTCAAAGTGGCTAGCACCAGCGCGATTCCCAATGCTAACATGCCCACGATCGTGGAGGTGACCCGCAGGACAAACACTTTCTGTTTGTCGGTCGCCTCTGGCTTGAAGCGCACGTAGAAATCCTCTGTGAACACCGTGGCCGAGCTGTTCATGCTACTGGCAACTGTCGTCATCGCAGAGGCGAAAATTGCGGCGATGACCATACCGACGAAGCCGTGCGGTAGCGCCTGAATGACGAACAACGGCACGATCTTGTCGTTCTGCGCGAGTGGATCGAGCAGGGCTGGATGAGCATGAAAATAACCGAAGATCGCAAGCCCGAGTATGTTAGTCACTACCGAGATCAGAATGCCACAGGCGGCGCTCATCGCGGCGACGCGTCGCACCTCCTTCACCGGTGAGGAAAACACCCGCTGAATCGTCGGTTGATCCCCCGCTTGAACGATGGTGCCTGCCATGAAGGTGGCCACAAAAAGAATCCACACGGCAGGTAAGGTAGGATCCCAAGTCATCAGCGCAAAGTCGAATTTATGGTGAGCGAGTCCGATTTTCACAAATTCACTAACCCCACCCGGAATCGCGTAGATGCAAACTCCGATCATGCACAGTGGCGCAAAAAACTTCAACAGCCCTTGAAACACATCGGTGTAAACCACTGCCTGAAAACCGCCGAAAGCAGTGTAAAGGGTCGTAACCGCCCACATTAGTATTACGCTGACATAGACACTAACACCCGTCGTGGCAGAAATCGCCAGGGCTGGTAGAACAAGCACCACACTCGCACGGCCAAAGGTCTGGAAAACGATACATTGTGCACTGGCGATCAGGCGCAAGGTGCGGTTGAAACGGCGTTCAAGATATTCGTATGTCGAGGTGATTTCCATCCGCCGCAGCAGCGGAAAAATCAATCGAGACTGAACATAGTAGGCAAGAACATAGACTATGATTGGAAAGAGAAACACGAGGTTGGATGAAAACGCCAGCGCTGGAATCGCCATAAAGCTGATTGCACTCGCACCGGTCGCAAACATACTAATACCTGCGACCCACCACGGCACATTCCGGCCTGCCAATGAGAAGTCCTCACTCGATTTCTGATGACGGGAAGCGATAATCCCAATTGCTGCGATGAACATGAAATAACAGGCGATGACCGTATAGTCCACCCACGACAGACTGCTCGCCGTGCGGACGATTTTAAACTCATCTAGGCTTACTTGGCTGGCCCCGGGCCTAACACCCAACATCAGAAACTTGCTTTCGAGCACCGATGGCTGCGGCACCGCCAGCACCGCACTCAGGCCAAGTGGCTGATTAAAATCACACCATGCATCGGTGATGGTATGGAACAAGGTCGGCACACCACCGGTTAGTTCCTCCGCCCCTGGAAATAGTTTGGCGGGCGCGGTTTCGCTACCACCGGCGAGTGCCACGGCTGACTGGCCTACCGGAAACGCGGTCCCCCCCACGCAGGGGCGCGGCATGTCCGCCATGCGCGTCCATCCCCTGCGCAACGAGCCTTCCGGCGGCTTCAACCGGAACAACCAGGCATCGCGCGAAACCGAGCTTGCCGCACCGTCACTACCCGCGACGAGACCACCGAACACGCACAGAGCGTCATACTGGGCGGTTACGGCGGCAAATGCCCGGCCCGGTCCTGGCAGTGGCGTGGCTGCATGCCAAAGCGCTCCAGAGTCTTCCAAATCGAGAATCCAGACGGAGTTTTCAAATAACTGCGGATCAACCGATGACAAGCCACCGAAAACTAACAGCTTACTTCCAATCACTGCCGCCCCCGCACCCGCAAGTGGCTTTGGCAGTTTCGGTAAATCTTCCATTGCCACCTTATCGCCGCTAAAAATCAGTTTGGTTACTCGGTCAGTCGGGCGGCCATCCACCACCCCCCCGGCACACACCATCAAACTGCCCCAGCGGACGGCCGCGCTCCACGCGGGAACAACTGCCTCGGTTCGTTTCCACACCGCCCCACTCCCATTCATCGGCAAGGTCCACACTGCGAGCGCCGGGTCTCCTGCTGCCGCGCGACCGCCGACGACCAACATATTCTTGTCCGCAGATGCGAATCCCCCAGCAAGATCACCTTCCAGTGGCGGAAATTGGCCTTGGAGAAGTTCAAAACGCTGCACGATTGGGGGCTTTTCCTGATTCTCCGCAGCAACCAGAAAAGAGCTATTTGTCGCTACAAGCGCACCGAGACAAACGGTGATTTTTCCAAAAATTTTCATAACTGTGGGTTTAAATGACGGATGATCGCCGCATTGCTTTGCAGCATCGGTCACTTGTATAAGATTGTTTAACAGTATTGAATTCACCCTTCACAGGGGGGAATTGCGTCCATTGCGGGTGTTTTTACGTCATTATGGCTAAAAAACCGAACTATTGGGACCTTTCTCTGCAATCTGCAATCATCCTCCCTCTTCAGCTCGTGATCCTGGTAGTGGGTCACTGCGATGCCTATTACCCTGCAGCCCCGACCTCAGCCCGATCAAGCGAATCTGGCAGAGTGCGTGAAAGGACAGCCAATGGACGGCGATCTAACAAAAAATAAGGAGGCGCTCGCCACCAAGCTGTCCCCTCCCGAGGACGTGATATAGATAACTCAATCTTCAATCACTCCGCGTGCATGCCACGCTACCTGACTACGCAAGAATTGGCTTCACGCCATCATTTGCTGAATCATCTCAGAAATTGTTAGATTTCAGTGATAGACAGACTTTAAGAAGGTGTAACGCCCTTCTTCAAAATGATATTCCCATATTTGGCAGTCTCGCCAGTCATGACTACGGCAAACGCCTTGGCCGCCCGCTCATAGAAAGCGAACCGTTCTACCCGCTCGGGCGCTTTGGCGTTGGGTTCGTGGCGGCGAATGGCCGCCATATAGGAACCCTCGACATTCGAGTCGAGCTGGTCGCCCGCCACAGCCGCCATCATCGCCAGCGGCGGAGTGTACGAATCCAGCTCAAAGATGGGCAGAATCCCATCGAGCAGCGCAACGATGCCTACGCCGTCCGCCCGCAGCACGCGCGAATTCGTGGCATGGCCTGGGAAATGTGCGTCAGCAAGCACGAACTCGTCGCCGTGGCCCATTTCGCTGAGCATTTTTAACAAGTCGGGACTGATACAGGGCGCAATACCTTTTAGCATAATAATGTTTAGTGTTAATAGTTAATTTATATTAGATCATCAGAATTTGTGACTGCAATCATATCTCCACGTGGATTTTTGTCACGATGCCCGGATTAGCCGCCCATGCCGCCAGTGCCGCACCTGCCTCAGGGAATGGCACGATCTGCGTGATGGTCTCCTTTACCGGATAACGTCCCGATTCTAACACCTTGATGACATCCGCAAAATTCTGCGCAGTGGCGTTTCGCGAGCCCATGATATCGAGCTCCTTCATCACGAAATACTTTGTCTCATAGCTCACGGCTTCCTTGGCATAACCAATATACACGACGCGGCCCGCGAAACCCACCTCGTCCACCGCCGCGCGGAATGTTGACGGCAAGCCGACCGCTTCGATGACCACGTTCGGCCCATCTCCATTCGTGAGTGCCTGCAATTTCTCGTGCAGGTTTTCGGTTTGAGAATTGATAGTTTCCACCGCACCCGCTTTTTTCGCGAGCAAAAGCTTCGCGTCATCCACGTCCACTGCGATGACGCGCGCACCGCCTAACAATGCAGCGCCCGCAATCGCGCCTAAGCCAATCATACCACAACCAAACACCAGTACCGTGTCGGTGTGGGTGACGCGCCCACGCTCAACCGCGTGAAACCCCACACTGAGCGGCTCGATTAGAGTGTGCTCGGCGAGTGATAGTTTTCCCGAGCGAATGAGCTTTTGCCACGGCACGGTAATGAACTCGGTGAAAGCACCATCGCGCTGCACTCCAAGCGTTTGATTATTGCGGCACACGTTTACGCGCCCGCTACGACACGACGAACAATTGCCACACGTCGTGTAGGGTATTACTGTGGTTTGCATGCCCACCTCGAACTGTGACGGCACACCTTCCGTCACCGCCGCGATGACCGCGCCGATTTCATGACCCGGGATACGCGGATAGGTGACGAGTGGATTGAAACCACGGAATGTGTTCAAATCTGTGCCGCAGTAGCCTAGGCGTTTAACTTGTAATAAAACCTCCCCCGGCATGGGACTGGGTTGCGGATGCTGGATGTAGCGGGTCTGGCCCGCTTCGGTAATCACGAGTGTATTCATAATTGATAGGCTTCGATGGCCGTGCCGCCGAGAATGCGGGACTGTTCAGCAGAAGAGAGTTTTTTAATCCAGCTGGAAACCAGTTTGTGCCAGCGTGCGTATTCACACGCGAGAAGACAAACCGGCCAATCCGAGCCAAACATCAGCCGTTCTGGCCCGAATGCCTCCAACGCGGCGTCGAAGTATGGCTTTAACTGCACCTCGGTCCATTCTCCATAATCTGCCTCAGTCACCATGCCGGAAGCCTTACAATAGACATTCGGCCGCTTCGCCAGCTCGCGGAAATGCGTGTTCCATGGTTCAAGGACGTTATCCTTGATGCGCGGTTTGGCAATGTGGTCGAGGATGAATCGTTGGTTCGGATGAGTGTCCACAAAACGGATCGTTTGCGGGAGATGCCGCTCAAAAATCAAAATGTCATACGCGAGGTCGAATTTCTTCAGCTCGCGGATTCCACGATTGAAATCCGGACGCAGGATAAATTGATCATCCAGCTCGCCTTGGACTACATGGCGGATAGATTTAAGTTTCGGGTTCGCCGCGAAGTGTTCTAACTCCGCACTAACATTAGGTGAACTTAATTCCACCCAGCCGACAACGCCCTTGATGAAATCTTCATTCGCCGCGAAGTCGAGTAGCCACTCCGTCTCGTTTAGATTTTGCCTTGCCTGAACCGAGACCACACCATCCACGCCCGCACTTGCTATTTCGGTGCGCAGATGTTCCGGTAAAAAGTCGCGGCGAAGCGGCTGCATGGTGTCATCAATCCAGTCGTATTCGAGCGGATCGTAACTCCAGAAATGATGGTGTGAATCGATCTTCATTGGTCGAGAAACAACGGCGTGATGTGCCGCTCAAAAAGATTCCCTGTCACATTGCGTGATACCGATGCCTCACATTCGTCGAGAAGCTTCAAATACCGTTCTCCCATTTTCGCAGCTACCTTGAAGCCGACGTGGAGCAATTGCCGCAAATTTACGTTATATAATGGATCGGCTTGATTGTGCCGAAGCGCCCGAACGAATTGTTCGCTGGACCAAGCATTGACTTCCGAAACGGGCGGCAATTTTGCGCGATCAATATTAATCACTGTGGCATAAGGTGCACAGAGTTCATCAATATGTGCGAGCGCCTCAGCGTAGATTTCCTTGGCCAACTTCAACCCTTCCCCACCATGTTCAGCGAGGCCGATGACTTCTTCCAGCCAAGTCGTGCCCGCCGTTTTCACATGAACTCCGCAGCCATGTTTGGCCAATGCGCGACGGATCGCCGGATAGATGGAAAATTTATCACTGCCCGAATGGACACTGAGTTTGAGCGTTTCCGGTAAACCATAGTGACTGATCGCGTGCGCAATGACGCACAAGTCCTCATTGAATTCCTGCTCAAACTGCACGACGTCGCCAACGTAGTCCACGCCCTTGTTGAATCGGCCAGTGAACTTCGGAGCGATGGTCTGGACGGGAATCTTCTCATCCGCAATTGCGGCGAGGATGACGAGCAACTCTGGCGGTGTTTGAGGTGAGTCAGTCTCATCCATCGAAACTTCCGTGACGAATGGGACATCAGCTTTCGCCTCGGCAATGTGCCGATAGACTTTGCCCGCCTCCTCCACCGCGAGTAAATACTTACCTGCGATCCGCTCTACTTCCGCACGGGAAATCTCAAAGGGACGGTCGATACCCGCAAGCTGAAGATTTCCTACAAGTTCGGGATGCCTGTTAGTAAATGCCTTCACTGCATCAGATCCTGCGGGCTTACCAATGTAATCAGCGACATCAATTGTGAAGAAATCAGAGACCGTCAGAAACCCGTCCACCGTCTTCAGGCCGATGTGATCCGCATCCACATAATAAGGAAGCTTCCAGCCGGCGTCCTTCACGGCTGCATCTGCCGCCACTCGCACGCTTGTCGGCTCGGAGCCGACAATCATGTGTTCCCGATTAGATTTATTCCAAGTAGGGCATATCTCCACCCCGTGCTCGGATGCAAGGATGCACGCTTGAAGTTGCGCCGCCGCCTGATGGGCGAATCGGTCGCCCACGCCAAGGGTAAATTTACTAATTTTAAGTAGATGACTCATCGTTATTATTTGTTAGTTGTAAAAATTATTCGATACCAATCGGATAATCTATCGCGATCAATCTCTCATTCTTCAATGCATGCCAGAGCCCGACGGGGATTGCATTCGCTGCGGTGGCGACGTTTTCCCTGATGCGGTCGGCTTTGCCCGTGTTTAATGCCACGGAAACCACACCCGGTAAGGCTAGACCAAATTGCACGCAAACATCTGCGGGCTTAACATCAAAATTTTTGCAGACGCCGAGAAATCTATCACGCCAGCCAAATAGCGCGGCTTCTTTCAGCGGGTCGGGTTTTCGATAGTCGAACCACTCACCGCCAGTCAGGAATCCTGCGTTGAATACCGCCGAGTTAATAATTCCGACGCCTTGCGAATGAAGAGAGGCGATGAACTCCAATAATTCCGGTGGGTGCGAATAAACCGTTAGGCAGCAAGCCAGCATCACCCAATCAAGCGCGACGTGCTCAGAAATTTCACGGATCACCCGCCAGTCCTTTGAACCGATACCCACAGCGCGAACCATTCCCTTGTGCTTCAATTCAAACAATGCCCGATAGGCGCCAAGCACATCCTCGAAACGACATTTTCGCTCGTCGAGATTTTTTGCCGCAGCGAGATACTCATCGGGATCGTGAACGGAAACAATTTGCGATGTATAATCGTGACCGAGGAGTTCGTTGCCTTGTTCGTAGCACTGCAGGATTCCTTCGTAACTGATACGGGATTCTGCGTCGTGACCGATTCCCGCCCACACGCCGCGTTCAAAAGTGGGTTCTGGCCCGCGCAATGGGACGCGATACCAGCCTAGCTTGTTGCTGATAACGACCTGCGAAGGTGGCACACCCAGTTTGCGAAGCGAGTTTCCGATGACCTCCAGAGCTAGCCCCGCGCCGTATTTACCCGCAGAATCTAAAACAACTATCGACGTCGAGTGATTGAAGATTTCCGCGATGATCGCAAGCTTAGTGTCATCAGGAACGACTTCATATAAATTGCCGAGACAGCTCGTGCCAAAAATGACAGGCGGGACGGACAAATCGGTTTTCCCAAGAGGACGGGGAGACATAGGTTTTTAGATGCACGAGTAGAATACTGAAACCGCGCCAAAGTGGAATGGCTTGAACTGACGTGATGATGTCAATATCTCACCTCTTGCAATGAAATTTGAAGTTGAAATCCCGGCGTTCATCTCAAACGAGACGCGAGAAGCGAAATACTTGTTTCTCGACCTTAATCCACCTCGCCATAACGGAGTGAAGCTCGTTTGCGCTGGGCGGGAAATTTGCGCTCCACATTACCGAATTGAGCGGCAGGGGTTTGATTACAATGCGGTTGAATTCATCGTTGGAGGGGCGTGGACTCTTCGCTACAAGGGCCGGGTGGAGGTGTTGAGACCGGGGGCACTCTTCGCATACGGGCCTGGCACCCCCTATTCCCTCGAAGCTGGGAAAGGGCGCGATCTGACGAAGTATTTTATCAATTTCAGTGGTGGATCCGCGGCCGCGAGTATCGACAAATGTGGACTGGCGAATTGTCGAGTGCTTTATGTTCAGGAACTGAGGTGGATCCAAGATCTGCTTGACCAAATGCTCGATTGCGCGGGATTGGACGCCGAGGCGGCGCGGGATATCGGAACCCGCTTGCTAGAACTGATCCTACGCCGCATCGAGATCGATGCATGGGTGGGCAACAACAGTCTTTCGAGTGGCAGGCAGACATTCGCACGATGCAAAGCATTTATCCACGAACACTATTTAGAAGTAAATTCAGTGGCCCAGATTGCGGAGCGTTGCCACCTGAATCCGGGTTACCTCGCGCGACTCTTCAGCCGATTTGCTGGAGAGAGACCCTTGCAAGTATTAACGCGACTGAAGACCCAACATGCGGCGAGCCTGATCATGCGCGGGGGCTACGGTGTGGCTCAGGCGGGTCAAGCAGTGGGCTTCAGCGATCCATACCACTTTTCCAAAGTCTTTAAGCGATTGCATGGAGTCTCTCCGGGGAAAATACTCTCCGACCAGACGCAAGGGCTATAAACAACCTAACAGGTTCGCAGTTTACAAGATACCTTGGCCTGCCGGGCATCCACAAAAAAAGCCCGCTAACGGATGTAGCAGGCTTTTTGAGTTTTAAAGTTCGGTCACTGATGCTCAGCAGCCGCAGCCGCCACCACCACCTCCACCGCCGCAGCAGCCACCGCCGCTGGCTTTAATAAGGTCATCTTCGGTCGGCACGCGGCCGAGTTCGATGGTGGCTCCGACGTATTTGCTGATTTCCTTTTGCAAGGTTTCCAAATCGCGCTGGGCGGAGAGAAATTCCGTCGCCACAGAGTTTTCGAAAAGCGCCTCACGGGCTGCCTCGAAATCACGAATTTCTGATGCGCCAAGCTCTACGCCCGCATGCTGCTTGTGGTGGAGCTCCTCGCCTTTTTCATGCACACTCTGATATTGCAGGCGGGCAGCATCGTCGCTCAGGAAGCGCTCGACACTGGCTTGAAGCTTGAGAAATGAAGGGTCACTGGCGATTTGAGCGCAGAGTTCCTTGGTTTTTTCGATCACGGGAGAGTCTTCGGCTACGATTGACATGCCCGCTGCATACCCCCGCGAAGCCGGGCTGGCAACGGAGTTTTATAGAAAATTCAAGGTCGCATTTGGAGCCATCACTTCAACAAATGCGTGACAGACCCCGCGCCGCGCTCTTTCGTAGGTGCAGCAACATGGGCTTGGAACCACTCAAAGACGGCATCCGCTCCAATGTGCGGATCGATTTCTACGGACACGTCCACAAGCGGCTGCGTGGCACAGACGCTCACAACCGCTACGCCATGGAGGTCGCCGTGCTCAAAGTTCTGGAAGAACGCGGCTGCCCTTATGTGCCACGACTCCTAGAAGAACACCCGGAGGAGCTCTATTTCGTCTCCACGAACTGCGGCAAACTCGCCACCCAGATTTCCAAAGAAAAAGCAGACAAGCTTTTCGCAAAACTCGAACGCGAATACGGAATTCGCCACCTGGATGCCGAGCCGCGCAACATCACCTACAACGACAAACTCGGCTGCTTCTGCATCATCGACTTCGAACTCGCGGAAATTCTCTCACCGCCACTCAGCCTGAGCGCACCGGAGGCTTGAGACTCCACCCCTCTAAAAAACCCTTCCAGTGACCCAAGCCGCGATCCTCCACTGGTCAGCCCACTCCCACAGCGGCTCCCGCAAGCCGCGTAATGACGACTCGCTGATCGTATTCGCGTCAGGCCCGAACGGGGCAGAAACCCTCGCTAGCCACGGCAGCCTTTCCCTTAGCGATCACGATCTGGTATTCGCGATTTCGGATGGCATGGGCAGCGGCAATGCCGGGAACATCGCATCCGCAAGCCTCCTCCAGCAGATGGCCGAAATCATTCCCGAAACATTTAAAGCCGCGGCCGGTGGATTTTACCCGGACTCCCTAACACATCTCGGCGATGCCCTCAGATCCGTTCACGGGCACATCAACGCGGCGGCCATCGGATGCGAGGAAAAATCCGGCATGGCTGCAACCTTGGCGCTTGCCTGGTTCACTCCAGACAACCTCTACCTCGCGAACGTGGGAGACTCCCGCATTTACCTCTCACGGAACGGAATGCTCGAGCAGCTCACCCGTGATCACACCACCGCTTGGAGCCAATGGAAGCGTGGAGAAATGAGCGAAATTCAGTACCGCAGCCATCCCCGGCGCACGGCCCTTTACCAAATCGTCGGGGGAGGCCATCCCAGCGTCCACCCACACTTCGCCGCTGTGCCCTATCAGCCCGGCGACCGCGTGCTTATTTGCTCGGATGGCCTCATCGACGGGCTCTGGGAAAGGCACATTTCAGACGCGCTCGCCCAGTGCCCCGCGAATCCCGAATCCACCGCCATAACTCTCTTAAAACGCGCCATCGACAACGCCGGAATAGACGATACAAGCCTCCTCGTCATCACGGTCAACGCCCCTCACGGAAGCGATTCCCAAGGCTGACAAAATATCAATCGAGCTGGCACGTTTGATGCTATGATCAAACGAGTTAGCTTGCCTGACAGCTGAGGATTACTCCCCTGCTCTCAGGGATTTTATCGCAAATACCGCTAAATTACCGAAAATAATCAATACTATGGCCAAATACAAATTGGAATACCTCTGGCTCGATGGCTACACCCCGGTGCCGAATCTTCGTGGCAAAACCCAAGTCAAGGAATTCGCAAGCTTCCCGACTCTCGAGCAGCTCCCTCTCTGGGGCTTCGACGGTAGCTCGACCAAACAAGCCGAAGGCAAGAGCTCTGATTGCGTGCTCAAGCCAGTTGCAATCTACCCGGACAGCACCCGTAAAAATGGAGCGATCGTCATGTGCGAAGTCATGATGCCCGACGGGATCACTCCCCATCCTTCAAATGGCCGCGCCACCATCCTTGACGATCCCGGCGCATGGTTCGGCTTCGAGCAAGAATATTTCCTCTATCAGGATGGGCGGCCACTCGGCTTCCCTGCTGACGGCTACCCAAAAATCGGCCAAGGCCCGTATTACTGCGGCATCGGCTATCAGTTCATGGGTGACATCGCCCGCCAGATCGTCGAGGAGCACCTCGACCTCTGTCTCGATGCAGGCATCAACCACGAAGGCATCAACGCCGAGGTTGCTAAGGGACAATGGGAATTCCAAATCTTCGGCAAAGGCTCCAAAAAGTGCGCCGACGAAATGTGGGTCGCCCGTTACATCCTCAACCGCCTTTGCGAAAAATACGGCATCGACGTGGAATATCACTGCAAACCGCTCGGTGATAGCGACTGGAACGGCTCCGGCATGCACGCGAATTTCTCCACAGAATATCTCCGCGAAAAAGGTGGCAAGCCTTACTTCGAAGCACTCATGGCCGCATTCAGCGAACATTGCGAAGAGCACATCGCCGTTTACGGACCTGACAACCACATGCGCCTCACCGGCCTTCATGAGACCCAGTCCATCGACATGTTCTCTTACGGCGTGGCAGACCGCGGGGCATCCATCCGCGTCCCCCACAGCTTCGTTAAGGACAACAAGTATCAAGGCTATTTGGAAGATCGTCGTCCAAACTCGCAAGGCGATCCCTATCAAATTGCTTCGCGGATTCTCAAGACCATCGCCCTCGTGCCAACTCCTTGAGTTAGCCCGCTGAGATCGTCCTAACGATTCCATTTCACAGCCGCCTTCTGTCACCGGAAGGCGGCTTTTTTGTGCATTGCGCCAGAAAGAGTGCGGCTTTATCCCAAACAATCCTTAAGTTAGTGCCATTCCGCAATGACCCCATTTCCCCAGCCCAGCTAACTCACCCGAGTCCCACTTCTATTAGAAAATCGCGCGGCGTGCTCACCAACATTCCGTAAACCGTCGTCCCGAGCAGTATTCCGAAATCGCCCTTGTCCAGAGTCAGCAGCACCTCGCACTTAGCTGCCAACGCCGATATCAGCACCGGCTTGTCTTTGGAGGCGGTCAGCAGTAAAGGCTTCTTACTGGTGAGGGCATTAGGAACCCACTCGACCATGGACTGTATTTCCGGCCATCTCAAGACTGCTTCCTCGCCGAGTTTTCTCATATTCTTGCGCGTTTCCGCTTGGCAGTAACTGGCTGAGATCAAATGCCAAGCTCGGTCGTCTGCGATTTCCGTGATCAGCCTAGAAAGCGATTTTCTCGAACCGCAGGCGGAAAGCAGCACGCTGCTATCCAGAAAAATCCTCACGCTTTTCCGGCCTTTCTCCAGAAATTCTCCGCATCCTTCTCATCTTCCTCGATCCAGCTTCGCAAGGTTTCCTCTGGAATGTCGCGCACAGGAAGGGCTTCAGCCGGTTGCAAGAAAACCCCGCCGTCCCTCAGTTCCACCAGCATCATCGGGTTTTCGACGGCATCAAGCCCCATCTTACGGCGCATCTCCGGGGGCAAAGTGATCGTTCCTCGCTTGGATATTGGAATACTTATCATGCAGCAATGCTGCAATACAGTAATGCGCCCGTCAAGCCGCAAACTGTCAATTCCTAATTCTTACTGTAGCTGGCGCAGCTACCGATACAAAAATCCTTCGTTGGCGAAATATCCTATCCGCCCGCGGTTCCGGGGAGTGGCAGATTGCGCTTTTCCATCCACCAGAGCCAGCCGAGTAAGATGAAGTATCCAGCGAATTCCGCGACCTTGTTCCAGTATTGAATCGGCGCGTCGCCGCCGTGGCAGCCGCAGGAAATTTCGAGTTTGTGATACCAGGCCCAGCCGATGGAAATAGAGAAAACGACGACCAGTCCGGCTATTGTTAGAATAGCCCCCTTGCGAAGGATTCCGAGCATCAGGCATAGGCCTGCGATGCATTCGAGCCACGGCACCGAGTAAGCGGCGAGCATATCTAACGGCGGGTTCACGAGGTGATAGTTCGCCACATCCCGAGTGAAGCGGTCTAGGCCCGTGCCGAAGATTTTCAAGCCTCCGCTGTAGAGAAACCACGAGCCGAGCAGGACGCGGAAGATCAGTGCGGAGACTCGCGGGTTCATGATGAAATAAGACAAAGGCACGGCGACCAATGATCGCCGTTACACCGGTTGCAAGAAGCGGCGTTGGGCTTCTTCTTCCGGGTTGTGAGGGATCGTTGCGTTTTCCTGCTTAGTGTCGGCTAGAAGTTCGGCGCGGAATTTCGCGATGATCGCTTCGACCGGCCATGACGACGCTTCTCCAAAAGCACAGATGGTGCGACCATCGATTTGATAGGCGACGCTTTCTAACGTATCAATATCAGACGGACTCGCAGTGCCCTCCACGAGGCGGTCGGAGATTTTTTTCATCCATGTAGAACCCTCACGGCAAGGCGTGCATTGGCCACAGGATTCGTGGGCGTAGAAGGCGTTTAGGTTGTTGAGCACCCAAGACATTTTCCGCGTGTCATCGAGCACGATGACGCCGCCGGAACCGGCCATGGAACCACAGGCTGCTAGAGTATCGAAGTCCATTTGGATGTCCCAGAAATCGAGTTCGCGCTCACTGCCATCCGGGTTCTTCAGTTTGAATTTTTCCTCGCACTTGAGAATTTTCGAGGATGAACCACCGGGGATGACCGCTTTAAATTCGCGCCCGTCTTTCGGGCCGCCGCACATGTCATAGAGCAGTTCTCGCATGGTGATCTTGCCCACCTCGACTTCGAAATAACCGGGATTTTTCACATCGCCGGAAACGCAAAGGATGCGGGTGCCGGTGTTTCTTGCAACTCCGAGTTTCGCATACTCATCGCCGCCCATCCGGATAATGTGCTTCACATGGCAGAGCGACTCTACGTTGTTCACGATCGTCGGACACATGTAGAGACCAAGGGCAGCGGGGAAATACGGGGGTTTGATGCGTGGATAGGGACGCTTGCCTTCGAGCGACTCGATGAGGCCTGTTTCCTCGCCGCAGATGTAGGCACCTGCGCCACGATGGACGTAGATTTCCACATCGAAGCCGGAACCTAACACGTTTTTACCAAGGAAATTTTTCGCACGGGCCTCTTCAATTGCCCGCTCGACGATCAGAGCGGCTTCAGGAAATTCCTCGCGAATATAGATATAAGCGGTGTGAGCACCAACCGCAAAACACGAGATCACCATGCCCTCGACGAGTTGGTGCGGATCCTGATGGAGGATGTAGCGATCCTTGAAAGTGCCGGGCTCGGATTCATCACCATTGCAGATCAGATAGACGGGCTTAGTATTGTTAGGTGGAATGAAAGTCCACTTCATACCGGTGGGGAAACCCGCGCCGCCGCGTCCGCGCAGGCCGGATTTTTTCACTTCTTCGGTGATTTCCTTCGGCTGCATGGCGAAGGCCTTTTTCAGATCCTCGTAACCGCCATCGCGCATGTAGCAGTCGATGGATGGGTCCCAACCCTCGCGATCCACATTTTTAAAGATGAGCCGGTATTCTCTCGGGTGTGGCTGCTTGGTATAGGTAATCATGGAAGAGGTCGGCCGGAGTATCGCTAAAAACGCTCCTTTCGCAAAACCGATTTTCTGAAATTTCACATTTTGGCGGGCGGAAGCGTCCATTGCAGCGCCTCATCGAGTTTTTTCAGAAATTCATCGCCAGCGCCGCCCATGTCGTGAAGGCAGTTAGGAAGCTTGAGAACGAGGTGGGGAATTTTTCCCAAATGCTTTAACCACGTCGTGTCGTCCAATGGATCGAGACCGGCGGCGAACTGAGCGATTCTCAGGCCGGCGAGCTTCGGTGCGAAATCGGCCAAGGCAAATGCCCCCGGTCCAGAAGGTTCCATGCCGAGCAAATCGCTCTCTGTGATGCCGAAGCGTCCATGTTCTCCAGGCGCCGCCAGCAGAAGTCCCACTAAACCTGGAGGTCTTGCGGGAAAAGCAGCGGCAGCGACCGATTGCTCCGCGCCGGTGGACCAGCCACCATACCAGACAGGATCTTCATCATCGAGGTCCGCCCGCTCTCGCACGGCTGCCACGGCGGCGGAAAATCCGGCTGCAAGCTCCGCTTGATCGTATTTTCGGCTATCCGCAAAGCCCCGGCAATCCCAGCCACCGACTGCGTAACCTTTTGCCACAAGATGCCTAGCAACTTTTTCCTCCCAATAAGACCAACCTCCGTCGCCCGTGCCGAGAATCACGATGCCGCGCGGGTTATCGGTTTCGTTGTAATACAAGGTCTGATAGTGTCCATGCGGCAGCTCGATGGGTAGAATTTCCCCACTGCCCCTGAAATTCCGGGGGAGGACGAGGTGCATAATGAACTTTACTAACAAAGCCAAAATCACCACGCCTAACACGATCAAGGTGCGGCGCAGCCAACGGCGTTTTTTAGGGAGCGGAGCGATTTCTAATTCAGTCATGACGATTTGGGGCGACCAATTACATTCCGCCAACCTCCGCCAATCAAGGCCGTGATGTCGGTGAGCGCGGCAGGCAGGTGCCATGAACCCGGGACGGCCAGATAGCGCGGTTCCCACTGAGGGTTAAACTTTTCCTTGAATTCGCGGAGGCCTTGGAAGTTGTAAAACGCACTACCCCTCAGATAGATGAGGGCACCCAGTTTCTGCCAGAGAGGAGCCAGAGGATGCGCGACCAATCCAGAAAGCGGTGCCATTCCAAGACCAAACCACTGATAGCCCTCGGCTTTTCCCCAGAGAAAAAGCTCAGTGAAAAGGAAATCCATCACACAACTCGGTGCCTCTGCGCTGTGCCTCATGAGATCCACAGAAAGCTCCTCACGGTTTCCGCCACACCATAAGTTAGCGAAGGCGCATGGCACGCCGCCTTTGGTGACCACTGCCATCAATCCTCTCTCCAAATAGGCCTCGTCAAAGCGCCCTAACGAAAAGCTTTTTTCCCGGGCCGCATGGTTCGCAAGCCACTCGTCGGACAGTGCACGCAGCGCAGGCATTCCCTGCTTAACTTGCTCAGGCGTCCAGATTTCAAACTGCAGCCCTTCGCGTTCCGCTCGGTTGCGGGCCTTACGTAGCTTTCTAGCAGCAGAACTTTCCACATCAAAATTCGTTAGTGCCACCCGCGCCTCTTCACCCAGCTTGAAAAGCCGCATCCCCATATCCACATAGTGCGGGATACTACCGGCTGAAATCTGATAGTAGCAAACACGGAATCCTTCATCTTCCGCTTCCTCGTTGAAGCTCCATAACAGATCATCCCACTCGTCCTCATTCCCCACTGGATCCCCCATCACGATCCGTGACCGGCCCTGCTCGCCATACATCACGAACGAGCGGCCAGTCTCGCTAAAATGAAACATCTTGTCTCCCAGAAGCGCGAGATGCGATTGGCACTGCGGCGCGGAGAGAACCAACTGTGTGATTTTTTCCCATGCCTTTTTGTCAATCACATGTCCCTCGCCCGAGGAGCGCGGGGGCGTCCTGCGCAACCATTGAGCCAGCATCACACCGATGAGCAGCACTGCGATACCCACCTGCCCACGGAGGAAACGCGAAGCATCCCCCTCGAACGAAAACTTCCACCACAACTCACTCTGATATTCGACATGTCGGCTGGTGAAAAATCCCAGCCACATAGACACCGATGTGAGTCCGACTAACAGAATCCACCATTCCAAAGTAAAGCGCCGGGACCAAACTGCCGCATGTCGGTGGAAATAATCGCTATAGGGAAGCAGACAGAGCAGGAGGAACCCAAGGATCAACGCCTCCTCATAGTCCACTCCCTTCAGCATCGAAAATACCACCCCGGAGGATGATAGAAAAATCGCCGCCCACCAAGCGGCATGCACGCGACGCTGGAGTCCCCGTGCCACGATGATGAGAGCAACACCCGCGATGCTAGAGAGAAAGTGGGATGTTTCCACAAATGACAGAGGGATTCGCGCGATCAACCAGTCGCGCCTCCCGGGTTCCATCGGAGTGTTAGCGGAAAGCAGCAGGACGAAGCCACCGGCCAAGGCCAGCAAAGGACCGAGACGAGGCCCTAATCTGCGCCAGACACCGCCGAGAATCCCAGCCCCATGCGTGAAATGACGGCGATGTTCCCACAGCTCGCGCCCACCCATCCATGCGGCCGCCACGACAAAAGGCATCAGATAGAAGAGCACCCGATAGGATAACAATGCCGCCGCTAACCAAGCGTGAGGCAGCGCGGAACCCACCAATTTCGTCACTGAAAGCTCTAACACACCGATACCACCCGGCACATGGCTGAGAGCGCTAAGGAACTGGGAAACAATTACTGCACCCAAAAATCCTGCGGTGCCGATGCTACCAAGATCCGCGGGCATCAACACACGGATGGCCATGCCCGCCATGATCCAGTCCAATGCGGAAACAAAAATCGATCCCGCGAGCAATGACGTGGGAGGTAGTGTTTCCGGACGACCCTTCCGGCTGCGCCAAGCATTCAACACAATCACCACACCCACGCCCGCGATCAGTAACAGGGCAATCTCGCGCACTAATATCGGATGAAGCAGCGGCAAAATCCAGGGTGCAATGAATAACAGCACGCCAGCGACCAATGCGTTTCCCGCCCATCCGGCGACCATGGCAAATCCCGCTATCTTCGCCACTTCCGCGGGGGTCAGGCCTTTGCTAGTGAATAAACGCATTCTAACTCCACCCCCTCCGAGGAGCGTGCCGCCCGCATTCATGCTGAAAGCGGCTGCGATATATGAGCATCCCAGTGCATCCCTAACCGGAATTTTTTTACCTAACCAGCGTAACGAAAAAAGATCGATCGATGCATTACTCAGGTAGCTCAGCGCGGTGCAGGCCAGCGCCAGAGCAACATGCTTCCAACCTAAGCGAGACAATGCCGCGTTGAGATCGTCCAAGTGAAACTCCGCCCATTCACGGTGCAGGGCGATCAATGCAAAGCCCATCACTACCAGCCATCCGGCAATTCCAAGACGCCAAAGCCACACCCTCAAGCGCGAGATTTCCTCGGGCGCGGGACGGTCGGTGGTGATGGCTTCAGGTTCACTCATTTGATGGAAATATCCTGTTAGGTTATCCTCTGTGCAATGTTGCTGGTAATGACTCTGATCGTGATTGGCACGTTTTCATCTGCGGTTGAAAAACTTCAAACTGACTGCATGGAACGTCGCGCCACTAACGATTTGCCGATAAAATTGCGCCAGCGACTTTCCAGTATTTGATAGCCAAGTCCGGGTGCTAATATTTTGCCAGCAACTCCTCGGCTTTTTCGGGAGCAATGCCTTCGTGGAAATCATCGTTGACCATGCAAACCGGCGCGCTACCGCAGGAAGCAAGACACTCCGCATATTCGACCGAGAATTTGCCACATGGGGAAACTGCCACTGGATGGTGATGGGAATCGCTTGTGGACCGATCAATCCTGGTGAGTTCGCAAAGCCGCTCCATCAGTTCATAGGAACCACCCATCGCACAAGACAATGTGCGGCAGACGCGAATGTGAAATTTTCCTGGAGCGGATTGCCGGAAGCCCGGATAGAAAGTCACTACTTCGAGAACTTTGATCGGCTCGATTTCCAATTTCGCCGCAACCCACTCGATCGATGGAGCGGAAATATAGCCAAATTTATGCTGCACGATATGAAGCAACGGCAAG
>JAYVNE010000245.1:0-8628 GCA_043758615.1 Akkermansiaceae bacterium
GGGCAATCCGTTACAATCCGCTTTCGTGCGGGGAATCCTCCCACAGACGGGGTTTTTCTAATCGCCACGACTCCGTCAACGACCACTTTCACTGTGAGCGCACCGACCTTCACGGGCAGTGGCACCTGCGATGTCGCCTGGCTTCGCGGAGTTTACTCACAGACCTCGACTAACATTCTAACAATCACCAACAGCACGCTCGCCGGACTAACGACAGGAGCCAAACTCAATATTGTTTTCACCCCAGTGACGGGTCAAACCATCATCCCAACCGCAGGCACCTATAGCATCACCTCCGTTAGTTCGAGCGACCCCAGAGTTTACACGGCCACCCCCGACGTCGGCACACTTCCAGTCACCACAGGCACCTTGGGTGGCAGTTTTCATGCCGCGTCCGCCGCCTTGATTTTTGATCGCAATGGCACCGCCATCTCGGGATACTCGGATTGGAACGTGGGGGACACCGATACGGATCTCGGTCAAACTCCGTTACGCTCACCGACAGTGTTTAACTATTTTCTGCCAGATTACCAATTCCCGGGTGCGCTCAGCGCGAACGGTCTCATTACTCCGGAATTTCAAATCAGCTCGGAAACCAATGTCATCCGCCAATCCAATTTTCTTTTTGGTGGAATCTATTCCAGTTCTAGCAGTCTCACCTCTGGAGGCTATACGAATGGTTTTTCGAGTTTTAAAACAGGTAGTCATGACATGATGATGGACTTCTCGCCATGGATGGGAGCACGCACCACCGGCACCGACTACTGGACTAACAGCGCCAATCTCCGGAGCTTAACCCAAGAGATTTCAAAAATTCTAATGGCCGGCCGCATGAGTATTGCCATGGAAGATCAAATTTATAACTTCGTGTCCAGCACCACCAATATCACCTATAACGCCATCACACCCTCAGATTCCGAACGCCGTAACCGGGTCCGCGCGATTGCCTACTTTATCTCAATTTCACCCGAATACGCGATTCAGCGTTAGAAAAACTAACAGCCACTCTTCATGTCCACCGTTGATCAAGACCGCGAATCCGTCCTGCGCACCCGCCGTGGATTCCTCCGCCAAGCGGGATGCGCCGCGCTGGGCTCTGTCGCCATTTCCAGCGTGATCCGCGATTTCCGTTTGATCAACTCCGCCATTGCCCAAGGGAACGGAACAGATGCTCTGCCAGGCTACAAGGCTCTCATTTGCATCCATCTGAGTGGCGGCAACGATTGCAACAATTTCATCGTCCCCCGTGGCAGCGCCTATCCGAACTACGCTGCCACCCGCCAGAACCTGGCGATCCCGGAATCGCTCCTACAACCCATCTATCCGAATAATGGGGATGGCAACGAATACGGCTTCCATCCGAATTGCCCGGAGCTCGCCAGCATGTTCAACAACGGAAAACTTGCGGCACTCTTCAACGTCGGCCCGCTGCTTTTTCCGACCTCCCGCACTCAGTATAAAAATAATCTTGTCGCGCTGCCGCCGCAGTTATTCTCCCACTCCGACCAAGTCACACACTGGCAAACTTCCCTACCAGATCAACCCCCGCGCACTGGATGGGGCGGTCGCATCGCCGATCTCCTGCACCCCTATCAAAACGAGCTCGTCTCCGATCCTGTCAACCGTGCCAAAATCTCACTTTGCACCAGCATCGCCGGAGCAAACACGTTCGAGGTCGGCTCCACCGTCCAACAATATCACGTATCCACCAGCGGTGCGGTCACCCTATCAGGTGTGACCTCCGGATCTGCCCGTGAAACTGCCATTCGCAACATCGCCCAACTCCCTCAGCAAAACCTCCAAGCGGATGCCTTCGGCGATATTCTGGACAACGCTGTGGCGACCGGCTCCGTGTTGAATTCTGCCATCTTACCGACCGCCGCGACGAATTACTTTACCTCCGCATTTCCTAACACCACACTGGGCAATCAATTGAAAATGGTGGCTCGATTGATTGCCGGCCGAGACAGCCTCAAGATCAAACGTCAGATTTTCTTCGTCTCGGTGGGCGGCTACGATACCCATACTTCGCAACTCGGAAATGCGGCCAATCCCGGCAATGCCCTCTTCGGCTCGCAAGCCGACTTGCTCAACGAGCTGAGTGAGTCTATCAACTCCTTCCAATCTGCCATGGAGCAGCTCTCCGCGCTTTCGGGAAACACCGGCTTACCCGATAGTGTGGTCGGCTTCACCGCCTCGGACTTCGGCCGCACCCTGTCAACGAACGGCCAAGGCAGCGATCATGGTTGGGGCTCACACCACATCGTATTCGGCGGTTCAGGGAACCCGACCACTGGCGCAGTCCGTGGCGGACGCCTCTATGGCACCTTCCCCGTGCTTCAAGTGAACGGCCCAGATGACACAAGCACTGGCCGATGGATTCCCAGAGTCAGCGTGGATGAATACAGCGCCACCCTTGCCAAATGGTTCGGCGTGAACTCCACTTACATGCCCGTCGTCTTCCCCAACTTGACACGATTCGCACTGCCGGATCTCGGTTTCATGAATGCCTGATGAAAAAGATTCTGTTAGTTTCAATCACTGCCATTTCCATTGTCGGACTTGCCCTGTGGCGTCCATGGGATTCCAAACCGCTAGTGACGGCTCGCCCGGTGGTCAACCCTAGTTCGAGCCCACATGCGGACCCAACCATTTCACTCTCCCCGCCTCCAAGGCCCGCAGTGGTAGAGCCTCCGCCTGAAGCGGTGAAACTTCCCGCCCTCACTGCCATCGATCGCCAGCGCGTGCTCGACAGCATTGATAACTTGGAATTCACCCTCCGTGATTTCGCCTCCTCACTCGGCGGCAATCCGGTGGGCACCAATGCGGAGATCACCGCTGCTTTGCTAGGTGATAACGCCAAACAAATCAAACTTCCCATTCCGCAGGGGTCTTCTATCAACTTGCTCGGCGAGCTCTGCGATCCATGGGGCAACCCGTGGTTCTTCCACCAACTCAGCGGCAAAAAAACGGAACTCCACTCTGCCGGACCCGATGGCAAAATGTGGAACGACGATGACGTCGTCCATTAATCCTTCGCGGATTTGGGATCGAGCGCATCACGGAGGCCATCGCCAAGAAAATTAAGAGCGAAGAGGGTTCCAGCGAAGAAGATGGAGGGGAAGAACAGCAGCAGCCCGTTAATCTCCATGCGGTCGGCACCCTCCTTGATGAGGATGCCCCACGAGCTGTTAGGTGGTTTCACACCGAGACCGAGGAAAGAAAGCACGCTTTCTAACAACATAATCCCAGGCACGGCAAGGGTTGTGTAGATGATGATGGGGCCGATGACATTCGGCAAAATATGCCGGAAAAGAATGCGGCCACGGCCAAGCCCTAACGATACCGCCGCTTCGACGAATTCCTGTTTTTTCACTGACATCACTTGCGCTCGAACGATGCGGGCGATGGTCAGCCAGCCGATCGCGCCGATCGCGATGAAGAGCGGGATCAGCGTGGTGATAGGAGCCACACGATCACGCTCAAATCCGGTGGTAGTGATGACCCATTCGGTGAATCGAGATGCCGGTTCATCCACGACGAGGGCGAATAGAATGACTAACACGAGAAACGGCAATGCAAATAGAATGTCCACGAAGCGCATGAGCAAGTTGTCAATTTTCCCGCCAGCATATCCTGCGATGGCACCATAGATCACACCAATGAACACCGCTACGGCGGTGGCAATAATGCCGACTAACAGTGAGACCTGCCCCCCGTAGAGCACCCGGGCAAAAAGATCTCGGCCGAGTGGGTCAGTACCAAACCAATGCGCGGTAGAAGGCGGGGCGGACGAGTTAGAAAGATCTATGACCGTGGGGCTCTGCACAATCGGTAGCAGCGGACCGACGAAACAAAGCAACAGGATCGCGATGAGCACGAAGAGACTCACGATGGCAGCGCGATTGTGAGCGAGGCGGTGCCACGCGTCTTTCCAGAGTGAAGTGCCTTTTTGCATGGGAAGAGAGTTGATAGTTGATTGTTGATTGTTGATAGGAAGAGGAGAGGGAGTGACGGCGATGTGTTTTCTTTCCATCAACCATCAACTCTCAACCATCAACTCTTCCGCAAGCGCGGGTTCAAAACAATTTGAGCGAGATCTGCTAACAAATTTGCACCGACGATTAAAAAGCCGTAGAAAAGGACGAGACCCTGGATAAGGAAAAATTCTCGATCGGTGGCGGCATTGACGAAATGCTGACCCATGCCGGGAACTTGGAAGATGGTTTCAATTACGAACGACCCGGAAATCATCCCTGCAAACGCAGGGCCGATGAAGGCCACGGCCGGGATCAATCCCCCACGCAAGGCATGGCGAATGACGATGCGGAATTCGGAAACGCCCTTAGCGCGGGCCGTGCGAATATAGTCCTGACTAAGTACATCAAGCATGCCGCCCCGAGTGAGGCGAGCGAGGTATGCCGCATTGACCAGGCCGAGGGTGACGGCCGGAAGAATCCAATCCGTTGGCGACGACCAACCGGCGACATTGAGTGACTTCAAACCCAGTCCCGCACCAACGGCTAACAGCGGACCAATGACAAAGCTTGGAAGGCAGATTCCCACCATCGCGGCGGCGAGGCACGAGTAGTCGATGAAGGTGTTTTTCCTAACTGCCGCAATGATTCCTGCCGGAATGCCGATGATCAGAGCAATGCCGATGGACAACACCCCAAGCCCTAACGAAACGGGAAATGATTCGCCGATGATTTCGGATACTTTTACGCCGTCCCGCTTGATGAGGTCGCCGAGGTCCTGATTGACGACAAGGTTTTTCAGATAGCGGAAATATTGCACGGGCAACGGTTGATCGAGCCCGGTGTAGGCTTTCATGCGGGCAAGCACATGGGCAGGAATCGCTTTTTCATCGGTGTAAGGACTTCCCGGCATCGCACGAACGAGAAAGAACGTAAGAGTGATCAGGACGAACAAAGTAATGACTCCTTGCCCGATGCGACTGAGAATGAGGCGTAACATAGCTGTTAGGATCAGCGACCCGGAACAAGCCGGATGAATTGATAGGGGTTATTACCGAGCAGCAGCGGATGCCAGCCTTCCACAGAGGGATGGACGAGGTAGTTTTTCACCTGCCAAGCGATGGGCAGGATGGGGGCGTCTCTAATAAGAATTGTTTCCGCCTGATAGAGTTGCTCGAAACGGCGGGTGGCATCCGATTCCTGAAACGATTGTTGGAGGATTTTCACAAACGCAGGACTGTCCCATCCGGTGTTATTATTGCCATTACCGGGCGTCCACATTTCAAGAAATGTCAGAGGATCGAGGTAATCGCCAATCCATCCTCCGTAGGCGATGTCATAGTCGAGATCTTGCATGGCGACGAGGTAGGCGTTCCATTCCTTGTTCTCGATCTCTACTTCGATGCCGAGGGTTTTTCGAAACATCGCCTGCACGGCCTGCGCGAGCGTGGCGGCGGTTTCCTTGCTGGAGATCAGGATTTTCAGCCGAGGGAATCCATGGCCACCCGGGCAACCCGAATCTGCTAGAAGCTTGCGTGCTTTTTCCGGATCGTAGCCCGCGATATGAGGTGGATCGTATTTCCCGAGAGGCGGCGTCATTGCGTAGGCGGGGATGTAACCACGGAAAACGTTGTCACAGAGCAGCTTTCGATCCACGGCAAAGCTCAGGGCCTGCCGGACACGAAGGTCATCGAGAGGTTTGCGTTTCGTATTAAACCGATAGAACGAAGTGCCGACGTAGGGCTCCTGCCGGAGTTGTTCCGGGTGCTCCTTCTTCATGAGATCCACCCCTTCTGGAGTGGCGGCGTAAGTGACATGGAGTTGCCCGTCACGGAACATTCGACCTTCGGTATAGAGGTTAGTAATCGGCAAAAAACGGACGCCGTTAAGAGTGACGTTGGCGGCGTTCCAGTAATAAGGATTTCGCTCCACTTCGATGTGGTCGGTGCGCCGCCAGGATTTTAACTTGTAAGGACCATTACCCACGATGTTTTCCGGGCGGGTCCACGGGTTCCCTCGCTGGCCGATCGTGCCGAATTTCAGAACAACATGCCGTGGCACAGCCGTCCAGGTGTAGTGTTTGAGAATCTCACGGAAATAAGGAGTGGGGCCACGCAGGGTGAGTCGCAGGGTTTCATCATCTATCACTTCCACGCCGACGGTGGAGAAGTCCTTACTAACACCCTTGTTGAATTGCTCTGCGCCTTTCAGGAAATAGAGCATCTCGGCATACTTCGCACCAAGCTCCGGGGTGAGAATGCGCTGGTAGGAAAATGCAAAATCGCGGGCGGTGACAGGCATGCCATCGGACCACCTTCCGCCCGGTCTGAGTTTCGCGGTCCACACGGTGGCCGTGGCATCGGGCGTGACTTCGAGCGCCGCACCGGCGGGAGAGGCGGTGTCGCTTTCCGGGTCGTTAGTGACCAGCCCTTCAAACAAGGCACGCAAGATATTAGCCTCTAACAGCCCGGAGACGATGTGCGGATCAAGGCCCTTTGGTTCATTCGAATTTCCGACTAGCAGAATTCCCTCACGCGTCGCCTGATCGACCTGCGATTCCTTCTGGCATGAACCCAGTAAACTCATGCAAGGGATAATCAACAGGGCGAAACGTCCAAACATCGGCGCAAAGCATGACGTTTCGCAGCGAGGAATGAAGCGGAATTTTTTGAGCAATGGGGAATTCTTTTCACTGAATGACCGAAAAACGAACGCACCCGGCTCGTTGAATTTCCCTTGGTGCTCCTTCGCTGACCGCCATAGACTTTGTCCATGATTCAAATTGAACCTATCGGAAACATCCGCAGCCAATGGGGTGAAGGCCCTGTGTGGTGGCAGGGCGCGCTTTACTACGTGGATATCGAAGGACATCAGGTGCATCGCTTCCATCCTGCGGAGGGCAGCGAACGTTCATGGGATATCGGTGAGCGAGTTGGCACGGTGGTCCCCCGCGAAAGCGGCGGGTTAGTGATCGCCGGTGATCATGGAATTTCGTTTCTCGATGAGGAAACAGGCGCGCTCACCCACCTCGCAGATCCTGAACAGGACAAGCCGGACAATCGTTTTAACGACGGAAAATGCTCTCCCGATGGACGATTTTTCGCGGGAACCATCAGCCTAACTAAAAAAACTGGCGATGCCAAACTCTACCGACTGGATCCAGATCTAACCATTCACGAAGCCTTCGGGCCGGTGACGAACTCGAACGGGATCGCATGGTCCGCCGATGGCAAAACGGTATATTACATTGATACTCCGCGTAAGGAAGTTCTCGCTTTTGACTACGAAGCAGATGGCCATTTACGGAATCTGCGCAGCGTCATTTCTACAGCGCATCTTGATTCATCACCGGACGGCATGACGATCGACTCTAGCGGAAATCTCTGGATCGCATTTTGCCACGGGGCTTGCGTGGTGAGTTTTAACCCGAAAAATGGGGAGCAATTACGCCGGATCGACCTCCCTTGTTTGGAGACAACCGCCTGTGCGTTCGGAGGCCAAGACCTCGCCGATCTCTACGTCACAACGGGCATTCACAAGTCCGTGGTCGAGGAAAATGCCGGACGCTTGTTCATCATTCGGGGTCTCGGCGTGAAAGGTTTACCCGCTAACGCTTTCGCAAGCTAACCCCTAACAAATCGACTCCCTCCGCTACTCCGAGAGCTAAGTTAGTCTGCCCAGCGAGACCCCGCTTCGGGGGCCGCCAATAAGTAGCGTGACCAGTTTACCAGCTCACGCAGTGTCTCACGGTGCTTTGACTTCGTCCCAAGTTTTCGACCATAGGGCCAGAGAGTCGCCAAGATCATCGATGATTTCACATTTTGCAAATACGGCTTCATCGGGAAAAAGCGCGGCGTTACCACGGAAGTCTTCGCTGAGAAGTCGGTAAGCATCGATGTTAGGCGAGCGACCGGTGATGGCCTGCATGTTTTGCGCGGCGTTGGCAGGATCGCTGATATAGTTGATGAACTGATGGGAGAGATCCGGGTTTATCGAGTCCTTTGAAATGCAAAAGTCATCGCAGGAAAACGCCGAGCCTTCTTGGGGGATCCTCACGACGATGTCCTCGTTTTCTTCGGCCACCTGCAGTAGATCGCTGGGGTAGCCCTGGACCAAATGAAACTCACCGGAGGCGATGCCGCTCTTGTATTGCTCACTATCAAATTTCGCAATGTTTGCCTTCCAACGCCGGGCGACGTCGCGGGCTTTCGCGAGCTCTTGAGAGTTGGTCGAGTTGAGACGGAAGCCAAGTGATAGAAGTGCCGCGCCAAGAACTTCGCGCATATCATCTAACAATGTAATGCGTCCTTTGAGCGCGGGACGATCAAACATTTCATAGGAAGCCACCGGTTTGTCCACCTTACTGCCGAGCCATGCAATGCAGGTGCAGGCCATAAGGTAAGGCACGGAATGATCCATCTCCGGATCGAGCGCTCGCTTGAGGTATGCGGGATCGATGTGTTTCAAATTTGGAAGCTTCGCGTGATTTAGGGGTAGCAGTAATTTGTCCCGCGAAAGGGCTTTGACCATGTAGGAGGACGGCGTGAAAAGATCGTAGCCGGTCGCTCCGGCGCTGAGTTTAGAATACATCGCCTCGTTCGAATCGAAGGTGTCGATCGCGATCTTACATCCTGATTTTTTTTCGAAATCG
>JAYVNE010000246.1:0-8626 GCA_043758615.1 Akkermansiaceae bacterium
ACCTCTCATGGCCTGCGATCTTTGAACTCTCGTCCATGAAAATCACCATCCCCTACAACATGGTCTGCAACAATGCCTTCAAATGAAAAAGCCGTGGTAATCACAGCTATTTCACGCACATGACGCTTTCAAAAACCAAGCCCCGACTTTCCATTTTCGGGGCAATCCTAATGTCCTGCGTGGCGGCGAGACGCCGCAACTACGGCATGCCAACCTGTCCGTCGCTTTGAATTTTACGCGCCGCTAACGGCGAATGACCCGGCCTATAACATGATTACCGCGCCCAAGCAGCTCTTCATCGCCCTCCTACAAGGTCATGACGCCGTTCCCGCACAGACGACTCCTATCAACGCGTGGGTAGCCGAGCGATTGGGCGTCAAATGAAGCATCTCTCTATGTCAAAAATGGGCTAAAGCTTGCGAGCGCGGGGACAGACAGATTAAAATTTTGCATGAGGGTTGCGAATACCGGCCAAACACTTCGGGAAATTTTAAAGGAGCACACCGGCACCAAAATTTTGGTGGCGACGATGGGCGCGCTGCACGAAGGGCATTTGGAACTCATGCGCGCGGCCCGAAATGTCGTGGGTCCAGCAGGAACGGTGATTGTTTCGATTTTTGTAAACCCAATCCAGTTTGACCGCGCGGCGGACTTGGAAGCTTATCCCAAACCATTAGAAGCAGATCTAGCAGCTTGTGAGGCGGAAGGAGTGGACGTGGTTTTCGCGCCGCAAACGGACTCGATGTATTTTGCGGATCGCTCGGTGACCGTGACGGAATCACTGCTTTCCGCCGGACTCTGCGGGGCCACTCGGCCCGGGCATTTCGATGGTGTGTGCACAGTGGTCTTGAAACTTTTCCTGCTCAGCGGCTGCGATGCGGCAGTCTTCGGAGAGAAGGATTTCCAACAACTCGCTATTATCCGCCGGATGATTCGTGATTTGGACGTGCCTGTGAAAATCATCGAATGCCCAACGGTCCGCGAACATGACGGCCTGGCGATGTCCTCCCGAAATGTCCGCCTGAATGCGGCACAACGCGCCGATGCACCACGAATCCAACGCTCTCTGTTAGCGGCAGCGCAATGCAAAGATATCCCGCAAATTCTGGAAACCGCACGGGCGGGGATCGAGGCATCTCCTCTCGCCCGCATCGACTACCTTTCACTCGTGGATGCGGAAACACTCCAGCCGGCAACAACACTGAAGCGGCAAGCGGTTCTCGCCATGGCAGTCTTCTATGGAGACGTGCGGTTGATCGATCACGTCATCATCTAGCAGGTTTCGGGATCGCTTCACAGACTTGCCGCCAGCCGAAAAAATTCCATTTGTTAGGAAATCCACTGCATTGCGCGGGTTTCACCGGGTGGATGCGGCAGGCATTCCCATCGAGCATGATGCACTCGTGATTTTCTTTTTCGATGAGAGAGAGCCCCTGGCGATTCGTGCGCAAGCGAGTGAATTGATCCAAGAAATCATTTTCCGCAAGGCCAAGAAATCCAGCGATCTGGGAAACCTCATCGTCTTCAATTCTAACATCACCCGGCCATTTGCAACAGGCGGTGCAACGCTGGCAAACGTAATAAACATCCGGTTCCAGCATCACCTCGCGGTTTCCCGGGCTACCCCAGTCTTCCAACGAAGGGCTCATGCGTCGAGCTGCCGGTAGTAATAATTAACCCTGCCGAGAAATCCCCGCCACTTGGCTCCCGGATGTCCGTTTTCCATCAGGAAATGCGGGCAATTTTTGTTAGGCGGATGTTTGCCATGTCGTGGCCAGTGGTAATGCGGCACGACGTTTTGCAAGGGAATGCCGTTCCGCTTCATCAAGACGGCGGTAAGCTTCGCGGTGCGCTCGACGGTTGCGGAGAGGCTAGCGCCACGGTTCTCACACATTTCTATTCCGATAGAGAGTCGGTTGCCTCGACCATCGAAATCTGCATGCTCGCCTTGTTCGTTAGTGGGCATGTGTTGGATGGCCATTCGTTCATCTACGGTGAAGTGCCAAATGAGGAAGCCTATGCGATTGCCGTGACGGGTCTTTGCCGAACGAAGTGCGCCGTTTTTCAGTGCCAGTGAATGTTGGGCAGCACCCGCGGTGTAATTTTCCGTGCTGTGAATCGTGATGTAGCGGGGAGACATCGGCCGCACCACTCGCCGCCCTTGGGTCCCTTTCCGAACCATGTCCACCTTCAGGTTTACTTGGCGCATCATTGAGGAAATGGACGTGTCGCCCCCACTTGAACGGGAGCCACCACTTGGATGAATCTCGCCGCTATCGCGTCGGGGTGCGGGGCGAGGTGCGGGGCGAGGTGCCGGACGATAAGTGTAGTCCGGTCCGCCACCCGGTGGCCCTATCTGATAGCAGTTAGAGCAGGCAAGAACCAACAGAAGACATGGGAATATCCGATAAAGCGCTTGCACATCCGATTCTTACCACAAGGTCCCTCTTTCGGAAATGCAAAATACAATCGAATACTCCGCTTCCTTCATCGCTCGCTTTCGCGTTTTCACTCCCGCAATTTTGACCCAAAACCGCTCAAAGAATTGATGAAAAGCGAGGTTTGTCATTTTCAAATTTACTCTTTAGGATTCGCTTTGTGAGTGATTCTGAAAACGACCCATTGAGCAGCCTACTGTCCAGCTTTGCCCTCGGACCCGCATGGGCGCGTGCCGCCGGAGATAAGCCAGAGCGCAAACCCAAGGCATTTTCTGGGGGAGATGATCGCCCGCCTAGGCGCGATGATCGGGAGAGCGGAAACAGAAATCGTGAGGGTGGATCACGTGACCGAGACGGAGGCCCGCGTGGCCGCGATGGGGGTGCTCGGCGGGAATTTCAAGGACGTGGTGGCAGTGCCAATGATCGTCGCGATGGACCGCCTCGCCGCGAAGAGGCACCACCAGCCGAAGGTGTTAGGGTGACGATCATCCCTTGCCCCCAGGCCGTGCATCTCATCGGCAAGGAAGTGCATTCGGTTGCACGGGTTTATGCGCTGTTCGATGTGGCGAAGATTTTGTTAGCAGAAAAAACCCGCTGCCGTGCCATTTTCGAAGTTACCGAACCTCACGCACCGTTGTTCCGTGGCAAGCTGGATGAATGTGTTTTCATCACTCGTGAGGAGGCGCTGCGCCATCTTTGGAACTCGGATCTCAGGAATGATCTCATCGAGGAAGAGACCATTGAAGTTGATCCTCCGACCGGAAATTTCCAAGCAATCGCTCGCTGCGGCATTTCCGGCGAATGGTTAGGCCCGGTGAACTTCCATTCCTATCAGACGAACCTACGCCGCCTGCACCGTGAGCGTTTCGGGAACATGCCCTTTGAAATTTACTCGTCCAAGGTCCGCACCGAACGCGGTGAGGAAGCCGTCAACGCGTGGTTAGAAACGATGAAAAAGAAAACCCGCTGGCGCATGAAGGGCGACGCGGATGAAGCGTGGATCGATGATCGTGCAGAAGCCGAACGGGCCATCGGAGCGCGTTGTTTTGACAAGGCGTTTGAGGAAAGCCGCACCGTCGAAGTTTCCGGTGCCATTGCCGCAAAAAATCTATCACCAGCATTGCTCACTTCGTTGAAACTCTCCGGCACCCACGCGAGAAATCACCCGGCAATTCTGATCCCCGCCGTTTGCCGCGCGATCGAAGCTGAGCACCTTCCCGTTTTCAAACGCCAGGGAAAGCTCCACACCGGCCCGGCCCGACCGCATCCGTTAGCGTTAGATGCGGTGCTTGCGGAGCGCCCCGCGATCATGGTGGGTTGGATTCGCGAGAACAAACCCGCAAAACTCGAAGGGCTTTGGAAATCCGTCCTGCCCGAAGAAAGCACCGCACCGCCGTCAGAATTCGCAGCGGATCTTTTCTGGCTGCTCCACCAAGGGCACATTCTGCTTTATACCGATGACACGCTCGTGGTGCAAGAAGCCCGCGAATCGGGTGCCTCCGACCCAAGCGGCGAGCCCAAGAAAGCGAAGAAAGCGAAGAAAAAAAAGAAGAAAAAGGCAAAGGTTCCCCTTGAGCCTGGGTCCGAAGTAATCCCTCCGGTGGAAGCTGTAAATGAAGCGACTCCGAACGCAGACTTGATTCATGAAACGTTAGAAAAACCTCCGGCCGAGCCCGTGGCTGAGATTTCTGTGGAAGCGATACCAGAACCCACCGCTGAAGGTGCAGTGGAATCCATTGTTGAAGCAGTGGAGGAACCCGCTACCGAAGAGACACCGTTATAACGCACCACCGAGCGCGTTAACCTAACAACTCACTCCGCCGTTTGCGTTTTTCAAATAGGGTGGTTTCGCGATAGCCGGCGGCTTTGGCAATTTCGATGGCCCGAGGAAAATCCCGCGCCACATCGCTGGGCTGATGCGCGTCTGACGAAATGACGAGGCCGATTCCAGCAGAACAAGCGAGTTCCAGGAATCGCGGTGCGGGGTAGGATTCCGCGCACGGTTTGTGCCAGCCGGCGGTGTTGAGTTCGATCACGCTGCCCGAGGCGGCAATCGCATCGATCACCGGTTCGTAAAAACGATCCAAGTCCCCGTGCGGTGCATAGGCGAATTTTTTCACCAGATCAGGATGGCCTAGAATGTCGAAAATCCCACTCTCCGCCATCGCCACATAAGTTTTCCAGTAATGTGTCCAAACAGCATCCACATCGCATTCCGCCCAGCGGCCAAGCCACTTCGGGTTATCGAAATCCCAATCGCCTAGATAATGGACGGAGCCGATCAAATAGTCCCACTCGTAGCGCGATACGAGTTCAGTAATCCATTTTTCGCAACCGCTCAACCAATCACACTCGAGCCCCGCGCGAACCGGAATTCGCCCGGCGGCCTGGGTGCGTGCCCGCTCGATCCATTCGAAATACTCGGGTAATTCGGACAAAAGCATCCGCCAGTCATCAAAAGGCTCGGGCATGCAAGGCGCGTGATCAGAGATTCCATATTCGGTCACGCCAGCGAGCAGCGCGGTATTAACGAATGCTTCCGGCGCGCCCTCGGCATGGCGACACAGCGGCGTATGGGTGTGATAATCAGCGGGCACCGGCGTATTTGAAGATGAATCGGATTGAAAGGACGGCCAAAGCCATACTAGACTCTTTACACGGTGCAAGCACCGGCACCTTCCATGTCCGATTTTCCTACAGAGCCCACACCCGGCAATCGCGTCACTCATTACCTCCTCGATCAGCTCCGCCGCCATCCGAAACGAGTTGTTTTCACCGAAGGCGAGGATATCCGCGTCATCCAAGCCGCCGCCCGCCTCGTGCAAGAGGAAGTGGTCGCCCCTATTCTACTCGGCAACCGTGAGCGCATCCGCGCGCTGGCCGCTCAAAATTCGGTGTCGCTAAAATTCGTCCATGTTATCGATCCGCCACTGGCATCGGACTTCCCGCTATTCTGCCAACGCGTTGAAAACATGGCTCGTTATCGGACCATGCAAATGGGCGACCCGGCGGAAATTGTCGCCCGTCCGCATTATTTCGGCGCTTTGATGGTGCAATATGGTCAGGCCGATGCCGTCGTTGGCGGTAATCAAGCACTGCCCGCCGCTTATTTCCGCGCCCTGTTGCACACCATCAAACCACTGCCGAGTGTGCCAAAAATTTTCGGGGTCACCATCCTCATGGGGCCTCACCTCCATCACCTCGGTGGCGATGGCATTCTTTTCCTCGCAGATTGCGGGCTGATCCCGAATCCCGACGTCCGTGAACTCGCAGCCATCGCCCTAGAAACGGGAAAACTGGCGCGCCATTTCCTCGGTCGCAAACCGCTCGTGGCCATGCTCAGCCACTCGACCAAAGGCTCGACCCGCACGCCAGACGCACGCCGCATGGCCGCTGCCGCCGCGCTGGCGCAGGGTGAGGCGATCCGACAATTTCTCGACATCAGCATCGAAGGCGAGCTCCAGGCCGACGTCGCTCTCGACCCGGCAGCTGCGGAAACCAAGCTGCCCGCCGCCGAAGCCCGCCCCACCGCAGACGTGTTAGTTTTCCCGAATCTGGATGCCGCACACATTTCCCTAAAGCTTCTCCAGCACGTCGCCGGAGCACAGAATTACGGACAATTGATCCTTGGACTGTCCCGTCCCGCCGCCCAAGTCTCGCGCACGGCCACGGTGGAAACAATCTTCGGCACCGCCGCCGCCATCGCCGTGGAGGCCATCAAGTTTCACCTACTCTATCCGGACGGTGAGGTTTGAGAGAACGGGACTGTCGAATCAGCTTTTGAAAACGTGGTTACTGCGTCTCGCCAAAACGATTCTCTATCAGGGACATTGCGGCGAGACGCAGCAACCACAATCTGTCACTGTCCGTCACCAATCTGAGTTTCACAGAATACCTGTTAAAATTAATGATCACCCGGCTCTTCCCATTACATTTCCCCACTGCACATTAAACCATCATAGATAAAAGGCATGTCCCTCTGTCATGACCAGCTCCCGCTCGATGGCATCAACGAATCCGGACTCCCGGCAGAGTCACCGAGCGAATCCGACGCCTTTGGCCGCTCGCTGCTCGCCACCCTGGTCGAAGACCTGCGCAACCGCATCCCACTGCGACAATTCGGAATCTTCGAGCGGGTCAAACTCAAGCACCAGTCACCGCAATTCGTCGCCGAGGATCTCGGCATCGCCCGCGCCATGATCGACCGCAACATCCACAAGGCGATGACCGCGCTCCGCGATCTCGCCGCCCACGCCGAATATCAGGAAGAATTCTACCAATGAACGCCATCAACTTGCTCACCCGTTCCGGCGGTGCCGACCTCACCCCCGAGGAAGAAGCCCAACTCACCCGCGAACTGGCCGCCGCCTACCACATGGACGAAGCCTCCGCCACCAGCCGCGATGTCCAGCGCATCGCAGAAAAGGTGCGGGCCAGAATGGATGCGCCGCCACCCGAAGCCCCTTCCGAACTGTAGCGGCGCGTCTATGACCGTCGCACTTCGCTCTTCGCCCCCTCATCCAGAAATTTAGAATTTCATCTTTTCCCGCTTGACGCGTACATCCAAAACTGTGAATACATAACCCGATGAAAACGAAAGTCTTCAAAAGCGGCAACTCGCTCGCTGTCCGGCTTCCCAAGGGCCTGGAACTCCCGTGCGGAACGGTTTCCATACACCGTGATGGCCGCAAAATCGTGATTGAGGAAATGGCGCAATCCGGTTGGCCGAATGGCTTTTTTGAAAGCATCCGGATCGAGCGAAAAGACTTCGCGCGGGAGATCCCCACCTACCGGGAAAAAACATTGTGAAGCGGCTGCTCGATACCAACGTCTGCATCGACGTCCTTCGCGGGCGGGAGAAGGTCGTGGCTCGAATGGCTCAATGCCCGCCAAAAGACTGCTTCATTTCCGTCATCACCGAGTTTGAACTCTTTCAAGGCGCGGACCGGGCACCAGCCGATCATCAGAAGGAAGAGCGAGCGAAGGTCTCACGTTTCGTCGCCACCCTCCAGATCCTACCCTTCGATTCCGATTGTGCCCGCATCGCCGCCCGTCTCAATGCCGACCTGCTCAACCGTGGAACGCCGGTGAGCATCACCGATGTTTTCATCACCGCCACCGGACTGCGCCACAAGATGACCGTCGTCACGAACAACACCAAAGACTTCCGCCGCATCAGCGGGCTAACACTCGAAGATTGGCGCTGAAACCCCTGTCGCCTCCCGTATTCAAAATCCAAAATCGCCTCTTCCCTCATGATTCTCCTTTCTCCAGTCGCCGACTCCCCGGATCTGATCGCTACCGCCTGCACCGCCTGCACCACATGCCAAACATCAGTTCGAATTCCATGCGTGTCCGTTGTCAGGAAGCAGGAGGAATTGCACTGCCTCTCGCAGGCACCCTGAACACACGACAGAGGGACATGCCTTTAGTCATCCGCCGTGCCGTGGGGGCGATTAGAAACCGCACGCAGCACAGCCAGCCGTTGGGCCGTGATTGGGATGCCATTTTGGCGAAGTAGATCTGCTGGATTGGCCACGCCTTCGACGCTGATCAAGTTTTGGACTGTGTCAAGAACTTGTCTAAATCTAAATTCGTCTAACACTACTTCAAATCGCCTCAAAAATCGGCACTTGAGTTTCCATCATTCTGAAACCCGCAATTCCCAAACGCGGCAGGACGGCAACGCCCTGCCGCGTTTGCTCTCCAGCCACACGCTATTTCCTTCCCCTTCCCACTCACTCGCCTAACATCCAGCCAATCCATGAGTCCACTTCAAGAGATCCTCGCCACCTACCGCGCCACCTCCAAGACCGAGCGCGAAAAAGGCACCTACTTCGAGGAACTCATCCGCACCTACTTCCGTTTCGAAGCCACTTATGCCGATCTTTATTCCGAAGTCTGGCTCTACGCCGACCGTGGTAAGCTCATCATGGCCTGCGGCACCGGCAAAACCTTCACCAGCCTCAAGATCGCCGAGGAAGTCGCCGGGAAAAACAAGCGCGTCCTTTTCCTCGTCCCCAGCCTGAACCTCCTCTCCCAGACCCTCACCGAGTGGACGCAGGAAAGCGCCATCCCGCTCCACTCCTTCGCCGTCTGCTCCGATGCCGAGGTCGGGAAAAAGCGCAGCAAGGACGACGACATCGTGGAAACCTACGCCCACGAACTCCGCTACCCCGCCACCACCG
>JAYVNE010000247.1:0-8584 GCA_043758615.1 Akkermansiaceae bacterium
GATGATGATGCGGGTATCAGGAACGGCGAGCAGCGGCGCGGAGTCGATTACGACCAGGTCGTAATTGGCAGCGGCGGTTTTCAAAAACTCTTCAAGCGAGGCGGCGTTAAGCAGCTCGCCGGGATTGGGAACGGATTTTCCGGCAAGCATCAGGTGCAGATTCGGTGCCCCGGTATCCTTGAAAATTGCTTCCTCGAAAGCCGCTTGGCCGGCGAGAACCTCGGCAACACCATTGTGGTGGAAATCGCGTTTAAGCCCGAAGACTTTATGAATGGCCGGCTTGCGGAGGTCGAGGTCCAACAACAATGTGCGTCTGCCTTGTTGGGCGGCGGCGAGTGCGAAGTTAGACGAGATCAAAGTTTTTCCCTCGCCGGGGAGGGAGCTACTGAAAAGAGTGAGCCGGCGTTTTTTTTCATCGCCTAACAGGGAAACCGAAGCCCGCAAGACGCGGAACATTTCGGCGACGGTGGTCATTGACATCCCATCGCGGAAGACCAGACGCGGATCCCATAGTTTGCAGGCATCAGGTTCTTCAGTAGATCCGTCGCGTTTGCGGAATTTCTTAGAAAGCGCTTTGACTTGAATATCCGAGATCGCGGCGAGGGCGGGGAGCCCGGTTTCACGCTCGACTTGGGCTACCGTGTGAATTTTGTTGTCGAGACGGATGAAAAACATCGCCAGCAAGACTCCGAGTGTCAGACCACTGACTGAGGCCAAGGTCATCACCTTTGAGACGACCGGAAAAACCGGGCCACCGGGCAACTGGGCGAGGCTGCTGACTTTGACGTCGGATTCGACCTGCTGTTGGTTAATATCCGCTTCGTGAATGCGGGTGAGGATGCTGTTGAAAACGCTGGTCTGACTGCCGATTTCGCTTTCAAGGACATTGCCTCGGGCGACGAGGAGGCGTCGGGCGGTGGCGAGCTTGCTCATTTCATCCCCGCCTGCTTCTTTCCATTCTGCGACATGAGCATCCCAATACTCGCGGTCCACGGTTGACTCACGGGCGGTTTCAAACTCCATGAGAAAGCGCTGTTGTAGGGAAATCTTTTCCGCCATGGCCGTGACCATCTTTGGGTGCTTCGGCAAATAGCGGCGGGCCAACTCTGCAGCCGCCGTCTCACGTGCCTCCAAATCCCTCAAAGTGAGCAAGGCACGCTGATAGCTGCCCATTGCGCTCTGGGCGGTTTGCAAACGTTTTTTGGCCGCATCGGATTCATCAATGAGAATTTGCAACGAAGAATTCCGGCCGCTGCTGCGGTCTCCAGTCACTTCCGCCTGGTATTCGGTAGCGATGGTATCCGCCAGCGCTTTTGCCACCTCGGGGCGCTCGTGAGCGATGGAAATATCAAGCAAGCGAGTGCCACGGCGCACAGAAATCGTGGTCCATCCCGAGATGGCACCGGCAAGCGATGCGGGTGCCGGCACCGCTCCAGATGCTTCAGACTTATCCTTTTTGGCAAACCACTTGCTTGCTTTCTCGGGCAACCAATTGATCGACTTGGGCATCAGTCCTGGCAAGGCGCGAATTTCCGGGCGGGCGGCGACTTTTTGTAGAAGTTCGGGGCGCGAGATGCGCTCGGCCACGGTGTTCATGGCTTCTAAGGTGCGATAGTCCATTTCATCGACCTGATCGCGTGATGACATCACCGAAGAAGTCGCCTGTTTGATGAGCAAGGTGGCGCGCGTCTGGTAGCTTTTCGGGGCCTTCGATAGATAATAAAATCCGCCCAGCACGCCGAGGATTAGACCGAAAACAATCCAGTGCCAGCGCCCGAATAGATCAATGATCAATTGTTTGGTCTTTTCGCCTCCCGCTTGGCGAGTCATGCCGTCGGCCATCAAGTCGTCGTCTTCAAAATCTTCCAAATCAGCGGATTGGCGGCGGGAGCGTGGCGATGGAGGCATGGTAATATTAAAAACTGAAATGCTGAAAAACTGAGTCGAAGAAGGGCGGAGGGAAAAAATCAGAAGAGTCTCTCGGCGACAGTGACCACATCATCGGGCTGCAACAGGAATGGGCGATCCCCGCGTTGTGAAATCTCACGAAAATCCACAATGGTGACGGTGCCCCGGCGGTTGATACTGACTTTTTTCGCGTTCGCCAATTCCGTCAGTCCACCGCCCATCGCGATGGCGTTGACCAAATCCAGGCGACCATTAAGCGGAAATGGCACTGGGCCCGGCTTCCCGACTTGGCCGAGTACCGAGACGGTCTTACCGACAAAAGCACTCTGATTGACGATGACCCGATCACCGGGGGCAAGCTTAACCCGACCGGAACTGCCCTGAATGGACTCCATGCTAAAGGTAGCAGTGGTGCCAGATGCACGGACCAGTGAGATCCCATTGGAATCCGCTGTTTCCGTGAGTCCACCCGCGGTGGCCATGGCCGAGGCGAGGTCGAGATTTCCCGAAACCGGCATCGGGATTTGTCCCGGGATTTTCACTGCGCCGATCACCGAGATGTATTCCGTGGCATATTCATCCACGGTGAGAGTGAGCTTGGGATCGACCAGATAGTCCTTCGCATAGAGATCACGGATCTTGGCTGCGGCTGCGGCAACCGTGGAGCCACCCACATCCACCGAACCGATGAGAGGAAAGGAAGCCTGGCCCGTTTTGAGAATCCGCACCTGGACAGAGAGATCCCCCTCTTCATAGACGTTCACCCGGATGACATCATTAGGCCGCAGAATGTAGGTGCTGTCCCCGACTTGGGCGGCTGCATGGACAAATCCTGAGGCCAGCAGGGTGCAAAGCAGAAGGCGCTGAAAGTAGATAGAAACCATGGATGTCAAAAGAAAAGAGGTTGAAGGAAATGAGGAGATCCGGAAGGAAATTTGTGCTGAGGACCGATGCAGAGAAGGATGCAAGGCGATGACTTAGGCGTTCCATAGAGGGTTCCTCGTCTATGTCCTAGAAAAAAACGAGCGCGTCTTTCAAAAACTGCGGTTGATGCTGATGCCCGATTGGAATCCATCCCACGTACTGGCGCGGCCGTTTTCCTGATTGTTATAGCGCACGAAAATGCTGGCGTAGCTCGTGTTACCCAAGATCAACATTCCGAGGGAGGCATCGAGACTGTAAAAATTTCTGTCCGGCGCTGCGGCGGGCGGCGGCGCCGAGCCACTGGCAGGGGCAACCGTATAGGTGTTCGTATCGTAATTCAGCCCTAGATTTAAAGTGGCCCGGCGGATTTTCCGATGGTATCCCAGCCGGACTGAAGTGATGTTGCTATACAGTCCTGCCGTGGCCGAGTCTGCCTGCGTATCCTTGAAGAGCGAGAAGTTCAACCCCCACAACCTGGATGCCTTATAATCGAGGGCGATGAGTGCAGAGACGGTCGGGTCCGCTGTGCCGCCATTTTCGTAAGATGCGAAATTCATGCCTACCTGCGAATTCAAGGAGACCTTAGTGCTGAGTTTGTAATTCATGCTCAAAGTTGGGCCGATGGAGGTCCGGCCACCCCCATTCCCTTGCGAGCTATACGTGGTGCGGACGCCCGGGCCGAACTCGGTGAGTGCTGAATATTTCCACAAGGCCGCCGCACCAAGAGTCACGTTCTGCGTTTGACTGAAGCTTCCGCTGGTGGTGGAAAAACTATCTGAAAAATCTCCGGTAATCGAGGTCTTGGGGCTCAAACGGTATCTGGCCGAGAGACCCACGTTGTAGGCAGTTTGATCCACCAAGGCCGAGCCGTAATTGCGGTTTGCGCCGTGGTTGAATTCGACGCCAGCCTGCCCTGTGATGGTGAAATTTCCTCCGTCGTAGTTGGCCGTGACGCCCGCGCCTTGATTGAATCCGCTGAAGTCGGTCTGACTGAAGTATTGGTTATACATGCAGTGGTAATTACCCCCAAATGTCAGCCGCGATGCCTTTGATAGGTAATTGACGCTACCCCCAAGGTTGATGAAAAAATCGGTTTCTACGGGTGCCAGAGGAGGCCCCGGACTCTGGGTGACGTTGGAGTCATAAGTCATCCCGAGAGAAGTGGTGAAAGTGAAGCCATCCAAAAGCCGTCCTTCTCCCCCAGTTGCCGGAGCTACCGTCGGGCTGCTACTAAATCCGTTCGGAGCCGTCGGCAACGCAGAAAAGCCGCTGGGGGCGGTGGGCGTGCTCACGGTGGCCGCCTGCAATGACACGCCTAACATCCATGCACCGCCACAGACGCAGACAAGCAGGCGCGCAAGATTGCTCCAACGGATTCCGGCTCTCATGCGACACGCCGCTGGAGTAAAGAGAGTGAGGGTTTGATTCACGAAAGGCTTTTAGAAGTGGGCAGTTTGATAGTCCGTGTATCTGCCCTCCGCAAGCGGATAAACTAAAAATGAAAAAGCCGGACGGGGCGAACCCATCCGGCTTTTTTGAAAGATGCAGGCAAGTTGCCTACACCCCTTTGAATCAATCGTCCTGACCTGGGCTCCAGTCTTCGGAGGCCGCAGCGGCGAGGTTGAACGCTTGCTCGAGGCCGACCATCTCGGAAGACGGACGGAGGCTCTCGAAGCTGGCGCTTTCCTTTTTCAATTGATCGTCGGAGTAACCAACGGCCTTGATGGAAAGTCCGATGCGGCGCTCGACCTTGTCCACCTTGATGACGCGGGCTTCGATCTCTTCGCCGACCTTGATGATGTCTTTGACCTTTTCCACATGGTCTTCGCTGAGTTGCGAAATGTGGATGAGGCCGTCGATGTCACCATCGAGGCTGATGAAGGCACCAAAGGATGCGATCTTCGCAACGGTGCCCTTGACGAGGTCGCCAACCTTGAAGCGGTTGTCGATGAGGCTCCATGGATCGCCTTCGGTTTGCTTGATACCGAGGGAAACGCGTTGGTTTGCCTTGTCGATGGCGAGCACGATGGCTTCCACTTCGTCGTTCTTTTTGAGAACTTCGGATGGGTGGTTGATCTTGCGGGTCCAGGACATGTCCGAAACGTGGATCATACCATCGATGCCTTCTTCGAGTTCCACGAACGCACCGTAAGCAGTGAGGTTGCGGACCGGCCCCTTGATGGTGGCGCCGACAGGATAGCGCATTTCGATTTCATCCCATGGGTTGGAATCGAGCTGACGCACGCCGAGCGAGATCTTCTGCTCCTCGATGCTGATGCCGAGAACGACGGCCTTGATTTCCTGGCCGATTTCCAAAACATCGGATGGACGGGTGATGCGCTTGACCCAGCTGAGTTCGGAAACGTGGACAAGACCTTCGACGCCGCGCTCGATTTCGATGAACGCGCCGTAGGGAAGAAGCTTGGTGACGCGGCCCTTGACGTTGTGACCGATCGGGTATTTCCGCTCGATGTCTTCCCATGGGTTCTCAGACATTTGCTTAAGGCCGAGCGAAACGCGCTCTTTCTCCTTGTCCACGTCGAGGATGACGACATCCACGGCTTGGCCGATGTGAAGAAGCTCGGAAGGATGGTTGATGCGGCCCCACGACATGTCGGTGATGTGGAGGAGTCCATCCATGCCTTGGAGATCGACGAAGGCACCGAAATCGGTGATGTTCTTGATCGCGCCGGTGACTTTGTCGCCGATTTTGACACCGGAGAGGAAAGTTTGACGCAGCTCGGAACGCTCTGCCTCGATGACTTCGCGGCGGGAAATGACGATGTTTTTACGCTCGTCGTTGATTTTAACGATTTTGAATTCGTAAACGTTGCCGACGTATTCGTTGAGATCCTTCGGTGGGATGATGTCCACTTGGGAGCCTGGAAGGAAGGCCTCGACGCCGACATTGACGGTGAGTCCGCCTTTGACGACTCCTTTGACCTTGCCGCGGACGAGACCGCCGTCTTGGAAGACTTTGACGATTTTTTCCCAATTTTGTTTGTGGGCGGCTTTCTCTTTGGACAGGACAACCATGCCCTCGTCGTTTTCGAGTTTCTCGAGAAGCACTTCGATTTCGTCGCCGACTTCGATTTCTTCATCCTCGAACTCATTCGATGGGATGGCTCCTTCGGATTTGTAGCCGATATCTACAAGAACGACTTGGGGGCGGATTTCGAGAATCGTGCCCTTGACGATCGATCCCGCGTTGAATTCGCGAAATTTGGAATCGATAAGGTCGTTCAGTTCTTTGTTCGTGGGTTCCGCGCATGCGTAAGCCATATGTTTACTTGGTTTGGGGTTGTGTTGTTGGTTCGTTTTCCTTCTGCAATTGCCCCGGAACGTGGAAATACTGACAGACACCGGGGCGCCAACCGTCTGCCAGCAAAAAGAAAAACGGACGCCGAAACTAGGAGGCTCAACCGGTATGGCAAGGCCAAAGGAACTTGTTTTTAGCAAAATCCGACCGGACGCTAGGAAATCCCTCGCGGCAGCCTGCGGATTCCCTGAATTCGGGTAGTTTGCGGGGCACAAGAAGCAGGCTGAGGAAGTTCAAAAGAGTCGCCAAGCTGACATTAACGTGATCATGGCCGGGTGATTCGCAGGCGCATGAAACGAGCCGGAGCTTGGGTGATGGGGGTGTTTTGCATCACGCTCAGTAAAGTATTAGTATTAGTCGCGATCGTGGTATTCGCTGTGCTCCAACGCGCCGCTTTTAGGTCGTTAGAAGCCTCGACGGTGTAAACGACGTCCGTTGCTTGAGGATTTTTCTGAACCGTAAATCGAAGATAGCCAGTGGTGGTGTCGCTGGTGACAGGCAAAACACCTGACAAGAGTGGGTTGAGGCCCGTGGCGTATTTCACGAGATTAGGCAAACCGTCATTGGAGGGTGCAGAGGTATCGGCAGAGATGCCGCTGTTAGCTCGCGTGCCGAAGTATTGCATTTTCCACATGTCGCTGGGGGTCAGGTATTCCCACATACCAATGTCATTGCGATTGCTCAGAGCGACTCCACCATAGTCGGGAGCGGTGCCGAGATTTTCTCCCGTATCGATCACAGGGCTGCCGGGTAGCGGTTTGTAGTTAGAGTCGAGGAGAAAGTTAGTGGTTAAAAACGAGCCGACGTCGTATCCGAGTGCTTGCCAGTCGCTCAAATAGGTAAAAGTCTGCCCAGGGCCTGGATTGTTATAGTTAAAGAAAATACCGCCTGCGACTGGAAAGGAGTAAGCATTGTTATTAAAGACAAAGGTGTCGCTGGCTACAGCATTGTTAACGAGGTAAAAACGCTGGGTCTGTGATCCCATGACGATGTTGTTTTTCCAGATGAAATTAAGGGCAGCGGTACGAGCAAAATTGGCTACGTGATAGGTGTTGCTAACCGTGTTGCGCAGGTCGAGCACGCAGTTCCGATAATCGACCGTTCCTTGAGCGGGGGCTTCGCCGTTACCGCCATTGATGCGCACGGGAGTGATCAGGCAATTGCGCACTCGCACAGAACCACCCGCCTGGTCATTGGAGGCGACGATTTGGGAAATTTTTGCCCGCTCAATTAAGACATCTGGCGAACGAAAAATTCCACCTCCAATCATCCCACCAGAAACACGAACCATCTGGACGGCACCATAGGTATCCAGGGTACCGTTGAACTGGCAATTGGTGAAATTGATCTGCGGGAATTGATAGTTACCGCCGCCGTTGTTATGACAAATCCACGCGGCTCCGCTAGGATCGCCGTCGCTGGAGCCAATCAAACCACGCGGTTTAAGAGTGACGCATTCAATGTAATCGGTGGTGTTAGTACAAGAGGCACTAAGGGGACTATAATCGACCCAAGGCGTCTGCGAATAATAAGGACTGCCCTGTTCCGCCACACACTGAAAAAGTGTCGTCTTGCGATCTGTCGCATTATCTGTAAATCCGTAGATATGTTTGGACCCGTAATCGCCAAGGCATTTCTCGTAGAAATTGATGCCGCCCGCATTGCCCTGTGCCTGATAACAATAGGCCAAAATGCTGTCGTTAGAGGACTTCTCGGCAAGACAGGTTTTGCGTATGCGTAAATTTTTCAGATGCACATCCGGCACTTGCACGAGCACTGCAGAACCACCAACGCCCCCTCGGTTGTAGGAGCGGGTGTAAATTTTACCATCCGACTGCGGGTTAGTGTCACCAAAAGGGTGAAGGTACATCGTCGTGCCATCGGTCCAGAAGCTACCAGGAGTGCTTTCCAGTGATGCTTGCACGGCGGCCAGATTGAATCCTGTGGGGTGATTCAGCCATTTATCATTTTCCCAAATTACGCAACTTGCGTTGAGTTCGGTTAGGGCTGCTTGATACACTTTTGTCGTGCCAGAAAGAGGCCCGCTCCAAGCTGTGGCGGGAAGAGTGTTCCATGCCTGGATTTCCCCTCCTCCAAGCATTTCAACATTCAGCGAGGGCGTAAAAATTAAAAATTGCGAGGGCCCCAGAAGCAGGTTGGCGTTCGTCGTGTCGATATGCAGCCAATCTCCCATGCTGTAGCCACCACTGCGAGGGAAGAGACCGCAGTAACGGCTTTCGTCGTTGATTTTCTGAATCGTGGCCCAAGCACTAGAGGGGGAAACGCCATCGTTGTTATCATTTCCCGTCGCAGGATTGACATACCAATGTGTAGCAACAGCGGCAGGGTCTATGACGTCGGAAATGGTCTGCAAACGATCCGCCCAACTACCCATGCGGTAAAGCGAAGGCATTGCGTAACGGCCACGAAAAT
>JAYVNE010000248.1:0-24287 GCA_043758615.1 Akkermansiaceae bacterium
TTGGGCGATGAGCTGGGAGACGTGAGTCGGCGTAAAGAACTCGCCGCCGGACTTGCCAGCATTGGCGGCGTAGTTGGAGATCAGGAATTCATACGCATCACCGAAGAGGTCGATCTGGCTGCCTTCAAAATCGCTAAAGTCCAAGCCCCCGACTCCGTTGAGAACAGCGGCGAGACGCAGGTTTTTGTCTTTGACGGTATTTCCGAGGCGGTTGCTTGTGGTATCGAAATCCGCGAACAAGCCTTTGATGTCTTGCTCAGAAGGATAGCCATTGGCGGAACTCTCAATGGCAGAAAAAATCGCGGCGAGGTCGGTATTCAGGCTCTCATTGGTGTTCGCAGTGGCGAGGATTTTGGAAAAAAGCTGGCTGGGGTAGATGAAGTAGCCCTTGGTTTTGATGGCATCGTCCTTGATTTCTGGGGTGATGACGCTATCCGCTAACTGAGCATACTGGATGTCCGGATCTCCCGCTTCGATGTAGGCGGCAAAGTTTTCACTGATGAAACGGAAGAACAGAGTGCCGAGGACATATTGCTTGAAGTCCCAGCCATCGACCGAGCCGCGCACGTCGTTGGCAATCTGCCAGATCTGCCGTTGAAGGGCGGCGCGTTGTTGGGTGCTTGTCATTTGGGGTTGTAGAAAGTGGTGGTGTGGGTCCGGTTCATGAGTAGGAACTCAGACTAATTGGTGTTCATAGCGAGGAAAGCCCAAAGCACTTGAGGAAGCAGTATGCCAAAAGTGTGCACTTTTGTTCCTGCCCATGGTTCAGTTGATCGAGGCTACCCATTCGCCAACCACCATCAGCTCTGGGCCTTCATGGGGGTAACGGGAATGGGATCGTAGGCCGGGTTTAAGGGGAGGAGTTGGATGGCAATTTTGCGCGGGGTGGCGCGGCGAGTTGTTTTGAGGGTTTCGCGTTGGGTTTGGAGGGCTTGGATGGTTTCGTGGAGGGTGGCGCGTTGGGCGATTTTTTGGCCGTCGTCGGGATCGGGCGGGGCGGCGGCTCCGAGTTTGGCTTGCGCGTTGCGCAGCCGGGTGGTGAGGCGGGTGGTTTGTTTGTCGAGCCCGCCGCGCCTGATGCTCTGCGGGAGCTACTGAAATGAGGCAATCGTCTGCACCTTCATTCCTATATCCTGATGCCCATCCCTGCGGACTGCAGAGGAAATCTTGATAGTCAGGTGTTGGCTTGACGTTTGGACATTGCCAGTGCAATTTCTTCGCAAAATGAAGGTTTTCTCTGTAACGAATTCGCTCTTGGTAGCCGTCGAGCTGGGTGTTGTGGCTTTGAGCTCTTGCGGGCCTTCGGGGCCGGGTCATTCGGATTATCTGGCGGGAGTCGGTGGACCGGTCGGGCCGCAGTATGTGACCGATCCCAAACATCCGTCGCCGGCGATCCCTGATGATATTTCTTATTGGGATGGCGATGCGGCGACAGGCGCTCCGCTGATCAGGATTAACCGGACCCAGCAGAAGGCTTCTTTTTACAAGGGCGGAGTGCTGGTGGGGGTTTCAAAAATTTCTAGCGGCAAGGAGGACCACGCCACGCCTCCGGGGAGATACAAGATTTCAGAAAAGGACAAGGACCACCACTCGACCGCCTACGGTTGCTTTAAGGACAAGGCGACCGGCGCGATGCTCAATGACAACGTGGACATTCGCACCGACAAGATTCCTGCCGGCGCGATTTACTATCCGGCACCGATGCCGAACTTCATGCGGTTCGCAGATGGAATCGGCATGCACACGGGGTTTTTGCCTGGTTTTGCCGCGTCGCACGGATGCATTCGGATGCCGCACTACATGAGCGAGAAATTTTTTGATAACGTCCAGCTCGGCACTCCAGTGATTGTTGAATGAGTGGCGGAGATTTAAGAACAGGCAGGAATGCCTGTATCACGTTGCCGAATCCCGCCGTGACGATGGAAGTCCGTCCGGAAGCGGTGGCGGAGTGGGTGAAACGCCCCATCGGCGAACGGCCGCGGTTGATCGACTGTCGGGAGGAGGACGAGTTGGCGATTTGCCAGATCGCTGGGAATGAATGGATTCCGCTGGGATTGTTTCCGGGCGTGCGGGAACGGTTAATGATGCGGAACGAGCGCGGGGTGGTGGTTTATTGTCATCACGGGGTGCGTTCGCTGCGGGCGACAAATTTTCTACGTTCGATCGGGGTGGAGAACGCATTTTCGATGAGCGGCGGGATTGAGGCGTGGTCGCAGTTTATTGACCCTGAAGTGCCACGTTATTGAGCACCCATGAGCGATAGGGCTCGGCGACTTGGTCGGGTGCGAGGGCGATGATTTCCGGGACATCGTAAGGGTGAAGCTCGGTGAGGGCTTGCTGGAAGGCAGGGAAAATGGCGCGGCTCGTTTTGAAAATGGCGAGGGTTTCCGCAGTGGTTTCCACCTTGCCCTGCCAGCGGTAAATGGATTCCACGGCGGGGATGAGATTCACGCACGCGATGAGTTGCCTTTCCACCAGAGCTGTGCCAATCTGACGCGCCTGCTCCGTTTGGGGGAATGTGCAAAGGATTATTAATACGTCGCTCATGCCACTACCTGAATACCGTAAACATCGCGCTGGTAAACTCAAGGCGAAGTCCGGCTTCCTTGAGAAACTGGTGGCGCGGCTGGATCGAGTGGAAGCGGGAGAGGTCCAGCAGATCGTGACGCGGCTGCTGCATGAGAAGGGGTTTTTGGAAAAAGTCTTCGAAGCGCTGCGAGAAGGCGTGATCATTCTCGATCCGCAGGGGGTGATCGGTTTTGTGAATCATGCGGCCTGTCAGTTTTTCGGGCTGGATCCGGAGCGAGCCACAGGCGAGGTGATTTCCTCGCAGATCCGCGGCTTGGATTGGAGCACCTTGGGGAAACCCGGGCGGACGATTTCCCGGGATCTTGAGGTTTTCTATCCGGAAAATCGCTATTTGAATTTCTATCTCGCGCCGATCGAGGGCCATGAGGATACCAGTGAGGCTCTCGGCTATGTGATGCTCGTCCGCGATCTAACGAGCACGCGCGCGGAGGCGGCGGAAACGCTGGAGTCAGAGCGCTTGAACGCATTGACACTGTTAGCCGCTGGGGTGGCGCATGAGATCGGTAATCCGCTGAACTCGCTGGACATCCATTTGCAACTGCTAGAGCGAAAACTGCGAAAGCTACCCGCGGCAGATCGTGGTCCGTTAGAGGAAAATCTAGGGACGGCACGGGAAGAAATCAGGCGGCTGGATACAATACTCAAGCAATTTCTCAATGCGGTCCGGCCCACGATTCCGTTGCGTGAAAAACATGATTTGAATGCGCTTTTGCATGAAACGCTGAAACTGCTAGAAGCGGAGTTGGCTTCGCGAAACATCGCTGTGGAGCTGGACTTAGCGAAGTCGCTAACACCCGCGTTAGTCGATCCGGGGCAATTCCAACAAGTTTTCTACAATCTCATTCGCAATGCCTCGCAGGCGATTCCTGGGGACAAAGGCCAGATTACGATCCGGACGCGGGTGAGTGATTATGAACATGTGATTTCGATCGAAGACAACGGCACCGGGATTTCCCCCGAGCACATGGGCGCGATTTTTGAGCCCTATCGGACGACAAAATCTAGCGGATCTGGGTTAGGTTTGTTGATCGTCCGCCGGATCGTGCGCGAGCATGGCGGCGAAATCGCGATCGAAAGCGAGGAAAACCATGGGACGCGGGTGTTGGTGCATTTGCCACATGCGAACCGACCCGTGCGTTTGCTGGCCGCGCCGGAACCTGATCCGGTGATCGACCTCTAACTTTTTCCATTATGTTACCGACCTTGTTGATTGTTGAAGACGAGCGTGCGACCCGCGAGGGCTTGCGTAGTGCCTTGGAGGAGGAGTTCGATGTTTACACGGCGGCAGGCAAGACCGAGGCCCTGGCGATTCTCAAGACGGAGCCGATTAAGGTATTACTAACGGACTTGAGGTTAGGTGGCGACTCGGGAATGGATTTATTAGATGCGGCGCTCGCATTGCCGGAGCCGCCAGTGGCAATCATGATGACGGCCTACGGCTCGGTGGACACGGCGGTGGAAGCAATGCGGCGCGGGGCTTGGCACTTTGTCACCAAGCCGCTCAATCTCGACGAAGTGGAAATGCAGCTCAAGCGCGCGCTCCGTAGTAAATTGTTAGAAACGGAAAACAAGGAACTCACGCAGCAGGTTAGAAAGACGCACAAGCTCGATCGCCTGATCGGAAAATCTGCGGCCATCGGGAAAGTTTCCGAACTCATCCAGCAAGTCGCGGCGACGCGTGCGACGGTGTTGATCGAAGGTGAATCCGGAACGGGTAAGGAAGTGGTAGCGACGACGCTGCACCATCTATCAGGCCGACCGGCTGCAAAGCTGGTGACAGTGCATTGCGCGGCACTTTCGGCGCAGCTTTTGGAAAGCGAACTTTTCGGCCATGAGAAGGGCGCGTTTACGGGAGCCTCGCAACGCCGGATCGGGCGCTTCGAGCAGGCGGACGGCGGCACGCTTTTCCTCGATGAAATTGGTGAAATCGATGCAAATACTCAGGTAAAACTGCTACGCGTGCTGTCCGAGCGGAGTCTAGAACGGGTGGGCTCGAATTCGCCGATCAAAGTGGATGTGCGCGTGATCGCGGCGACGAATAAAAACTTGCGGGAAATGGTGGATCGCGGGACTTTTCGCGAAGATCTGTATTTCCGTCTGAATGTGGTGAAAGTCGAAATGCCGCCGCTGCGGGCACGGCGGGAGGACATTGTTCTTCTGGCAAATAGTTTTCTCCAAGAGTTCGCCAAGGAAAATGATCGCCCGGTGAAGCCATTGACGGATGCTGCCATGGACTTGCTGCTGGCGTATGATTGGCCCGGCAACGTGCGCGAGTTGCGGACGGCCATTGAGCATGGCGTGGTCATGAGTAATGATCCCGTAATCGACACTCACCATTTGCCGCAATTCCTGTTGTTTAGGCGTGCGGCGGGGGTTGATTCTCTTTCACTTCCCAAAATCACCCTTGATGCATCCGCTGAATTCAACTTGCATGAGCTTGAAACCAACACGATCCGCTCCGCTCTCTCCTCTGCCGGGGGGAATCGCACGCACGCAGCGGATCTTCTTGGTGTCAGCCGCAGAACCCTTCAACGGAAATTGAAGGAACTCGGCATGTAAAATCTCCCGACTGCATTATCCCAATTTTTCATGAGTATCAATTCTGCCACCCTCCATACCGGTGTGATCATCCGCCGTAGTTTGTTTTTTCTGGTGTTAGTCGCCCTTACTCTTGGAAATCTTTTCACTCTCTTTCGTGGGTTAAATTCCCCGCAGGCGATGGACCAAGCGCAGATCTCGCGGGAAATCGCACGCGGCAATGGATTCACCACCAAGATGATTCGCCCAGTAGCCTACTATCAGGCGCAACAGGGAGGGAGCCGCTCAATCTCGCTTCTCGACTTCCAAGACACTTATCATTCGCCGCTCAATCCATTGATTAATGCTGCGGTGCTGAAATTGATCGGCGCGGATCATTCTAATGCGTGGCAGATGAATGAAAATGAAATGGTCTTCCCGTTAGATCGGGTGATCGCTACGGTCAGCACGCTGTTTTTCCTGATGGCAATCGGCGTGAATTACCTGCTTATATCTCGGATTTTCGATGCCAAGATCGCAGGGGTGTGTGCGATCCTGATGCTTTTTTGTGAGACGTTCTGGAGTTACTCGCTGAGCGGACTGCCGCAAATGTTGATGCTCTTGCTTTTTTCCTGCGGCATGTATTTCGTCTATCGGGCGGTGGAAGCGGCGAATGAAGGACGCATCGCGATGGCACCGGCGATCATTGCGGGCGTGTTCTTTACCTTGCTCGCGCTGACCCACTGGATGACGGTGTGGATCGCGCTGGGTTATATCATGTTTGCTGCGATCGCCTTCCGTCCGCGCGGGATCGTGGGGATCTCGGTTCTGGCGTTGTTGATGCTCGCGGGGATCGGGCCCATTTTACGAAACCAAGGCATTACAGGCTCACCATTCGGCACCGCGTTTCTAACACTTTATAACGGGCTGGGAAATGGTTCTGAGGATATGGTGATGCGGACAAGCGATCTCGCAGCGGAGCCGTTAGTGATTGATGGAATCATTTCAAAAATCCTCCGCACCACACTGCTGCAAACGACAGATATTATTCCTTTTCTTGGCGGAATCATCGTGGCCCCGATGTTCTTCCTTTCCTTGCTCCACCCATTCAAACGCGGCTCGATTTCCACTTTCCGCTGGGCCATTCTCCTCATGTGGGTCACCACCGCCTTTGGCCTCGCGATTTTCGGCATTTCCAAAGAACCGCTCGATCCAAACCAGCTGCATCTTCTTTTCGCTCCTATCATGACGGCCTATGGGCTGGCGTTTGTTTCGATTCTGTGGAGCCGTCTGGATATTGTGACTACCACCCCGCTCCTGCGAAACGTCCATCATATCGTCATCGTTGCGATTTGCGCCCTCCCGCTGATCCTTGACTTGCCAACCAAGATCCGCATCGGGATGTCAATCCGCGACCGCGGCGGCATTCCCCATTGGCCGCCATATTATGCTCCGGCGCTTAACAGTAAAAAATCCGGGCTCAAGGGATGGGTCACTGAAAAGCAGGTAGTTTTCTCGGATCAACCGTGGGCCGTGGCATGGTATGCGGACCGGGTGAGTATTTGGCTGCCCCCCACGCGACAAGGGTTTGATAAACTGGAGACCATCGCCGCAGATGCTCAAACGCCGGCCGTGGGCATTCTGATTTCGCCGTGCTCGCATGGTTCGGGTCCCATCTCGGAAGTCGCTGATAAATATAAGGATTTCACCTCGCTCGTTCTCAATGGGCGGGTGTTTCTCGCGACTTACCCGCCGGGCGTCTCGATTTTCGATAAAGACCCGAGAATCTCGGCGATCACCAAGCGCTACCCATACGCCCAACCACTTGTTGGCATGGACATGGTGTATTACAGTGACCGGGCTATCCGCATTGGTAGTCAAAAATCTGACCAATAACCCGATGGCGCGAAGCAAATCCAGTTCCGAAGAAAAGGATCCCTCACCCTCGTTTGAGGACGCGCTTGCGGGCCTAGAAGCCATCGTCGAGGCGATGGAGCATGAGCAACTTCCGCTCGAAGATTTGGTGGCGCATTATGAAAAAGGCTCGGCTCTCCTGAGTCGCTGTGAGTCGATTCTCCAATCCGCCCGCGGGCGGATTGAGCTGATTACCCTGCACAATCAAAACGAAATCGCAGGGGACGCCTCTGCTAGATCGTTAGATATTTCTCCTACTCCGACCGATTCTTCAGACGATCCTGACGACGACGAAAATGACATCCGCCTCTTCTAAGCCTCCCGCCCTCGGTCCGCTGCTTTCCGCGATCCACTCACCCAGCGATGTCAAAAAACTCGCGGATGAGGATTTGCCGAAACTTGCGCTAGAGATCCGAGAAACCCTGATCAGCTCGCTTTCAAAAACCGGTGGCCACCTCGGCCCAAATCTGGGCGTTGTGGAACTTTCCATCGCGTTACACCGGGTTTTTTCGACCCCGGAAGATAAGTTCGTTTTCGACGTCTCCCACCAAGGCTATGTCCATAAAATGCTAACCGGGCGCGTCGATCAGATTCAGACGATCCGCACTTACAAGGGACTTAACGGCTTTCTTCTTCGCACCGAGTCCCCGCACGATTCCTACGGCGCTGGCCATGCTGGCACCGCTCTATCAGCCGCTCTCGGCATGGCCGCCGCTCGCGATCTAGCAGGAGGTGATCACCACGTCGTTGCAGTGGCGGGGGATGCCGCATTCACCTGCGGACCGACCTTGGAAGCGCTGAACAACATCGCGGAAACTACGAAGAAGTTCATCGTGGTTCTCAATGACAACGAATGGTCGATTGATAAAAATGTCGGAGCCATCGCCCGTTATTTCAATGCGCTCCAGACACACTCGACTTTCGCCGCGGTCCGCAGTAAGGCTGCTGATTTTGTCGAAAAAGTCGCAGGCAAAGCGGTTAGAACGCTGGCTCACCGGGTGGAGGAAGGTGCGAAGAACTTGCTGTTCCAAAACGTCTTGTTTGAAAAATTCGGCATGCGCTACTACGGGCCCATCGACGGCCATGACCTGCCCTTGCTCGTCCGCACCTTCGAGCATTTGAAGCAAGTCCACGAGCCAGTCGTGCTGCACATCATCACCGAAAAGGGCCGGGGCTATCAGCCGGCTTTGGACAATCCCGGAAAATTCCATGGCCTCGGCACTTACAAGATCGAGGATGGCTCGACCGATGCCACGGCCACTCCGACTTGCTCGGATATCTTCGGTCGGGCGGTGACGGATTTCGCAAAAAAGGACTCGAAAATCGTCGCTATCACCGCAGCCATGCCGGGCGGGACGAAACTGGAAATTTTCAAAAACGAATTGCCGGACCGGTACTTCGATGTCGGCATCGCGGAGGAACACGCCGCGCTGTTCGCCTGCGGACTGGCGGCCGAGGGCTTCCGTCCCTTTCTGGCGATTTACTCCACGTTCATGCAGCGTGCCTATGATATGATTATTCATGACATGGCGCTGCAAGGTTTGCCTGTCCGCCTCTGCATGGATCGCGGTGGTCTATCCGGTGATGACGGCCCCACGCACCACGGGCTTTTCGATATCGGCTATCTCCGCCACATCCCCGGCATCATTCACATGCAGCCGAAAGACGAGGATGAATTCGTGGACATGCTGCACACCATGGCCCAGTACGATGCAGGCCCATCCGCGATCCGTTATCCGCGCGGCGTGATCAAAGGCACACCGATCAAGGCTGTGCCAAAACTGCTAGAAATCGGCAAGGCGGAAGTCGTCGCGGACGGCACGGATGTCGCGCTCATCGGCCTTGGCACGATGTTTGAAATGGCGGAGCGCACCAAGGCGCAGCTCGAAGCGAAGGGCCTGTCCGTCGCGCTGATCAACCCGCGTTTCATCAAGCCCTTGGATGGCCGGATGTTAGAGGAATACGGGAAAAAATGCAAGGTTCTCTGCACCTTCGAGGACCACGTGCTTTTCAATGGATTCGGGGCTTCGGTCATCGAACATCTCCACACCGCAGGTGTTCACACGCCGATTGAGCGTATCGGTTGGCCGGATCAATTCATTGAGCATGGAAAGCCTGAAACTTTGCGGGAACTCCACGGGCTCACTGCAGAGGTGGCCACCGCAAAAGTGTTAGGGCATTTTCCGTTAGCCTGAAATCGAGAGAAAACGCCTCTACTCCCGCACAGCGTCTCGGAGTGGCCTGTGAATCAAATATTTCTTGGAAAACTACCTCCCCACCTCTCTGAGGCGCTGGAACCCTTGATTGTATGACATCAGGCAGCTGCAAACCGCTGTATCGCCAGCGGCACTTCCCTCCAGAAAATCTTGCTCTATCTCGGCGAACTCTACGTCCTCGCCCGCAGCGTGTTAGAGCGCTTCAGCAAGATCCAAACTTCAAAAAACAACGCAAAGGAACGAGCCGCGTGGATCGCGCAAAAATCGGGCGAGCCGGTGCGCTTTTAAAATTCAGGCCATGACGTTTCTAGCAATTCAAACCACGAAAATGGTGAGGTACTTCGGGCCGTGTGCGCCGAGCACGAGGATGCGCTCGATGTCGCCGGTGCGGCTGGGGCCGGAGATGAAGGAAATCATGCTCGGATAGTTCGCGCCATATTTCTGAACTAACCCTTCAAAGGCGGCTGGCAAATCGGCCACGAGCTGCTCGCGCCGCGCGATGATTACGTGATGCGGCGGGAGGCATGACAAAGCCCGGCCACCTGCGCTGCGGCTGGTAAGAAGAACCGAGCCGGTTTGCGCGACTAACGCATCGCACTCGGTGATACCAGCGTCACATGCTGCCAGCTCTTCTTTGTCAAAGCCGGGATTGGTTCTGAGAACAGGCAAATCGAGCGATTCAGCGGTCGTGATCGCTAACTCGCCAACGTGAGCTGCGACTTTTTTCCAGCCTTCCGCATCACGCAGTGCGGCCATTTTTGTCTCCAGATCGCGCATGTCTGAAACCAGCACAATATTGGCGCGAAGCTCGGCAGAGTTTGCATGAAACATGGCCATTTGCGCTTCGCACTCGGAACTAACCGCAGGCATGACGCCACGGTGTTCGGCCACGGTTGGTAGGCCGCCTGGCGGGCCATGGGCTGGCGCTTTCAATGCTTCGCGGATGCGCTTGAAGATGTTTTCGCGTTCGTTCATTGGCGTTCTTTCCACCATTCCCGGAAACTTTGTGGTGCGATCGGCGGTAACTCGCGCGTCTTTGTCCATGCGTGTGCCGGATCGATGATGCTGCCGTTTACCAGTCCCCTCACCTTCATCCCGATGCGGCTGAGTTGGGTAGTCAGCGACCAGAGCACCCTAACATTTGCAACAGGTGCGAACAATTTAAACGCGATTTTCTGGAACCAGCTGGGTTTGAGTTTCGCCCCGTTCCGGCGATTTTGTAACAGATGGTGGTGAAGATCAATTTTCACCGGACAGGTCTCGGTGCAGGCACCGCAGAGTGATGATGCATCACTGAGATGTTTCCACTGCGTGAGGCCGCGCAAATGCGGTGTGATGACGGAACCGATCGGCCCGCCGTAGGTCGTGGAGTAGGTGTGGCCACCGACGTTTTTAAAAATCGGGCAAACATTCAGACACGCACCACAGCGGATACAGCCCAGGGCGTCGCGTTGTTCGGCATCGGCTAACAGGGCGGTACGGTGATTATCCAACAGGACAACATGAAATTCTTCCGGACCATCGGCTTCGTCGGCTTGGCGCGGGCCACCGTACATGGTGTTGTAACAGGTCAATGCTTGGCCAGTGCCCATCACTGCAAGCATAGGCAGGAATAACGCGAGGTCGGTGATGCGCGGCAGAACTTTCTCGATGCCAACCAGCGTGATCATCGTCTTGGGCAGCGCAGCCGTTAGTCGTGCATTTCCCTCGTTCTCCGTGATGGAAATCATCCCGGTCTCGGCGACGGCGAAGTTCGCCCCGGTGATTCCCACATCGGCCTGTAGGTATTTTTCGCGCAACACACGACGCGCGACCATCGTGAGGTCTTCGGGATTATCGGATGAAGTGATATGCAGTTTATCCTCAAACGTTTCTTTGATGTCGCCGCGCGTCAGGTGCATCGCGGGAAACACCAAGTGATAGGGCGCTTCCTCCCGGAGTTGGACGATGAACTCGCCGAGGTCAGACTCGACAACTTCGTAGCCGGCCTCCGCCATCGCTGCATTAAGATGAATCTCTTCCGAGGTCATCGCCTTCGATTTAACGACAACCTTGGCGTCCTTCTCGCGCAGGATGGAAAAAATGATTTCCCGCGCCTGCGCACTGGTACTGGCCCAATGGACCTTGGTGCCGCGCGCTTCGAGTTTTGAAACGAATTCCTCCAGATAGCGGTCCAGATGATTGACGGCTTCAAATTTGGTGCGTGCTGCTAGATTCCGAGCTCCCTCCCAATCCTGAAACCATTTCTTGCGCTGGTCCCGGACGGTTTCGTATTTACCCATCGCCGCTTGGATGATGCCGCGGTGCCGCAAGTCGGGAGCGACCCGGCCAGCGTCGGCGGTGAACTGTGAGGCGGGGGAGGTCATGCGCGGGCGAGAATTTCTGCTAGGTGAATCGTCTTGATGGGTTGGCCTTGGCGGCTGGCTAAACCTTGGATCTGCATCAGGCAGCTAGAGTCGCACGAGACGATATATTCGGTCTTCGTATCAAGCGCACTGGCGCATTTCACTTCTGCCATCGCGGTGGAAATGGCTGGGAACTTTGCCGAAAAAGTTCCGCCGAAGCCGCAGCAGGTTTCCGCCGCGTCCATTTCTATCAGCTCTAACCCGCGCACGTTGGCTAACAATTGGCGAGGTGGAAGCTTGTTGCCGAGTTCGCGCAAGCCGTGGCAGCCATCGTGGAACGTGACCGTGTGGGGGAATTCTGCACCGAGATCGGTCACACCTAACTGGTTGACTAGGAATGAGGAAAATTCGTGAACCTTGGCGGCCAGCTCACTCGCAGCCGCTTCATGTTCCGTGCCAGCAAAAAGCTCCCGATAGAAAACCTTCAGCATCGCCCCACAGGATCCGCTGGGAATCACGATGACTTCAGCATCTTTCAAATGCTCTAGAACCTTCACCGCGACCAATCGCGCTTCGTCCCAATAGCCGGAGTTGAACGCCGGTTGTCCGCAGCACGCGGGCGCGTCCGCCATGACGACTTTATGCCCCAGCTTCTCGAAAATGGTCACGAGACTGATACCCACCTTGGGATACATTAGATCAATGAAACATGGTATGAATAATGTGATAGTCATCTGTTATCTAGCTACGTTCACATAAGTTGGAGAAAAGACCGGCCGCATCGTTCCACGCCGCTGAAGCGTGGGGCTTGTAGCGTTCCACCTCGCTGGATTTACGAACGATTTCACGCATTTCCCCAAGCGATCCCAGTTCGCCATCGGCGCGGATTTGGGTGAGGATATTGCCCATCGCGGTGGCTTCTATCGGACCGGTGACGACGAGGCGTTGGCAGGCGTCCGCCGTAAACTGGTTCAGCAACGCGCTGCGCGAACCGCCGCCCACGGTGTGGATGACTTCGATAGGTTCGCCGGTGAGTTCTTCGAGCGAGGCAAGAGTTTCGCGATACTTGAGAGCGAGACTTTCATAAGCGCAGCGCACGAGTTCGCCCGGCGTCTGGGGCACGGGCTGTTTCGTTTCACGGCAGAAATCTTGGATCGCCTTGGGCATGTCCGGAGGATTGAGAAAGCGCGGGTCGTTGAGATTTACAATGGAGCGGAGCGGTTTTGCTAGAGCTGCCAGCGCGGCGAGTTGGGCGTAATCGTATTTCTTTCCGGCCGCGTCGAACGAGCGCTTGCACTGCTGCACGAGCCAGAGGCCCATGATGTTTTTCAAAAGTCGATAGGTGCGATCAATGCCGCCTTCGTTGGTCATGTTCAACTCTAACGCGCGCGGAGTCAGCACCGCCTTTTTCAATTCAACCCCCATCAGCGACCAAGTTCCGGAGCTGATGTAAGCCCAGTTCGCCTTGCCAGTGTTTGCTGTTGGCACGCCAGCTATAGCGGAAGCGGTATCGTGTGACGGCGGCGCGACGACTTTCACGCCTGCTAGACCAGTGCGTTCTGCAAGGGATTTGCGGAAGGTGCCGAGTGTGGTGCCCGGCTGAACGATTTTCGGAAGGAAATGCGTCGGCAGGCCAAGCTTATTGAGCAGCGGCAGCGACCAATCGCGCGTGATTGGATCTACGAACTGTGAGGTGGAGGCAATCGTAAACTCTGCCCGCTTTGCACCGCACATCGCCCAGTGGAAGAAGTCCGGCATAAATAGCAGGGTGGAAGTCGCATCGAGAATGGCAGGCGACTTCTCCTGCCAGGCGAGCAATTGATAGAGCGAGTTCAACTCCATGAATTGGAGGCCAGTTTGCGCGAAGATCTCGGCGCGGGGAACTTTCTTGAAGGTCCGGGACAAAGCGCCGCGGGTGCGGGCATCACGATAGTGGTAAGGCTGGCCGAGAATTTCGTCCTGCTTATTCAGCAGCACGAAGTCCACACCCCAAGTATCGGCGCCAACCGAGACAATTTGCTTACCATATTTTTTCGCGGCAAGCGTTAGACCACTTTCAATTTCTCCCCACAGCCGCAAGACGTCCCAGCGCAAACTCTCGCCGAGCATGGTCCCACCGCTGGCGAAGCGATGCACTTCCTCAAGGCGAAGTTTTTTTCCGTTCCAAATGCCTGCCATCACTCGGCCGCTTTCGGCACCGAGGTCCACTGCTAGATAAACTTTTTGAGGCATAAGACGAACGATTTACAAAAAATGAAAATCAATGACCACCTGTCTGTTTCAGCCCGCGCACTCCTTCCGATTGGCTCAGCTTCGACCAGTTAAATCCATACAAGGCGACCGCGAGGAAACAGATCAGTGGAACAATAAAGCCAGCGGACATGCCGTGTTGGTCGGCGATGTGGCCCATCAGCTTTGGCATGATGGCACCGCCCATGATGGCCATGACGATGAAGGAGGATGCCTTTTTTGCGCGGCCACCCAAGCCGTGAATGCCGAGCGAGAAAATCGTCGGGAACATAATCGACATAAAGAAATAACTCAGGAACAAGGCGATCGCGGAATACCAACCGAGCTTGAGGAAAACTAACAGACTGCAAACGGCGGCGAGGCTAGCAAACAATGCTAGAATGTGATGGGCGGAATATTTTTTTAATAGCCCCGCACCGATGAAACGACCGGCGAGGAAAAAACCAAAGCCCACGGAAGCGAGGGTAGAGGCTCCCTTGTCGCTCAGTCCCATGATGCCGTTTTTGTGAATCTCAAACCACTGGCTGAAGGATCCGGCTTTCCATGCATCCGGCACGGCAGGGATCTGAGAGGTCATGTAGTTAATGAAATATGCGAAAACGCCGCATTGGGCCGCGACATAAAAGAACTGGGTGAGTGTGGCTCCTGAGAAATGCGGGTGGCTCCAGATACTATGATGAGTAATCTTACTTTTATATTGCGCAAAAACGATAGACCCGATCACTAATAGAACTCCAGAAGCATACCATAGCGCCTGATTTTCGCTTAAGCCGATGGCCTTGGAAACCGAGGGAATGGCAACAAAGGCCGAGATGATCATCCCGATAGCGACGGATAGCACAACGATGTTCAGCCACAACAAGGTCAGAGCGGTGCCACGATTAGCGGATGGGGAAGCAGCAACAGATTCATCTAAGTCGTCGAGGTGGAACTCATCCTCCGACTTGATGTCTGGAAGCTTGCAGAAAGAGAAAACAATCGCGAGAACAAGGACGAATCCGCCGATGGCCGCGTATGGAATCCAGAGCGTTTCAGAGCCGGTACTTTTGCCTGTGGCATCCTGACCGTAGAAGAACTGGGCTCCGACGATGGGACCGAAGATCCAACCGATGCCGTTGCAGGATTGTGCTAGATTGATCCGAGTGGCCGCGAATTGTTTTGGCCCGAGGACGGTGGTGTATGGGTTAGCAACGGTTTCCAAAAATGTTAGGCCAGATGCGATGAGGCAGACGCCGAGAAGGAAGGCCGGGAATGTGGCGATTTTCGTCGCGGGAATGAACCAGAATCCACCGACCGCCACCATCAGCAGACCAACGATGATTCCGCCCTTATAACCCAGTTTGCTAGCGAGCCAACCGGCGGGCAGGGCCATGAGAAAATAGCCGAGGTAGTGAGCGAACTGAACCCAAGCGGATTGGGCAAGGGTAAGGTGCAGTTCCTTTTGGAAGTGCTTGTCCATTACGTCAATCATTCCGTTGCAGAAACCCCAGAGGAGAAACAGCGAACTGACGAGCATGAAAGTGACGAGATAGCTTTTGCCGGCGGGTGAGGTGAAGATTCCTATTTTGGTCATGACTTTTTGAATTGGATTGTGAGGGTTTAGGCAAAAACAAGCATGATCCAGCCATTGAAACAACTTGTAACGGATATCACCAAAGTAAGCGTGATGTTATGGTCCATAACCATGAAGAAAAGACTTTTTAATGACTGGCTTTTCCATACAGCGGGCCGTAATTAGCACAAGCACGGAAATCAGCACCTTCAAGATCCGCAGTTCCGAAGGACGTCCAAGCACTCGGCCGGAAGATGCGATCTTCGCTGACATTATGCATATAAACTGGGATGCGGAGCATCGATGCGAGCGTCAGATAGAGATGACCGACGTGGCCACAGGTCATCACGCAGTGATTGGCTCCCCAGTGGTTCATCACTTCATAAGCGCTGGTGAAGGCTCCCTTGCCCGTGAGGATCGGTGCGAACCAAGTAGTCGGCCAAGTCGGATTCGTGCGTTGGTCGAGCGCATGATGCACGTCTTGTGGAAGTTCCACGGTGTAGCCTTCCGCGACCTGAAGCACAGGGCCGAGGCCACTAACGAGATTGAGGCGGATCATCGTGGCTGGCATGCCGCCGCGGGTGCTATAACGGGTGCTAAGGCCGCCGCCGGGGAAATATTCAGTGATGGACGGGTGCCAGGTGGTGGCCTTGAGACACTTTTCCACCTCCGCATCCGAGATCTCCCAGAACGGCTTCATGCTAGGCGTGCCATCGGCGGCTTGCTGCTCCCCGGTGCCGTCGAGCGCGGCAGGGCCGGAGTTGATCAGGTGAAGAATACCATCCCCGACCAGCGGGTGACTCACCTTTTTACCACTCGCGGTTTCGATCGCTTCTAGACTCCAATAGGTGCGCAAATCTGCGAAGATCTGCGCGGTGTTGGTAAGCAGGTGACCGAAGAGCATGCCCGCGCCATTGAGCGCGTCATTCTCGGTGGCGACGATGTAAGGGGCTCGCTTTCCATTCCAATCGAAGGAGGAATTAAGGATGGCTTCGAGGAAATCGCCGTTAGGAAAATGGTCCGTCCACTGGCGCTGGCCTTGAAAGCCTGCGGCAATTGCGTTGTGCCCATGGGCCTGCTCACCGAGTCCCATTTCCGCGAGGTTGGGGTTTCCCACCATGAGGTCGCGCGCGATCAGCGCCATTTTCACACTGTCCTCCCATTCCTTGTCGATCTGTGTGCGGCTGCGGGCGGTGGTGGAAGAGTTGTAGTCTTTTCCTTCTGGGCAATTTTGTTTCACCCATGCGAGGGCTTTTTCGTATTCGGCGAGATCGTATTGCCCTTTGCTCATACGACCCACAAATTCGGTCATGTCGATGGCCTCCACCCGCATGCCTAACCACTTTTCCCAAAGTGCGGAATCGATGACAGAACCAGCGATGCCCATGGAGGTGCCGCCCATCGAGAGGTAGCTCTTGCCCCGCATCAGAGCGACGGAAAGTCCGCAACGGACAAAGGAAAGCAGCTTGTGGCGGACGTCATCAGGGATTTCGGTGTCGGTAGATGATTGCACATCCTTCCCGTAAATCCCGAAAGCGGGCAGTCCTTTCTGTGTGTGACCGGCGAGCACGGCTGCTAGATAGACTGCGCCCGGCCGCTCAGTGCCGTTAAAGCCCCAGATGGCCTTTGGTAGATGCGGATCCATGTCCATCGTCTCCGAGCCATAACACCAGCATGGAGTGACGGTTAGCGAGACGCCGACATTGGACAGCCTGAATTTTTCCGCGCATGCGGCGGCTTCCTTCACCCCGCCGATGCAAGTATCGGCGATGACGCATTCCACAGGCGTGCCATCTGGATAGCGAAGCTCAGCCGCGATCAACTCAGCGACCGCGCGGGCTTGCAGCATGGTGCGCGCTTCCAGGGATTCACGGACGCCGCCGAGACGGCCATCGATGGTTGGACGAATACCGATTTTAGGAAAAGAGCAGTTAGTTGTGCGTGGATTCATTAGTCTATTTCTTTATTTTTGAACTGCTACTTTTGCGCTAGGGTCTGCGATTTCTAAACAGACAACTGAGGCAATGGGATCAGGTGCATCCCCTGATAGAAGAAGCGTGACTCCAGCATCGGTTTGCTCAAACTTCAATTTCTTGTGCTCGGCGAGCAGATAGGCTTGGGTCACCTTGCTCTGCAATCCTGCGAGTTCAAATTTACCGGTCGTCGGCCATTTGAAAATCATCAGATAGATTTTCCCCGACTTGGTCGTACAGCGCCAATCGTTGGAGGATGAAACTGTCGTGTCGTGACCGTAGCCGTCTTTGGCTTTGACAGATTCGCCCAGCTCGCCGCCGAACGCGGTGGCTGACGAACCGTAAATCGCGTCGCCATTCACCTTCATCCATTTGCCAACTTCCGCGAGTCGGTCGAGGCTGGGCTGAGGAATAAGACCTTCGCTTGTTGGCCCGACGTTCAGTAAATAATTCCCCCCTTTGCTCGCAATGTCGCAGAGATTGAAGATCATATCCCGGGTGGATTTCCAGTGATTGTCGTCGCGCTTGTAGCCCCAAGTATCGTTCATCGTCATGCAGGTTTCCCAATTACGACCAGGATAACCTTGGGCGGGAATTTTTTGCTCCGGCGTTTCCGTGTCACCTTTTAATCCACCGCCAAGTCGATTGTTTAAAATGATGTTAGGTTTAAGTGCGTGGACGGCGTCGTAAAGTTTTTGCGCCCGATTGGTGTTCATATCGGTCGGTGTGTCCCACCAAATGACCGAGGGAAATTCACCGTAGTTAGAACAGATTTCCTTCACCTGTGGCACGGCAACCTTGTCAATGTAGTCGTCCATATCGTGCTCCTGCGCCTTGTCCCATTTGCCCCCGGAGGCTGCCCCACCGTTGTTCCAATCCTGTGCTTGCGAATAGTAAAAACCGAGCTTGATATCGTATTTGCGGCACGCAGCGGCGAGATCTTTCAACGGGTCTTTGCCGTAAGGCGATGCCTGCATGATGTTCCATGGGCTCACCTTGGAATCAAACATCGCGAAGCCGTCGTGGTGCTTGCTGGTGATGACAATATACTTCATGCCTGCATCCTTGGCGGCTTTCACCCAATCGTCGGCATTGAATTTCACCGGATTAAACTCTTTGGCGAACTGCTGGTATTCCGCCATGGGAATCTTTCCCTTGTTCATGATCCACTCGCCGATGCCCTTGACCGGCTTGTCCTGATAGAACCCGGCGGGTACGGAGTAAACACCCCAATGAATGAACAGGCCGAACTTCGCCTCGCGCCACCATTTCATGCGGATATCATTTTGCTCCGGCGTTTCTTGGGGCGCGCCTGACTTTGCCACACCCTCGATGGCAACGTTTTGAGCCTGCGCTTCGTTGGCTTGTTTTGGTGGAGCGGCAAAACAATTTACGGTTGCTAGGGAAAAAACTAACAATTTAGCGATGGTTTGCATGGGTAGGGTTTTGTTTGAAGTTTGAATGTTTTAATATGCGCCTGAATGGATCATAGGCGGTATTTTCAAGAGGACCATTGGTCGCAGGATGCAGTGAATACGACAATGGCCGCCGTTGACCAACAAATGTCATTTATTGACTTTTCTTTTTGAGGATCGTGGCATGCTCTTGGTTCACCACCATCTTTGCTTTCACACGTCTTCATCATGAAAAAAAAAAGCTTCAATTCCGAAGGGGACCGCGATAGGGCCCGTGCTCCCCACGCGACTGTCTGAGCCGGGATATTTCAGCAGCCAAGTTTCGAATTCAAATCGATTTTACCTCGAACTTAAACCGAAGCGATCGCGCGAGCTAACGGTGGTCAGTGGGGGATGTGAGCAGTGTCTCTCGGATTATGAGGTGCGCCGGGACGGGTTTCCATTCCTGACCTTGGAGTTCATTTCACGAGGGGCAGGCACCTTGGTGTTGCAAGGGAAAACGCACCATCTGCGGCCGGGCTCAGTCTTTGTCTATGGCCCCGGAATCACTCACCAAGTCACTGCAGACCCCGCTTGTGCGATGAGCAAGTTTTTCGTGGCTTTCACCGGTCAAGCTGCGTTGGAATTACTGCAAGAATGTCAAATACTGCCGCCATGGATCGTCCAAGTGACGCATCCCGAACGGATTGAACAGATCTTTAACGACCTCATCCAACACGGCCTGAGCGATCACGCCAATCGTAACCGGATGTGCAACGTAGCTTTGCAGTATTTGGTGATGAAAATCACTGACCATTCAGTGCCGCACGGGCAGCTCACTACACCTGCCTTTGTAACCTACCAACGCTGCCAGAAATTCATCGAGGAAAATTTCATCAAACTCCGCACCCTGCGAGATGTCTCCGATGCCTGCCACGTAAATCATGCGTACCTTTGCCGCTTGTTTCAGCGCTTTGGGCGTGAATCTCCGAATCAATATCTCCAACATCTCCGGATGAACCATGCAGCGGATCTGCTTCAAAACTCCCAGCGCATGGTCAAGGAAGTGGCTGAAGAACTCGGGTTCAACGATCCTTATAACTTTTCCCGGGCTTTCAAGCGGGTGTTCAGAGTTTATCCAAGCCATCGGCTCGGGCGGCGGGCAGATGTGGAGTTTTCAGACCTCAGGCCGGGCCATTTGAAAACGGTTGAATCTAAGTGACTTGGTTCACGTTTCCTCGCTCCGGGTTTCTGAGCGTGGAGCATGGGAGATTCGAACTCCTAACCTCCTCATTGCGAACCGCAGATAAAGAGAAATATTCTGTGTTTTTCATCTGCGTTCATCTTGTTCATTTGACGAAATCTTTTAATCAGTCAGTTCACCCATGTCCGCTGCGCTCCCATTGTGGTTAGAAACTCTTATTCTGACAGTATTGGGCGTCCCGCTGGGTGCCGGTGAATGATTCCGAGTGGCTGGTATTCGTGGTCTGGCTGTCAGTGAGTCGGCCCAAGGCATTGCGCGTGGTGGCTTGCACGGTCTCGCCCGAGCCTTTCTGGCGGTCGATCGTCTGAACAATCCGCCCGGAGGCGTCACGGACAATCTCCCGGCAAGTCTGGGCTGGGGAAAGGGCGGAGAGAGCGAACGAGAGCAGGGCGAGGAGGAGCGTTTTCATGCGAATGAATTCCTAGGCACCCCAGTTTCCGCTTCTCCCGCCCTCTTATTTTTAACAGATTCCCAATCGTAATCCACCCGTGCCATGAGTCTCCGAATCCTCCACACCGCCGACACCCAAGCCATCGGAACCTTCGCGGAAAATCACCAAGTCCTCTTCCTCACCTGTCACCCGGAACACGCTAGCGAGCTTCAGAACTTGGAAGTTGCTAGCCAACTGCTAATCAACCGCTAATCACGGCATGAATGCGGATCTGAATTACGACACTCTTCTTCTACTCCAGCGGGAACACCCTGCTTGGCGGTTGCTCAGATCGGATCACGCCCCGTTGGTGGTGGCATTTCTAAACCGTGTTTTTATCCGCCCTAACATCCGAGCCATGTCGGAACCGGACCTTGCAGAGCTGCTAGAGGATGAGCTTTACGGATTACGGCAAATGAGCGGAACTAACACATTTCCACGCAGCGCCCGTGACTACTTGAACGACTGGGCATCTTCCGAAAAGGGCTGGCTGAGAAAATACTATCTGCACGGCACCGATGACGCTCACTTCGATCTTGTCCCTGCCACAGAACGGGTGATCTCGTGGATCGGAGACCTCGAAGCTCGCGCGTTCGTTGGCACCGAGTCCCGGCTTCTCACCCTTTTCGAGCTGTTGCGTCAGATGGTCACCGGTTCAGAGGCGGATCCAGCGTTGCGGGTGGCGGAACTCCAGAAACGCCGCGATGAGATCGATGCGGAAATCTCACTCGTCCTCGCGGGTGAAGTTCCTCTTCTCGACGATACGGCGATGCGCGACCGCTTCAGGAGACGAAATCGATGCCTCCGCCTTGTTTGCCGTGCAACTTGTGGACAAGGCCGCACTGAAGTCCCACATCCGCCAAGCACTCCAGGATACCCCACAAGTCACACTTTCCGAGTTGATCCGCTTGCGGCCACTGGATCAGGGTCTTGCGGAAATCGTCGCGTATCTCGAACTCGCCTCAGGCGCGTTCACCATGACAGTGGACGAGTCCCATGAGGAAATCCTAAGCTGGACTTCAAGTTTCGCGGACGGCAATACCGTTCGTAAAACCGCTCGCCTGCCACGCGTGATTTTCATCCGATGACCGATCCCTCCACCCCATCCGATACAAGGCGGCAGGTGCCGAGTTCAAGGAACGCAACCTCCGCTCTTATGTGCTAGGCTACCACCGAAGCGAGCGCGGCGAAAATGGCACCGGTGCCGCGAAGCCCGTTGGCTTGCGAGATCAAAACTCGTTCACCGTCCTGCTCGCCGTGTTTCATAACAGCGGCTACGATCAGACCGTCACACTCGCCTGCGTGCTGTGGATGAAGGATCCGCATGGCCCGCCCACCCGCTTCTACGTCGGCGCGGAGCGGGATTTGAACATTGCTGCGGATTTCTCGGATTTCGATTCGGACATGAACAAACTCCGCCGCAGGCTCCGCCAATCCGGCGCGACAACCTTCGATTCCTTCACCGAATACAGCGCGTGGTTCAGACGCAGGTTTGGCATCGAAACCGAACAGGCCCTTGATCTTTTCCATCAAACGGTCTCGATGAAATCGGTTGGAAATCTCACTGATTTTGTCCGCGACCACATGCTTGAGCCTTTTGAGATGGACCCGCGGATCGCCGCGTTGATCGATCATTTCGATGATCTTGATCGGGCTCACAGTGCCGTGCTCCGCGCCAAGCGTCAGACCGGGCTGTTAGAGCCCGTCATCGCCGATTGCGACCGGCACGAAAAACTCAGGTCCGAGACTTCAGAATTACGGGCCGCACGGGATTTTCTGCAACCGCACTTCTCCAACCTAAAACTCGCTCTCTTGGAAAAGCGGGCAGTCAATCTAGCAACCGATCAAGAACGCCAATCCCGCGCCATCGCGGAGATTTGCGAGACATTAGCAATCCTCCGTCGTGACGAATCCGATCTCGTTAGACAGATTTCCGAAAATGGTGGCGACCGCATCGCCGTTCTCTCGGCTCAAATCGAAGACCGTTCTACGGAACGTGATCGGCACCGAGACAAGTTTGCCCGCTACGCTAAACTCGTTGGAGCCTTGGGAGAATCACAGGCCCAGGATTCCGACGCCTTCGCCGTTCAGCACGACCGAATCGCCGGGTTAAAAAACGCCACAGAAGATGAGCAAGCGGACCTTGAGAACCGCATCACCGATGACAGCGTCGCGATGAGGAAGCTGCAGGAAGAACGTGAGAAGTTAGCGCTGGAAATCGAGAGTCTAAAAGCCCGCCGGAGTAACATTCCTTCCGCACAAATTGACGTCCGTGAGGCGCTCTGCCGGACGCTCGGGCTAGCAGCGGACGAGATGCCATTCGCCGGAGAACTCATTCAAGTGCGGGAAAATGAAAAACCGTGGAAAGGTGCGGTTGAGAGACTCCTTCATAACTTTGGCCTCTCCTTGCTTGTCCCGGATGCTCATTATCCGGCGGTCGTTGAGTGGGTGGACCGCACGAACTTGCGTGGACGGCTCGTATATTTCCGCATCCGCCAGACGCGGCATGAGGAACTCCCAAGCACCCATCCAGATTCTGTGATTCGAAAAATCGCGGTTATTTCTAACTCACCATTCTATGATTGGATGGAGCGCGAACTAACCCATCGACTTTTTGGCATCAACGAAGTTCCGTCCGCTGCATTGTTTTCAAACGTGTCGTCGGTCGTCCGCCTGCTCGGTGTTAAAAACGAATGGGAGACATTCCAAACAATGATCGAGCAGACACGCGGCACGTTTCCCGAGTTGCTGCCATGGCTTGCTAGGCGGGCGATGCAAGCCCTCGCATTTTCAGCCGATTGGGAAGCGCTTCTAACGGTTGTCAAGTGGGTCAAAGATCACCCTGATAGCGGCATTTATCTTCGCCAGATCGACGCGCCGGGTGTCCATACCAAACTCATCGAGCGTCATCGTGGCACTCTAGCCGAGTTGCTCGATCTCGCCTTGTCAGCAGAGGCAATCCGCGACGAAAGCTTAACCTTGGAGCAACTCCGTAATGACTCGCATTCCATGAAGCTACGCCTGGAGCAGGAAAAAATCCCATTTGGGATGCTCCAAAATGCCCTGCGCGAAATCTAACACAATGGCATTTGGTCGAAGTTCGCGAGGATACGACCCAGGGGCGATGACTCTGTAAATTTCCCTATGGCTACACGGACAATGAACTCGTCTCCATTCGGAATAGCCGTCCACAGTCCTGTGCGTGAAGGAGCGTGAAGGATGCGAGTGTTAGCGAGCCTGGAATCGTGCTGGCGCGAAGGGTAGCCGCACCCGTGAAAGCACGTAGTGGGATGTTTGGCGGTGTGGAGTGCCGATCTTCGGGAAGTTGCCAAAGTTTGCTGGAGGGAAGTTTTGTTGAAATGCAACACCTGACCCGAATGGCGCTATCGAAATCCAAAACTCGTCCCGCCATAGCCGACATTCGACGACGGATCAACAATCCTCAATCGGCAATCCCTCCCTCTAGCCATGCTCGTCCCCCTCACATACCGCGCCATTCCGAAGGTCCGCCAGCAGCGCCAATGCTTGTTAGTCGGGACAGACCCCGGTCGATTCCATCCGTCGCCTGACCCCGTCGAGGCTGCTCTGCACCATTCAATAAAATCCAGATTGTCCAAAGACTCCCCGCCGTGTAGCATACGGCCATGACCATCACGCACCAGACCGTCGTTGACAGCCAGGGCAAGCCTGCGGCGGCTTTGATTCCTTGGTCCGAGTTTTTATTGATTCAGGAAATTCTCGAAGACAGTGAAGTCTCCGATGAGGAAGCTGCCGCGTTACGCGAGGCCGAGGCAGACCGTCGGTCAGGCAACCGGGATGCATTCACGGACCTTGCCTCTTTGA
>JAYVNE010000249.1:0-2720 GCA_043758615.1 Akkermansiaceae bacterium
CGTTGATGCGATGGACGTTTTCAAAGATAGCGTCGGTCTGCGGCACTTTGCGCAGCGGCTTACTTTTGGCGACGCGACGCGGCTTGAAGCCGAGCTTGCCGAGCATCTGGCAAAGGCTGCGTTCGGAAGGAATGTCCTTTTTGTTGTAGCCTCTTTCGAGGAGCTGGCGCTTGGTTTCTGCGGCAGTTAGGCGGCAGTTAGGCGGCGGTAAAGCTGGGTGGTGCGGAAGGTGGGATCGGTCTGGCTGGAGGCCTCGCCAATCGCCCGCAAATCGTCCTCAAGCTGTGGCAGCTTCGCGGAAAATCCCTTGCGCCCCCGCATCTGGACATTGTCGAAACAGACCACGCCGGACTCCAACTCATGCAAGCCCTTGCGCACGGTAGTTCGATCCCATCCCAATTCGCGCTTGGCCCAAGCCGCACTACCACGGCCCATGCCCGTGACCACGGAAGCCATGAACAAACGCCTCGCCTGGCCATTGAGTTGATCGAGAGTTTGCTGCCAAATCTTGCGGGTTTTCGGGGTGATGTTGATCATCCATGCCGGATGATCAATAAATCCGAACAATATCTCGAATTTATTTTGGCGGAGTTTCTAAGGTCATAATTCATGGCTTCGATCCTAGGCTGCGAACAGTCCCCGACTAGGAAAATAGATCACACTGAATTTTCTCCAAAACTTCTCGGTTACTCAATTGGCAGTTCTAGGTGACACTGAACCGGGTCAGGCAATCGCCACAAAGCCACACCTATCGGCATTGGTTGGTATAAGCACCGGTATAAAAGGAGACCCTCAGTGATGTAACTCACTGAGGGTCAATTGGTGGAGGCGAGGGGAGTCGAACCCCTGTCCGAAACGCCGTCAACACTGGCATCTACACGTTTAGCATGTGGTCTAGAGTTTCGGATAGACTAGGCCCTCATGCGGCGTTGCTCATCCTAGAAACCTGTTTGATCTCGGAAAAACGCCCGGCTACCCGACGCTTATCCCAGCCTGCTAGGTGTTCGCCATCCCCCTCAGCAGGTGTCGGGGTTCTGACGTGGTCGTCAATTAAGCGGCCAGTGCGAGCTCGTTAGAGTCTGCATTTATTTTTTTTGAACGGCTTTTTAAAGAGGCCAACCGATCAACCTCTACGTGCAACCAGCGTCTCAAGCATCCCGTCGAAACCAGAACGCCCCCTGTCGCTAGACGAAGGGAAGATGCACCCGATCGCCCGTGTTTCAAGCACCAAGGTGAGAATTATTCATTCGACGGGCCGTGCATGGAGTGGGCCAGCGGGGTGATCAAGCCGCTGGTGAGGCCGTAAATCCAGCTATGGATTGCGATTTTCTGGCCGCGTGCCCAAGCATCTTGGAGGATGCTGGTGTTGGCGACGTGATTGGCCTGGGCCAGCACATTGAGTTCGCAAAGACGGTTCACCGCCGCCTCGGGCGCAAGGGCGGCGAGTTCTTCACGGTGCTCCCGGTTGAGCGAACGAATGCCAGCCAGCCAGTTGTCGATCATGCCATGGCGGAAATTTTCATAAGCCGCCTTTACGCCGCCGCAGCCGTAATGGCCGCAAATGATGATGTGGCGAACTTTCAATACATCCACCGCGTACTGCATCACGGCAAGGACATTGAAGTCGGTCTCCGCCACCACGTTGGCGACGTTGCGGTGAACGAACACCTCACCGGGGGCGAGCCCGGTGATTTGATTGGCGGGCACCCGACTATCCGAACAGCCGATCCATAAGTATTCTGGGTTTTGTTGATTGGCGAGTTTATGGAAAAATTCGGGATCGCTTTTGAGAATGGACTCGGCCCAATCTTGGTTGTTTTTCAGAAGATGCTTGAGGGTGTCCATGGCGTTCTTGAAAAGTATGTAAACCTCACTGGCGCGCTTCGTCCATCGCGGGTTTGCTGAAAAGCAGAATACCTTGTGAATGAGAAAGCCCCGATTGCCTTTCAGTGTTGCAGACTTGATTTTCCATCCCGGTTGCGCCATGAACCATTTCCTAATTTAAAACTCGCCGCCATGGTCGTCATCGGCAAGGCGGAGAGTCTCGCGTGAGTGGAACATCGGCGCAAAGGACACCTTCAAGATCGGACTGCAGACGCGTAACGATTTCATCAATGGTATCGGACTCTATCACACCGAGAAACGTGATCGTTTCAATACGATCAAGAAGGACGATGTGTATGAGGGTAGTGTCGGAGTTTTCGCCACCGGTGAATATCATGTGAACGACTGGCTGGTGCTTGATCATGAAATGACCCTAGCAAAAGCGAAGCTGCTAGATGTCGGCCCCGATGATGAAATCCCCGGTGCGGTACCTTTCGTGATGAACACGGGGATCACGATTGGAAGAGATGAAGGATTTTTCGGCAGCCTGCGCTCGCGATATTTTAGCCCACGTCCGCTCATCGAGGATGGCAGTGTCGAATCCAGACAAAACTGGGAAGTCAGCGCCCGCGTGGGCTACCGGAAAAACGATTGGGAAGTGGCCGTGGACTGTCTCAACCTGCTCGGTCGCAAGGACAATGACATCGAGTATTTCTACACTTCCCGCCTCCCCGGTGAAGCGGCAGGCGGTGTAGATGACGTGCACCTTCACCCTACGGAACCCCGAACATTCCGTGTATCGCCACGGCTTTTTCATTTGAAGGCATTGTTGCAGACCATGTTGTAGGGGATGGTGATTTTCATGGACGAGAGTTCAAAGATCGCAGGCCATGAGA
>JAYVNE010000250.1:0-24201 GCA_043758615.1 Akkermansiaceae bacterium
GCATCTCTGCCGCCTGCTCCGCGGACAGGGCAACACAGGCGGTTTTGCCTTTCACCTTGAACGTCCACCGCCATGATCCCGGCGGTTGGAAGGCGACGCTGCCTTGGCTCACCGGGCCGATGGCGGCGAGCTGCTTTTGCAAGGTGGGTAGCGGCGGGTGAGTCGCGATTTCATGACGCACCATCGTGGCGGATTTCCCCAGATGCGTATCGTCGGCCTCTTCTCGCTGGCCAGCGGTGCTCTGCTAGATTTTGCCAGAAGCAGCATCCATGTCCACGAAAGCATCCTCTTCGGCCAGCTCATGGGCATCCTGAAGAAAGGCGATATCGCGCTAGCAGATCGTGGGTTCTGCTCGTTTCACGCCTTCTGGAAACTGTCGCAAGCCAGCGTTGACGCCCTCGTGCGGTTCAACGCCACTCGCAAAGTGGACTTCCGGAAAGGCAAAAGTGAAGTCCCACCTTCCGGCCGAGATCTGCGGTGACTTTTTTAAGCCAATCCCAGCTACGAATTAATGTTAATCCGTGAGCAAAGACACCATTTAATGACCCCGTTTAAGTGTTTTTTGTGACGGTTATTTTACTGATAGCTGGTATGCGTCGAATTCTGCTGCATCCGATGCACGTGTTTTTCATTTCGTCGGGGTTCTTTACCTTCCACCTTTTGTTCGCCGATCATCTCAGGACTTGGCGGAATTCGTCTTGTTCCGTTAGGGAGAATACGAACTCCGTGAGCAACTCGATGGTGTGTTCAATATCATCCAAATGCGCGGTTTCCACGACGGAATGCATGCAGCGGAGCGGGAGTGAAACGAGCGCACTCGGAACCCCAGTGCGGGAGTGGAAGATCTTATCGGTATCGGTGCCAGTGAAGCGGCTACTGGCTTCGTGTTGGACAGGAACCTTGCTTTTGTCCGCCACTTCGATGAGGCGCTGGACAACGTGAGGGTGATTGGCGGTGCCGTGTGAAAGGGTAGGTCCTTTTCCGAGTTTGACGGATCCAAATTTGTTAGGATCGATGCCGGGAGTGTCGGTGGCGTGGGTGACATCGAGGCAGATGCACGCATCCGGCTTCAGACGGTAGGTGGCCATCATCGCGCCGTTGCCGCCGATTTCTTCTTGCACGGCATTGAGGCAGATGACGGTGAGAGCGGGCTTTTTCTTTCTGCTAGAAATGCGTTTCATCGCCTGAGCGATGATGTATCCGCCGATTCTGTTATCCAGCGCACGACCGATCAAGCGCTTGTGCGCAAGCTCCATCGGTTCGTCCTGATAGACGGCGGGGTGGCCTACACGGAGACCGAGCGCGGCGACTTCGGCAGCGTTTGATGCGCCGACATCGACCCATAAATCATGCACTGCGGGAGCTTTTTCCTGACCTGCTTCATCGCGGCGGAGGTGGATGGCGGTGTTCCCGATGATGCCGGAAACGCTTCCTTTGTCACCAAGGATGGTGAGGCGTCTGCCACGTGCTGTGGCGGCATCCGAGCCGCCGACGCGGTCGATGCGGATGAAGCCTTTTTCGTCGATGTGCTTGATCATGTAGCCGATCTCGTCGGCGTGGGCTTCCAGCATGATGATACGATCGGACTTGCCGGGCAGCGTGGCCCAAGTGGAGCCGTAGGAATCGCAAGTGACCTCCGGTGCGTAGGATTTGATCCAATCTGCCCAGACTTGTTGCCCGCGCATTTCAAAGCCGGTGGGGCTGGGGGTTTCGAGGAGTTTGAAAAGGAATTCGCGGTCGGTAGGGGTCATGCAGAAGTTGATGGTGGAGAGTTGATGGTGAAGAGTAGATGGTGAAGAGTAGATGGTGAAGAGTAGAGACGGTCGTGTAAAAATTCGTCTATGAAAGCGCGCACGAGGCAAAGGCCGCTGACTACCCCTAGTCACTAGGGTTGTTAGCATCCGCCCAAGGCCGAATACTGAAGGTGCTTAAACCAAAAACAGCACCAACCATGGACGAACACAATCAGGCTACTCGTCACGATCCACTCATCAATCTCCTTTTCGACGGTGGCCTTTAAAACGCTCTTCCTAGTCTTCCTAGAATCGCCGAAATCCTCATGAATGCCGCGATCACGCCCTTAAATCCGCGATCGCCACCATGTATGTCGAAGGGGGCAGCACCCGGCGCGTCACCCGAATCATGGAGCAGCTGTGCGGCTTCCAAGTCTCTTCCGGCCTGCTCCGACGACCAAGCCCATGCCGAGGAGCGTCTCAAGGACTTTGTGAAAACCTACGGAGAACGCCAGCCCAAGCTCGCTGTCTGAGCCGAGGAGAATCTCCCCGAGGGCTTCGCTGTCTTCGCCCTCCGTCTCGATGCCGAGGTTCTCACGGCGGATCTGGATTTTGGCGCGTTCTCGGGGGTGCGGTTCAGTAACTCGTTAGGTTGGTAATCCATTCTCGATGAAACCGTCGCGAGCGTTTCCGGGCAGGTCACTTTTTACAATGCTTCCAGTTTCCGCAGCATGGCCTCGTCTTTTTTCCGCCACTCTAGCAGGTGCTGATAGGAGCGGTCGTCCTTGCTGCAGAGCAAGGTGTGAGGCGTGCCTTGGCGCAGGGTTTAGCAATGCCAAATCGCCCTCTTCGAGTACGAGATTGTAAACCACGCAGAACCGGTAGCCACTTTTCAGCGTCACCACATCGTCGATGGGTTCGCAGCCTCGCGGCCAGCGGGCATCGCCACCGGAAGTGATGCGCTCTTCCATATGCTCAAGCCTGTCGAAAAACGGGTCGCATAGATCACCTTCGAAGGCCTTGATGATGTGAGGGAGGAGGGAGGCGAAGCCAAGATCTGCGGAGACGGAGCAAAGGTTGTTCCAGACGTGGGAGGGTTCGCGTTCGAGTTTGTGATCGAAGAGATCTTGAAAATAATGTTCTACGTCTGCAGCGGAAATGCGGCCGGCATGAATCAAGACCATGTAGCTTCGCCGCCCTGCGGAGGAGCGGGCATATTCGTCGGCGGCTGGGTTTTCGATGAGGGCCCGCAGGGGTGCCTCATCGCCGTCAAAGACACAGGCGAGGACGTTGTGCATTTCCTCGGTGATGGAGTCGCCGAATAATTGATAGGGGAGGTCATTCTCCAGGTTCAGCAGCGCAATGAGTGGTTGGTAAGCGCGGGTCTCCCGGAACTGAGCGAGCAGGTAGGCGGCGTAAGTGGGAAGCATCTCCTGTGGGCCATCCAGCATTTCCACCGGTTTGGCATAAGCGGATTCCAGCACGGCGAGAAGATGGGGAATCATCTCGTCCTTGCGGGCGATGACTTCCACGAGAGCGGCTTCGGGAAATTTGCTAGATTCCGAATAATCAAGGCGGGGAGGAGCTCGAGTGGTGATGAATGCATATAAGGATCGAACAAATCACCCAGCCGCAGAAAAAGAAAGCCTCTTGAATCGGGAGTGCCACTTCATTTCCATCTTCTCCTAAATTTTATAAAATTAGGAATTAGTGCTTGAAATAGGTGGGTAAACTCCTAATTTGCTCCTAGCTTTTCAAAAATTAGGAGCAAGCTCATGAGATTTCCTCAAACACCCCCGGCTTGGCAAGCCTTGCTGGACCTCGCGATCCAGCAAGGGCGGGCAGAGGTTTTCATGGAGTTTAGCCATCAGGAGAACCTGCGGCCGGATCGGTATTTGCACTGGGATGATTTCCGGCACCGCGCCTCCGAAAAGGACGGGCTCACGGTGGCGGAACAATGGGCGGCGGTTCGAATGAACCGGGCCATCCGTGCGCAACCGATTCCACTGCTGGATACGAAAGGGCAGCCTTTCACGTTTTCTCTAACGTCTAAAGCTTACGGATGGCTCTATCAAGTCGATCTACATTGCGGAGCGGGACCATCGGGTAGCGCGATGGTCCGGGAGGAAACCAATCGGCATCAGTTTGACTCGCAAATGGAGGAGGCTCTAACATCGAGCCAGCTCGAGGGCGCGGTGGTCACGCGCTCCGAGGCCCGCGAAATGATCCGCAGCCAGCGCCCGCCTTCAACGGAGCACGAGCGTATGGTGATGAATAACTACCGTACGATACGATTACTATCAGAACTCAAGGAGCAAGCGTTGACGCCGGAGATGATCCTGCGCATCCACCGCGAGGTAACAGCTGGAACCTTGAAGGGACCGGAGCAGGAAGGAAAATTTCGCGGCGACGGCGATGATGTGCGGGTGGAAAATGAAGAAAGCGGCGAAGTCTTACACACTCCACCACCGGCGGCGGCTCTCGAAGGTAGAATCACCAAGCTCTGCGACTTTGCTAACGAAAAGGGCATGACTGGGTTCTTGCATCCAGTGGTCCGTGCCATTCTGTTGCATTTCTGGATCGCCTACGATCACCCGTTTGTGGATGGCAACGGCCGGACTGCGCGTGCCTTGTTCTATTGGTCGATGCTACGAAACGAATACTGGCTAGCAGAATTTTTTTCGATTTCGCACGAAATTCTCAAATCACCGAAACAATACTACCGGGCTTTTCTGCATACGGAAACCGACGGCAACGATTTGAATTATTTCCTACTGCATCAGTTAGGGGTAATCTGCGCGTCGATCAACTCGCTCAAGGAATCTATCCGCCGCAAGCATGAGGAGTCCGAGTCGCTGCGCCGGAATTTAGGAGCCGGGGGAGATTTCAGTCATCGCCAGATTGCACTGCTCAAGCATGCCCTCAAACATGCCTTCGCTACCTATACCGTCGTGGGCCATCAGAATTCCCACGGCATCTCTAACCAGACTGCGAAAAATGATCTAACTTTACTGGAAACTAAGGAGCTTCTGCAACGAGGTAAAGTCGGCAAAGCTTTTGTTTATAGCCCGGTGGCAGACCTTGCGGAAAAGCTGGGCCTGTGATGTTTACCTATTAGAATTTTTCAGTTTCCCATCTGCTTCATCGCCGCATAGCTCGGAGCAATGAGCGTTGCCGTTCGGGGGTCGTTCCATGAAACCCCGGTGAGATCGAAGGAGTGCGTCCAATTGTTGCGCCACTTGGATTACGCCGTTGGCTGATAGTATTGGAATAGTGCGCCCTTTTCTGGCTTTTGTGGCAGAAACCCAAGTCCGGGTTGAACGGCCTGGGCAGGAGGAATGGTGGGCCGGCTGCGGGTGCCACATGCGCAAAGCAGAACGGCAACAACAAAAAGAGTGGCATTTTTCATAAAATCTATCGAAAACTAGGGTGCACAATGCATTATTCTAAAACGAATAATGGAAAAATTGCCACGCGTGAGCAAGGGGCGTATTTTAAATGTCATGGAAGCTCCCATGGCCTTGATGGCAGATACAGGAGGGAGGACATCATCTAAGGCGATCTAACGGGCCAGAACCCCTCATCCAGTGCCTTCAGGTTTCCCGAATGCCGAGAAATCCCGACAAAACCAACTATTCCTTGGGCTTTCCCGAGGGCTTCGAAATCTTCACCTCCTACCTCGGAAAACTCCTCTTCCTCGTGTAACCGCCCTGCTTCACCACCCCGATCCCAAAACTTTGCGTGTCTCCCCGGCCTTTGCGCCTTTGCTGCAAACTCTTCCTGCCTCAATCTCCCCGCATGTCCGCCCCGCTCAGCCGCAAGAACCTCCCCGAAAGCCCCACTGCAGACGACATCCTCAACGCTTTCCTTGATTACCTAACATCCACTAACACTGAGCTATATGACCACCAAGAAGAAGCCATCCTTGAACTCTTCCAAGACAAGAACGTCATCCTCAACACCCCCACCGGCTCGGGAAAATCGCTGGTCGCGCAGGCCATGCAGTTCAAATCGCTTTGCCAAGGCCGACGCTCTTATTACACGGTGCCGATCAAGGCACTCGCCAACGAAAAATTCCTCTCCCTCTGCTACGTCTTCGGCCCGGAAAACGTCGGTATGATCACCGGCGACGCCACCGTCAACCACGACGCACCCATTATCTGCTGTACGGCAGAGATCCTCGCTAACATCGCCCTCCGCGATGGCGCGAACGCTTCGGTGGACGACGTGATCATGGACGAATTCCACTACTATTCCGACCACTCGCGAGGTGCCGCTTGGCAAATCCCGCTCCTCACATTGCCCCGCGCCCGCTTCCTCCTGATGTCCGCCACTCTCGGCGATTCATCGTTTTTTGCAAAGACCCTCACAGCCCTAACAGGAACAGAAACAGTCCTCGTCCAGTCCGACCAGCGCCCTGTTCCGTTAGAATTTGAATACTCCACCACCCAGCTTCAGGAAAAAGTCGCCGAGCTCAACGAACAAGGCCGCTCACCCGTTTATCTGGTCCATTTCACCCAGAACGCCTGCGCCGACACCGCCCGCGACCTGCTCTCCACCAACTTTTGCACCAAGGAGGAAAAAACCGCCATCGCCCGCGCCCTCGACGATGCCGATTTCCGCAGTCCCTATGGCCGCGAACTCGCGAAAATTCTCCGCCACGGCGTCGGCATCCACCATGCCGGCCTGCTGCCGAAATACCGTCTGCTCGTCGAGAAGCTCACCGCTAAAGGTTTGCTCAAGGTCGTCTGCGGTACCGATACGTTAGGAGTCGGCGTCAACGTTCCGATACGTACCGTTATGCTAACAGCCCTTTGCAAATACGATGGCAGAGGCACTAAAATTCTAGCAGTCCGCGACTTCCGCCAGATCGTGGGCCGCGCTGGGCGTCGTGGATTCGACACCGTTGGCTACGTCGTTGCCCAAGCGCCCGAACACGTGATCGAAAATCTACGTCTCGCTGCCAAAGCTGCGGTGAAAAAAAAGTCCTTCGAAAAACGCAAGCCACCAGAAAAAGGCTTCGTCCACTGGGATGAACAGACTTACGAAAAACTCCAGATCGCTCCGCCCGAGCCGCTCGTCTCTAGCTTCTCCGTTCATCATCACACGCTGCTCAACGTCCTCTCCCGCACCAACGAAGACGGCTGTGCCGCGTTGAAGAAAATCATCAACGACTGCCATGAGCCAACCACGAAAAAAAAGCTCCTCAAGAAGCACGCCTTCAAACTCTTCCGCGGCCTCATCGGCGCGAAAATCCTCCACATCATCCCGCCCGCCAATCGCAGCGGCCCACAAAAGATCGCCGTCGATGTCTCGCTGCCCGAAGATTTTTCTATCAACCACGCACTCAGTCTGTATCTGCTAGATGCTATTCCGCAGCTTGAAAAAGAAGTCGATGACTACGCGCTCAACGTCATTTCCCTCATCGAGGCGATCTTGGAAAACCCCGACATCGTTCTCCGCAAGCAGGTCGATCTCCTTAAATCCGAACTGATGGCCCGCCTCAAGGATGAAGGTATGGAATACGATGATCGCATTGAAATGTTAGATCAAGTCGAATGGCCGAAGCCCGGTGCCGATTTCATCTATCAAACTTACAACAGTTTTAAACTCACCCACCCCTACCTCGGCAGCGAAAACGTCAAGCCCAAGACAATCGCCCGCGAGATGATCGAAAACTATCAGTCCTTCGAGGATTACATCAAAACCTATAAACTCGAACGCGCCGAGGCCGTGCTCCTCCGCCATTTGAGCGAAGTTTACAAAGTCCTCGCTCAGACCGTCCCCCACTCTGCCAAGACCGAGCACCTCCACGAAGCTGAGTCCTTCTTAGAACTCATCGTCCGCCACACCGACTCCAGCCTGCTAGACGAATGGCAGGCCATGAAAGAGGGGGGCACAGCCACCTTGCCTGTTTCTTCCTCGTCAGCCGCCCAAGCTTCGATTACCGCTTTCAAATCCCGCATCCCCTACACTCACGATAAAAAGGCCTTCACCCGCCACCTCCGCAACCACGTCCTCACCCTCGTCACCGCCCTTTCCCGCTACGACACCGAGTCCGCTCTCAGTCTCATTGAACCCCACGACTCTGACGGAAAACTCTGGTCCAACGAACGTCTGTTAGTCCTGCTCAACGCCTACCACGATGACCGCCACCAGATCCGCCTTGATCCCGAGGCCCGCAACGCCCGCCACACTCATCTCTCCGAGGACGACCTAACAATTCACCAAACCCTCATCGACCCCGACGACCTCAACGACTGGTTCCTCCACCTCACCCTCGATCTGGAAAAATCCAACAAAGCGAGAACTCCTGTCCTCCATCTCGAATCCATCGCCCCGATCTAATCAAAGAGGTCGCCCTCTCCCATACCGCAAAATTATTTTGCAGTGTCCCAATCGAAGAATGAAAGCGAACCACTTGATAGGATCACTTAATTTGGTTAGAGCAAACGAATTTATATATTTTTTGTTCTAAAACTGTTTAGCAGCTAGCCACTTGTATAGTTACGGAAATAAAGTTTGGTAAACCTGTTCGTTACGAAAGGAAAATGATTAGGTCGGTAAATATTTTAAAAATGTGAATCCATTTACTCTGACCCTATTGATTATTTCGGTAGCGAACAGTGTTTATTCTCCCATCGCTGGTTGGGTATCTAACTTTCAAGAGGTGGGAATGTGATAGTGAATAGCATATGCGAAACCATCTAATAGTTAAGCAGAGAGGCTTGTAAAACAGCGCGGATTTTTCTGGGAAGGGATCATGATTCACCCAATCGCTGTCGTCGGGTCGGTGTATAACAACTCGTGTGCGGCAGCGACGGGTTTACAAGTAAGCTTTCCTTCGGTGGTGTTGATTCCTTTGAGAAGCTCCGGGCGGATTTTGCAGGCGGCTTGCAAGCCAGCGTCGGCGATGAGCACGGTCCAAGGATGGGTGACGTTGTTCAGTGCTTGAGTGGCGGTGCGGGAGTAGGCCCCGGGCATGTTAGCGACGCAGTAATGAAGCACGCCTTCTTCCTCGTAGGTCGGATTGTCGTGGGTGGTCGGGCGTGTGGTCTCCGAGCAGCCGCCTTGATCGACGGCGATGTCCACGAACACGCTGCCCTTGGGCATCAGGCGCAGCAGCTCGCGATTGAGGAGCTTTGGCGCACGGGCACCGGGAACGAGCACGGCACCGATGACAAGGTCCACTCGCGGCAGCATTTCTGCGAGGTTCGCTTCATTTGAAAAAACGGTGTGCGCTCCGTCCATGGTGATGTCGAGGAAACGCATGCGTTCGAAATCGACTTCGAGGATCGTGACATCCGCGCCGATGCCAGTCGCAACCCGCGCGGCATTCACGCCAGCGGTCCCACCACCGAGGACGACCACGCGACCTGGTGCGACACCGGGAACACCGCCTAACAAAATCCCGCGCCCGCCGCGATGTTTGGCGAGGTGATAGGAGCCCACGATCGATGACATGCGGCCTGCGATCTCACTCATCGGCTCTAACAATGGAAGCCGGTGATTTACTTCGATCGTCTCATAGGCGATCGCGGTGCAGCCGGAAGCAAGTAGTCCATCTGTCAATGTCCTGCTAGCTGCGAGATGGAGATAGGTGAAGAGCACGTGATCAGGCCGCAGCATGGCGATTTCCGCAGGCTGTGGTTCCTTCACTTTTACGATCATGTTTGCGCGGCCGAACAATTCTTCTGCGGTGTCCACGATCTCCGCGCCAGCGGCTTGATAGAGGGAGTCGCCGTAGCTCGCGCCCTCGCCTGCGCCGCGCTGCACGAGAACGTGGTGACCGCGTTTCGTTAGATCCATCACACATCCGGGAATCATGCTCACCCGGCTTTCCTGTGCCTTAATTTCTTTTGGAATACCTATGATCATTTCCTAGTAACTTAGTGTCATTGAGTCATCCTGAAGCGAGCGAAAACTTCTGGCTTGGTAGTGATTGCTCGGACTGAAGTTGGAGAAATTTCTTGCCGCAACCGTTTTGGTTGCATACGCTGCAGTTATGGCATCCATCACTCTGAAGAATATTCCGGAGCCTCTGCATTGCACTTATAAGCGGCGGGCTAAAGCCCATTCTCGCAGCTTGCAGGCGGAGATTCTTTTTACCCTTGCACAGGGCGTGGCCTTGCAAGACGAGGCAAGTCAACTGGCGGTGGCGGACGTCGCCGGGATGCTCAAGCCACAAACTAAGGGCGTGACGATTCCACAAATGCGCAAAGGAATCGACCAATGGCTGCAAGAGTCATGGAAATAATTGCGGTCGATACCAACGTCGTCATTCGCTTCCTAGTCAATGATCACCCAGCGGAGGGAAGGCGTGCCCGCGGCGTGTTTGAGAATCACCGAGTGCATTTGCCCGAGAGCGTACTTCTGGAGTCCGAGTGGGTGCTGCGAGCCGTGTATGGTTTTTTACGTGAGGACATCTCCACGGCATTCCGCGCTCTTTTACGGCTCCCGGCCGTGACCGTGGATGACCGAACAGCGCTGCTTCAGGTGCTTGATTGGTTCGATGAAGGATTCGATTTTGCCGACGCCTTGCACTACATTCGCTGCGGTGGACTTGAACTGAAGTCCTTCGACAGAAAATTCGTGAATAGGGGTAAAAAGCATCATCTCAAAATCTCGCAGCCCTGACGATGAATCGCCGATGGTTTCTGTGTTGGTCAGTTAGAGCAATGGGGAGGATGGGCTAGCTTTGATTGGAAGACGTCCGGTCAAAACGTGGGTCATGTGCTGGCGCGGTTTCGTCACTCGGGTGATTCTCTTTTTACGATAAAAGGGCGCTCTTCGGATTGGCACCAAAGCTGGTAAATTCGCGTTACGTTAGGGCGTAAACCCACGACAGGGAGTTTCAAAAATCCTCGCCGTTTTGCCGAGTCGAATAAGATGCGTTCTTTCTGCGTGAGGCGGTGACCGATGGAACGGTTGCCAATTTTTGATCGCGTGGACAGCCCATGGCTGAGGCGTTCGACATCGTCTTTGTGAAGCTTTTTCATAACAGATCAAATTAGTTTACATCCGCTTGCTCTGGAGGGAAGATGCAAAGTTAAACTGGCGCGCATTAGGATTTGTGATTTGCGATATGAATGCAACGCGGTGCGTTGGGGAGCATAAGCGCCCTCGCTTGTGATTTCCGGCGCCCTCGCCGGAAATGGGCTGGAACGGCTCTAGAACTTGGGTTTTTGGGGTAAATCATCGCACGTCCTGTTTTCAGCCAGTCCTCGGCGAGGGAGCCGAAGACGACACGCGAGGGCGCATGTGCTCCCCTTTTGCCGTGACCGGCGAGAGATTGAATCCACAAATCCTGATGCGCGGCGGGATAAATCAATCGCGGACCCAATTCTGCGAATTCGGAGAACACTCAGTGGTCCCTTTGTCATGGTGCGAGCTTCTTGGTAAGCTCGCCATCGGTTCTTGGGCATCTCAATCAAACTCACAAGAAAAGTGCCGCAAGGACGGCATACTGAATGATGAGAAATTAATCAGTTAGGTCTGGTAACGAAAATTCGCTCGATGAATTGTTGGATGCGCTGGAGTTTGTCCGCATCGATCAAGCGGACTACTTCATCACCCTTGAGCCAGTTATGGACGATTTCTTCTGCTTTGGAAGATTTACCGGGAGGGGCTGGATCGATTTTGGCGAGCTCCGCGAGTATGGTGGTGAGGGTGCGGTGGCTGCCGTGGTGTAGGTCATCGTCGCCAGGGAAGGGGATCTGCGCTTTACTCAGCTCAGCGAGGATCTCGACGATAAGGGGGAAGCGGGCCATGGCCCGATTGACCGCTTCTGCGGAATGTTTGCGGGTTTTGGTATCGGTAGAGATTTCAATATTGGAGGACATGATTGGTAATCAAGATTCCGGAAATAATTGAACGATTTTTTCTGTGATGGCCAGTGATCTATTCAGAAGTCCCCATTTTTTCCTTATAGAATATAGGATTTTTGTCGAAATTATTTTTAATTCGCGGAAATTTTGGTGATAGAGGATGATCAATCCAGATGAGAAATCGTGATATTTTCATGCGTCGGGCGATAGAACTGGCGCGGCAAGGGATGAATCAGGGGGCCGGTGGGCCATTCGGTGCCGTGGTGGTCCGGGATGGGGTGATCGTCGGTGAGGGCTGGAACCGTGTCATCGGAACGAACGATCCGACGGCGCACGGAGAGGTCACGGCGATCCGCGATGCGTGCGCAAAGCTAGGGACATTTTCGCTCGCCGGTTGTGAGATTCACACGACAGGCCAACCGTGCCCGATGTGCCTTGGGGCGATCCATTGGGCGAGGATCGAGCGGATTTACTACGGCTTCCGGATCGAGGATGCGGCGGCGATCGGTTTTGATGACACGGAATTTTATCGGCAAATGAACCTGCCTTTGGAGCAACGGATGATCCCATCTGAGGAGCTTTGCCGGGTGGAGGCGCTGGAATTGGCGGATGAATATACCCGACTGCCGGGAAAACAGCATTATTGACCCCGCAAGACGCTGGCTTGACGGGTGGCCCCGGCATTGAGGAAACTCGCCGCCATGGCATGGAGGATCGATGAAGCCGTCGCGCATGGCGAAATTGACAATACCGTCGAAGGTCACACGACCGGGCGCATTTGGCTGGCGGGACGAGACGAGCCGCTGATCCTTTCATTGGACGGGGATTGCTGGCGCGACTTGGCCGGGACGCGATTGCAGTTTGAGAATCCCAATCCCAAAGCCGTGGAGGACTCGGATGCGCTGGATGTGGACCAGTCAGGAATCGTCGGCGATATGACGGCCTCCCGGAAGAACAAGGTGCCGACGGTAAGTGAGGAAGTGTTTCACGAACTCTATGAAAACAATCGTGAAATCCCTTATGAATGGCGGAACACGCTTTACCTCGAATGGTTCAGTGAAATCAACGGGCGGGTGGTGATCGAATCGGCGAGCTACGAGATGACGATCTCCCCGCACGAGTGGGAAATGGATGAAGATGCGGAGGATGCGCAAAAACTGGCCAACCTGAACTCGATGCGGGATTTCATGGCGCAGGTGATTCGCCGCCGCAACCCTGATGGGCCGGAGCCGGAAACTTCGGAGGAGCTGGATGAGTTCGCGTGGGAAGAGCGCTTGAAGGAATCGGATCGTCTGACAGATGCCTATCAGGAAGTGCTGGAGAAATACATGGAGGATTCTGATAGTGAGCAGAAGGAAGCTTTCGTGATGGGCTGGGATGGATTGTTAGACGCGCTGGCCGAGCGCGACGAGGCGGGCGAAGAGGATTTCACGGAGGAGGACAAAGCTTACCGTTTGCTAGATCATGACGAGAAAGATTTCGATGACGACGACGAGGTCACTGAAGATGATTTCGGCGAGGCGGATGAAGAGCCTTATGGCGATGAGGAGGATCACCCACTGCAAGCGCTGGCTCAGGAGTTGGCCATGCGGGCGATGGATGTGATCCAGCGCGATGCTGGTCAGGGAACGCCATCTTATACGTTGATCACCAGTCTCCTGCAAGTCAGCGGGAAACTCGCCGGTGCGCTCAATGGACGGGGAGGCGGCTACGAGCCCGAGACCGGATTTGTGTTAGCTGTTTTAAAACGCTGTCTGAACTGGCTGAACGAAGCGGTGGGAGCCTGCCAAGAGCTAATCAACGCAGAGCGTGATCCCGACCAGCGCGCGGCCTTGGAACATGTGCGCAGCTCCGCATTTGAGATCCGCGATGGAATTGTGGAGCTCCGCCGTGAGCTGAAGTAGAGCTGTTAGCGCTTTATTTTGCGGGCGAACATTGCGAGTGCCTCGTCCGCCTCCGAGACGCGCAGCAGCTTGGCCACGATGAAATACACTCCGGACGCAATGCCAATGGTGCCGCCAAGTAGGGTGATTTTCAGCAAGAATTTCATCCCCGCGAGATCGGTAAAGAGATAGCGGTTCGCAAGCACGCAGACTCCAGCCATCATCGTTCCGGCGGTTAATAATTTTACTAACATCACCAACAATTCTCCGGTACCAAGGTCGCCTGCGAACTTTCGCATCGCGAGAAAGAGGAGCAGGAAATTGACCGATGCGGTGATGCTCGTGGTCAAGGCGAGCGATTCGTGACCCCAGCCCAAGACATAGACAAAAAGGTAATTGAAACCGAGGTTCAGGCCGAGTGCTAGAAAGCTCACTAACATCGGAAACCAGCGTTTATCGATGGCATAGAACGCAGGTTGTAAGACCTTGAGAGCTGCGTAAAAAACCAAGCCATATCCATAAGCCCGCAAGGCTAGGGCGGTTTCCACTCGTTGAATGGCATTGAATTTCCCGTGCTCGTAAATCACGCTGATGATCGGTTGCGCCAAGACTGCTAGACCGATGGTAGAAGGTAGCACAAGGAAGGCCACCAGTCGTAAGCCCTTCGCGAGGGTGGGTCGGAATTCGGCTGATATTCCGCCGATGGCTGCGCGTGAAAGTGCGGGCAGGGTCACGGTGGCGACGGCCACCCCGAAGATACCTATCGGGAGCTGCATCAAGCGGAATGCGCAATTCAACCAACTAACAGCACCTGCCCCTACGCCGACGGCAAACATCGAGTTCACCACGACATTGATTTGCACGACCGAGGACGAAATCACCGCAGGCCCCATCAGCCGCAGGATCTGGCGCACCCCCGGATCACGCCATTGGAAATTCGCGGCAAAGCGGTAACCGACACGATGGAGTGCCGGAAACTGACATACCAACTGAGCCAAGCCGCCGATCACGACTCCGATAGAAAATCCGATTAAGCTGCGTGGTCCCCAGGTCGGATCCATCCAGTATCCAATGCCAGCGCCACCGATCATCGAGCCGAGATTGAAAAAACACGAGGACAGCGCCGGCATTCCGAAAATGTTTTTCGCGTTGAGCATCCCCATGACCAAGGCAGCGAGAGAAACTAACAAAATGAATGGATACATCACACGCACCATGGTTACGGTGAGAGCGAGGTCCTCAGGATTGTAAACACGGCGGCTATTATCGCTCCGTGCCAGGGTGGTTAGAAGGTCCACGATCCAAGGTGCGGCAAAGACACCGATCAAAGTCACCACGCTCATGAAGACGGCGGCCAGTGTCATCATCTTGTTTGCCAGCGCCCAAGCGGATTCATCACCTTCGGATTTCAGTTGCTTTGAAAACGTCGTCACGAACGCCTGTGAAAGCGCGCCCTCGGCGAATAAGTCTCGCAAAAGGTTTGGAATTCGAAAGGCGAGCTGGAAACAATCCAAGGCAGCACCGGCCCCGAAGATAGAGGTGAACATCATTTCACGCGCGAGACCTAACACGCGGCTCGCCATCACGGCGGCGCTGACTTTCCAAGTAGCTTTTGCGGACATCGGTGGGAAAGGGGAGGGGGGAAATAATTGTTTCGCCCCGAGCAAAAAAGTTAGAACGTCGGCGCGGCGACGGTGGCGTTATCCCTCTCTTCGATGCGGCGGCGGAGGATGCGATCGGCAGTTTCAGTCACCATTTCTGATAGTAGCAGCCACAGGTGCGAGCCTTCACGGTAGTCAGCGGGGGCGATGTGTTTGACGCGACCGGCGTGGGTGGAGAGTTGGAAACATTTCCTAAACGAGCGACCGGTGGCGTCTTCGGGATTGTAAACGGCTATGCCTTGGCCGCCGTTACGGTTCATCACGGTGAAGCAGGGAACGTCGGTAGGGCCATCGCCAACATAGACCATGTTTTCGAAAGGAATAGGGCGCTGATCGGCGGGCATGTGGTCGTTGACGTCCTGATCATACCCAAGCATCCCTTTGTTAATGCGGAAGAGGTATTGAGTCTTGGTGGTGTGGGAAATGACGCGCTTCGGGAAACTGATGCGGCCCTCGGCGTCTTCTCCGAATTCGCAGCCGAACATGGCTTTGACGAAAGGGCGGAGGCGGGAGCCATCTAGCAGCGCCTTAAGGCCGGACGAAATGATGTAGTGCTCCACTTTGATCCCGGCCAGCTCGTGCTCCGGGCGGAGGGAGGCTTTTGGCAGGGCTTCAAAAAGTTCGGGAAGGCCGGGGAAAAAGCGCAGGCCGGCACCGAGCTGGCTGAGTCGGGCGTTCGTGACGTTGTCCATGCCGAGGTAGTCGAGCAGGCACTTCATATAGGCGAGCTCGCCATCCCATTTCTGGTCGTGGACGAGGGTGTTGCACTTTTTCCAAAACTGCGAGGGGTCGATGCCGAACTCGGGGAAAAGCACGTCATCCTGCATGTAGCGCGGGCTGAGTGTCTGATCGTAATCGTACACCAGAGCGATGATATTTTGCGGCGCTGCCATGACGGGGGGAGGCAAGCAACCGCAGGGCCGGGCGACAAGGCGGAAATCCGGCTGTGGCAAAGATTGGCCGGATTCCCAGGGCGGAATGGCCCCAGTGCATGCTGGGTTCGAGATGGATGTGGCGATGGTCAGCCGGAGAATTGGCGTTGCAAGAATCGCGCTTGCCGCAGTTCGCTCGGGCGGCGAACCTCTTCCTTTCAAAAATGCGTTATCTTCCTTATTACAAATATTTGCGACCTGTGCGTTGGCAGTTCGCGCTGGGCGTGTTTGCGGGAGTCATGCAGGCCGCCGCCACGGGCTTGGGGCTTCCGCTGATGGTGAAGGTTGTTTTTCCATTGCTTTTCCGAGAGCCTGGACATGCCAACTCGTGGTATGAAGTGTGGATGAGGAGTCTGTTAGGTGAGGTCTCGCATGAGAAGCTTCTTTTTGTGAGTTGCCTTTGGATCCCAGTGATTTTTTTCATCCGCTCAGTGGCGGATTATGGCAACTCGTATTTGATTCAGTATGCGGGCCAGCGCGTGCTGGAGGACATTCGCATCGATTTGTTTGTGAAGCTTCAAAAACTGCCATTGTCATTTTTCAAGAAAAACTCATCGGGTGATCTGTTAGCACGGCTCATGAGCGATACCGCAATCTTGCGCCAAATGATCGCGAATGTTTCCAGCGATTTGATCAAGCAGCCGGTTACGTTGGTGGGGGCGTTAGGCTATCTGGCTTATCTATCCTACAAAGATCACAGCGTCTTCATCGTGCTAATCTCTATCATTGTGGTGCCGATTTGCGTGTTAGTCATTCGTGCTGCGGGCAATAAGCTCACCAAACGCGCGAAGTCCTTACAACAAAAGGGCGGCAACCTCACGGCGGCGCTGTCAGAAAGCTTACAGGCACCGCTGGAAATCCGCGCCTACAATTTGGAGGATATGCAGATCTCCTTATTTAGAAATCGGATTCACGAAATGTTTAAGTTAGGCATGAAGGTGGTGAAATACCGCCAAGCCATCTCTCCTACGATCGAGGTGGTGTCAGCGGCAGGGTTCGCGGTTGCCTTGTTTCTCGGGGTGCGATATGGGATGACCCAATCCGATTTCACCGCCTTAGGCATGGCGCTTTTCTTCGCGATCGAGCCGATCAAAAAGCTTGGCGCGGTACACTCGCTGCTGAAGCAAGCGGATGCTTCGATTGATCGAATTGAATTTATTTCTAACGAAGTGGACACGCTTCCTGATCCTGTTTCGCCGCAGGTGTTTGCGTCGCCCCGTGAGGCGATTTGTTTTGAGAATCTTTCCTTCGCCTATGGAGAGGAACCGATTTTAAAGGAGATCAATCTGAAAATCCCAGTTGGCCAAGTCGTCGCTCTCGTGGGCCCTAGCGGCGCTGGGAAATCAACTTTCGCCCATTTGATCCCACGATTTTATGATGCCCAATCCGGTGGAATCACGTTCGATGGCACTGACATCCGTGAATTCACGAAGAAAGATCTGCGGAACGCCATCGCCGTGGTTCCACAGATGCCCTCGCTTTTCATTGGCACCATCGCCTCAAATATTCGGATCGGGCGTGCCGATGCGAGTGATGAGGAGGTGATCGAAGCTGCCCGCCGCGCCCATGCGGATGAATTCATCCGCACCCTTCCGCAGGGCTATCAAACGGAAGTGGGTGAGCGTGGCGATCTTCTATCAGGCGGCCAGCGCCAGCGGATTGCAATTGCCCGCGCGTTCCTCAAAGATGCCCCGATTTTAATTCTCGACGAGGCTACCAGCGCGCTCGATTCCGAGAGTGAAGCGATGGTCCAGCAAGCGCTTGCCGCCTTGGTGAAAGGGAGGACCACCTTTATTATCGCTCACCGCTTTAGCACCATCACCATCGCCGATCGCGTGCTAGTTTTCCAACAAGGCCGCATTGTGGCAGATGGGAATCATGAGACGCTGCGCGAAACCGATCCCACCTATCAGTCGATGCTCGGCAGCCAGATCCTAGGCGGGGCTTGAGGGGGCTTGTGCGAGGAAAGATTTCTGACAGAGCTCGGCATATTTTCCGCCTTCTTCTAACAGCGTGGTGTGGGTGCCTTGTTCGATGACACAGCCTTTTTCCAAAACGTAAATTCGGTCCGCGTTCTGAATGGTGGAGAGCCGGTGGGCGATCACGAAGGCCGTGCGGTTTTCCATCAAGCGGTCCAGCGCGTCTTGGATTTGGCGCTCGGTTTCGGAGTCCACTGACGCGGTTGCTTCATCTAGCAGTAGGATCGGTGCGTTCTTCAGCAGTGCTCGGGCGATGGACAGGCGTTGTTTTTCTCCGCCTGATAGTTTCACGCCGCGCTCGCCGACATTGGTATCGAGTTGCTTAGGAAGTCCGCGCACAAAGTGATCCGCGTGGGCGGCGTCGAGTGCATTCCATAGATCGATGTCTGAGGCGTCCCGCTTGGCGAGCAGGAGGTTTTCCCGGACCGTTCCATTGAAGAGAAACGGCTCTTGAGTCACGTAGGCGAGGTGCTCCCGTAATGAGGATTTTGCCAAGCCACCGATGTCCACGCCGTCGATGGTGATGATGCCGGATGTGCTTTCGTAAAACCGGGCTAACAGCGAGAGCACCGTCGTCTTGCCCGCTCCCGTCGAGCCGACCAGCGCGATCGTCTGGCCTGGCAGTGCTTCCAGGGTGACACTGTGTAGCGTCGGCTGATCCTGATAGGCAAATGACACTTCATCAAAGTGCACGTGCCCCGCGATTTTATTAGGAAGATTTTCTCCGTGCGTGGCATTTGCCTCATCTTGTGAGTCTAAGATGTCGAAGACCCGGTCCGCTGCTGCGCGTCCTGATAGAAGCATTTGGTTGAGCGAGTTCAGGCGGTCGATGGGCTCGTAGAAAAGTGATAGGAACAGGAGGAATTTTGTAAAGTCGCCGATGGTTAGGGTCCCCTTCATCACCGCTGAGCCGCCGAATGCGAGAACCAGCACGTAGCCCGTCATTCTTAAAAAAGACATGCCGGGGGAGTAGATCGCCCACCATTTCATCATGCGAAGTGAGGCGATCCTCAGCGCCTCGGAAAAGCTGTTAAAGCGCGAGTGTTCGGCAGCTTCTGCCGCGTAGGCTTTGATCTGGCGGACGCCGGAGATGTTATCGTGAAGCAGGGCGTTCAAGTCGGACGCTGCATCTCGTTGGTTGCGATAGCGGTCGCGCCCCTGTGTCGAGTAAACCCATGCTCCCAGCGCGAGGAATGGCACTGGCAGGGTGGCCCAGGCTGCCACCGTAGGATTTAGAAAAAACAAAAAGATGCCAATTCCCACGACTTGCAGCGCGGCGATGAGGCCCTGCTCTACACCGTCGATCAGCACCCGCTCCATATTGGTCACATCCTCCACCACTCGCGTCATGATGTCTCCGGTGCGCCGAGTATCAAACCACTGGAGCGGCAAACGCTGGATTTTTTCGTAAAGATCCGAGCGGATATCGAAGATCACCTTCTGCTCAAACGTGTTATTGATGAAAATTCGGACCGCATTTAGGCCGTCTTTGGCGAGGAAACCCATCAATGCGATGAAAATCCAAAATGGAAACTCATGGTGCCGGGAGGGATCAGGGATGATTTTATCAATCACGTGGCCGGTCGCATTTGGGAAAATAAAGACGGCCATGGTCATCCCCACCGCGCAAAAAAGCTGCGCAGTTGCAAGGCCTGGGTAGTGACGCAAGTAGGAAAATACGCGGAGAATAGACTTCATGGTGGCGGCAAAGCGATGGTCTCGTGCAGATGCTTTGTAAAGCCAAGGGCATTCAAGAATGAAAGTCTTTTAAGTTTGAGGTTGCCGAGGCCAATTCAGACTTCCTACTCTCTGCCTACACGGAATTCAAAGCTCTCATTTTTTAAACCCATGGCAAACGTCTTCGGAATCCTCACTGCAATTGTTCTCGCCCTCGCGGCCTTCATTGCCACCAAAAATAAGGCCGCTTATGAGACTGAAATCTCTGCGACGAAAGACCAGAAAGGTCTTCTTACCAAAAACCAAGCGCGACTCACCACCGCTGAAGCGAAACTCGTGGCTCTCCCCATTGAACGCGCCGGAGTGGATGCTGATGTTGCCAAGCTGACGGAAGCTGAGGAGGCTGCGCAGGCATCCAATGCCAAACTTAAGGCGGACTTCGACGAAAAAACTGCCACGCTCGCTGCTAACAAGGAGAAGCTCGACGGCATCCGCGAGAAGACCGAAAAGACCGGAGATATTAAAGAACTCGCGTCCAAGATGAAGGCGACCAACGGGGAGCTTGAGGAACTGGGCCAATCCATCACGGCAACCGAAGCGAAACTCGCGAATCTAACTGCTCAAGGTGCGCAGGCTGAATCCCAGATCAAAGCCAGCATGGCTAACTTTGCCGTTATCAGCAAAGGCGATTCCCTTCCGTCTCTTAAAACCCGCATTCGTTCGATCTATCCAAACTGGGGTTTTGTCACCCTCGCCTCGGGTAACACTGCGGGTGTCGTCGCTAACTCGACTCTCGATGTGGTGAGGGATGGCCAAGCGATCGCGAAGCTTCTCGTCACCGCCGTCGAAAGCAACAGCGCCTCCGCGAGTATCGTTCCCGATTCGATGGTGCCGGACGTCACTCTAATGGTGGGCGACCGCGTCATTTCCAGCCAAAAGGATTCTAAACCTGCAGCCGCTAACTGATTTCCCCGATTTTTCCTAAAACCCTTTTCCTTCAGGATATCCCATGAAAGCCATTGTTTATGTTATCGCCATCGTTGTTGCGGGTGGTGCTGCCTTTTTCTCCTTCTCCCATTCTGGAAAATTTGAGGAACTCCAAAAAGATCGTCTAACCACGATTGCTTCAACTAAAGAAGTCACCGCTAAGGCCGAAGCTGCGGACAAGAACATCAAGGACGAAAAGGCGCTTCTTGTTGCGTCCCAAGATAAGAAGGAACTGGTTAGCCAAAGTATCGAAACCCTTAAGGCGACTGGCTCTACTATGAAGAACGATGTTTCCAAGCTCGATGCCTCGATCGAAGTGCAAACCGCCGAGTTCACCCAGCTCGAAAAAGCTCTCGAAGAGGTCAATGTCATCATGTCCTCTTTGGGCGGCGGCGTGACTCTCGATAATCTCGCCGAAAAAATTGCGGAGATCGAGCAAAGCAAAAAGGACAAACAAACCAAACTAGACGAGTTCAAGACACTTGTCAGCGGTGCCGAGAAAAACCTCGAATCTAAGCGTGCGGAAGCTGATCGACTAGTGACCCGTGGCATTGAACGCAATGCCCGGATCAGTCGTAATTCGATGGAAGCCGTAGTGACAGCCGTCAATCAGGATTGGGGATTCCTCGTGATTGGCGCGGGTTCAAATTCAGGCTTCACCCCTCAGACCGCCTTGTTAGTGCAACGGGATGGTCGTAAAATCGGTCGCGTTCGGCCATCGTCAATCGAGCCGACCCAAACCATCGCTGAAATTGATCTCGAAAGTCTGGCCCCAGGTGTGCGTCTTCAGCCAGGTGATCGCGTCATCCTTGCGGCCCCCTTTGGAAACTGAGACCCGCAAATTTTTCCCCCAAGGTCTCCGTGTGCTTGCAAGCTGGGGGGCCTGTTTTATACTCTAGCTATGATACGTAAATTCGTTCTTCTTTTCACGGCGATGGTTTCCGGTTTCGGCCTCATCGGATGTGCTGATTCACAAGAGAATAAGCCCGTGGGTCCTGTCAGTGAAACCAGCCAGATTCCCTGGAACAGCCCTGTTGCAGGACAAGGACAAGGTCAGTTTGGGATGATGCCGCAAAATCAATACCGGCGCTGATACGCGTTTTAATCCCGGTGATAGGGCGATCCGCTTTTCAGAGACGCCACCCGATAGAGCTGTTCTAGCAAAACTAGCAGCGCCAGCTCGTGTTGGAGCGTGAAAGGTGAGAGTGTTAGCACCATGTCGCATGTGTCGCGAAGTTCCTCATTGTGCCCATCTGCGGCTCCGATGAGAAATGCGACGGTTTTGACATCGCCGCGCATGGCCAGTGAATCGAGCCGATCTGCGAATTTCCTCGTGCTCAGACATTCTCCTCGCTCATCCAAGGCGATCCGGAAACAACCGTGAGATTTTTCTAACAGTCTCGCCGAAACTTCATCCCTGCTGCCTGCTTTGATCATCACCATTTCATGCCCACCGAATCGCCCCAATCGTTTCAAATACTCGTCCACGCCCGTCTTGGCATAAGCGAGCGCGGGTTTACCGGCGACGATGATACGGAATTGCATGTGATGATCAGAGCTTGCCCGATTGCCCGCCCTGCGCCAACTTCAATCAACCATGAAACTTTTGGGTTTATCACTCGTCATTGCCTCCGTCGGCTGCTCCAGCGGTCCCGGCCCCATCCCTCCAAAATCCCGCACCGAGCGGCAGATGATCGGATTACTTCAGAAGTTCGACCGTTTGGATGATAATGGTGATGGCTACCTAACAGCATCCGAGCTAAAGCCCGTGCAGAAAGCCAGCGGTCACTCGCCGGCGAAGATCATTGCATTCTACGATACGAACAAAGATGGGAAAATCGCCCTGAGAGAAGTGCAAGCGGGCTATGCGAGATCGGGTGATGCGGAAAAGCTTATCAAAGCTGGCAACTGATCCCACGTATTGATGAGCGCCGTTTACGAATCCGAAAAACTTCTCGAGGAATACCTGCTGTTTCATTTCGGAACCGCGGATGAAATTTTGCCCCGTGACCGCACATGGCCGACGGGGATGCGCGAGGCTTTGGATTTTGCCATCCGCACACCAAGCCATTTTTCGTCGACTGTGGTAAAGCGCGGATTAGACCTTGGCTGCGCGGTCGGGCGCTCAGCGTTTGAAATGTCTGCGAATTGCGATGAGGTGATAGGAATCGATTTTTCCCACGCCTTCATTCGGGCCGCAGAAGCCCTGCGAAAGGGTGAGAGTCTTTCTTATGATCGCCGCGAGGAGGCATCAATCCGCACTCGTCTCCAAGCCCGGATTTCTAACGATATTGACGGCAGCAAGCTTCGATTTTTCCAAGGAGATGCAATGAGCCTGCCTAAAGATCTCGGCTCATTTGATCGCGTCCACGCGGCCAATCTCCTCTGTCGCCTGCCGGAACCGAAATGCTTGTTAGATCGTCTTCCATCATTGGTAAACCCCGGGGGGGAACTCGTTCTCGCCACGCCCTGCACTTGGCTGGAAGAATTCACCCCGCCGGAAAACTGGCCTGTCGTTGGAACATTCGAGTGGCTCCAACAATCGCTAACACCCGCCTTCACCTTGCTGCGCCGCGCGGAGGAGCCGTTTCTCATTCGTGAAACAGCACGCAAGTTCCAGTGGACCACCTCGCTCGTGACGGTGTGGCAGCGTGGTGCTCAGGGCTGAACGAGCCATGAGCGCTTCGCGGGTGTGATGTGCGGAGGTTTGAGATAGATGGGCTGCGGGATTTCCGCTGACCACTTTGCGCGAGTTTCATCGTTAGACGCCTGCCATGCCTGCCACAGCCGTGCCGCACTGGGGAATTCCAGCTTCACCTGCGTAGCGAGGGCCTCCGTTAGAGGGAAGCGTGCAGGGTCCTCGAAGGAAAAAACTGAAATCCCCGCTTCAAGCGATTCCCTAACGATTTTTTCCAACCCTGCCGCATCGGTGAGTTCGGGGCCGGCGGTCATGCGGAAATGTTCTAACGATGCTGTCCAAAAACTTCCGCGCCGCGCATCGCCAATCGCCAAGCAAGCCGCGCCACCTTGCGCGGAGGGGACGGCGAGAATCGAAGGCAGCGCCACTGCCGGGCACGCGCAGGCAATCGCAACTCCTTGTGCCGCCGCAATGCCGACTCGTGTGCCACTGTAGCTCCCCGGCCCGCTGCCGACAATCACCCGCCCAATTTTGAGGCCGCCCCGCGCGTTGAGCACCTCTTTTAGCGGCGTAAACAAAACGGCATTGTGGCTGCGATCACTGGTGAATTTCCGCTCGTCCAATGTTCCATCCGGCAGGATCGTTGCCAAAGACGCCTGCGGCGTGGAAGTTTCGAGAATCAAGGTGAGCGTGGCCTCCATGTCAAAATCCTAAAACGCGCCAAGCAGCCGTGCCAGCCCGCTTTCGATGAAATCCATGGCCGTGTCGTTGAGTGCCTTGCATCTCCTCGCTTCGCTCTTGCGCCCAGGGTTGCAAACGGCTTTCTTCCGGTCTGGCGCATTGCGGACATTTTGACATGGTGAAACTGACACACACATTTTTGG
>JAYVNE010000251.1:0-24164 GCA_043758615.1 Akkermansiaceae bacterium
GGGCTAGCAGCAGGGCTGCATCGCCAAAAGCGACAGCAGGCTGTAGCAGTCCATGGTGCTCCGCACGCAGCTTGATCGATTTCAATTTGGCGGAGTCCCTAATAATCTTACGGATACGCTAAAGACTTCCTCCACCTACTGCTCATCCGGGGCACGTAATGGAACAGTGGCCTGTCTGCTGTGTAAATCCGCGTCAAGTTTCGGATAGTTTTTTGCCTCCGGCGGGGGAGGTGGAAATTTGTGTGCTAGGACGGATCTTGCGGGCCGGTGGTGAGAGCTTGAGCGGTTGAAGAGTGTTCGTCCTCGCTTGCGCTGGACGAACACAAGAGGCGAAATAAATTTCGAGGTCCGTTAGGCGTAGCTGCGGATAGAGACGTGGACTTCTTCATACACCAGCGGCTCTTTGTGGAGAACCGGCGGAGTGTCGTTGCCCTTGTATTCCCATGCGGAAACGTGAGCGAAATTCGCATCGTCGCGTTTGGCTTCGCCGGCTTGGGTGTTGCCGGCGATGACTTCAGGACTGTTATCGAAGAACTGATGTTCGGTGCGGAAATGGCCGCCGCAGGATTCTTCGCGGGCGAGGGCGTCGTAACACATCGTTTCGCCGAATTCGATAAAGTCGGCGACGCGGCCAGCTTTTTCGAGTTCCATGTTCACGTTGTCCCCCGAGCCGGGGATGCGGACGTTCTGCCAAAATTCCTCGCGGATTTGCGGGATTTTTTCGAGAGCTTTGGTGAGACCTTCCTTGGAGCGTGCCATGCCGCATTCGTCCCACATGGTGAGGCCTAGCTCGCGGTGGAAGGAATCGACGGTGCGTTTGCCCTGAATGGAGAAGAGTTTGCTGATGCGCTCCTTTGCCTCAGTTTCGGTTTGCTTGAACTCGGGCATCGAGGTGCTAACGGTTCCGGGTTTCTGAGTGACGAGGTAGTTGGCGATGGTCGTCGGGATGACGAAGTAGCCATCTGCTAGGCCTTGCATCAGGGCGGATGCTCCGAGACGGTTTGCGCCGTGATCTGAGAAATTTGCTTCGCCTAACACATGAAGTCCTTGGATGTTAGACATCAAATTGTAGTCCACCCAGAGACCGCCCATGGTGTAGTGGACAGCGGGGTAAATCATCATTGGGCCTTTGTAGGGGTCCTCACCGGCGATTTTGTCATACATCTGGAAAAGATTGCCATAGCGGGAGCGGATGGTGTCCTCGCCGAGGCGCTTGGTAGCATCGCGGAAATCAAGATACACGCCGAGCCCGGTCGAGGCTACACCACGGCCATCGTCGCAGGCTTCTTTCGCGGCGCGGGAGGAAATATCGCGCGGGGCGAGGTTGCCAAACGACGGGTATTTTCGCTCAAGGAAGTAGTCGCGGTCGTCTTCCGCGACATCGGCGGCAGAGATTTTTTTCTCCCGGAGTTTTGCAGCGACTTCGCGGGATTTCGGTGCCCAGATACGACCGTCGTTGCGGAGCGACTCGGACATCAGAGTGAGCTTCGATTGATAGTCTCCGCTAACGGGAATGCAGGTCGGGTGGATTTGGGTGTAGCAGGGATTGGCGAAAAGCGCTCCCCGGCGTGCGGCGCGCCAAGCGGCGGTGACGTTGCAACCCATCGCATTGGTAGAGAGGAAAAACACGTTACCATACCCGCCGGTTGCAAGGATGACAGCATCTGCAGAGTGGGAGGAAATCGCCCCAGTGACCAGATCGCGGACGACGATGCCCTTGGCGTGGCCATTGACGAGCACGAGATCGAGCATCTCGGTGCGCGGATACATTTTCACTCCGCCCTTGTGGATTTCCTTTTCCAGCGCCTGATAGCAACCGATGAGAAGTTGTTGGCCGGTTTGGCCGCGAGCGTAAAAAGTGCGGGAGACTTGGGAGCCGCCGAACGAGCGGTTATCGAGCAGGCCGCCGTATTCACGGGCGAATGGCACACCTTGGGCGACGCATTGGTCGATGATCGAGTTAGAAACCTCGGCGAGGCGATAGACGTTCCCTTCTCGAGCGCGGAAATCGCCGCCCTTGATGGTGTCGTAGAAAAGGCGGCGCACGGAGTCACCGTCGTTCTGGTAGTTTTTCGCAGCATTGATGCCACCCTGCGCGGCGATCGAGTGGGCGCGGCGCGGACTGTCCTGATAGCAAAAGCACTTCACCTGATAGCCTAACTCCGCGAGCGAGGCGGCGGCCGATCCACCGGCGAGGCCGGAACCGACGACGATGACGGAGAATTTCCTTTTGTTCGCCGGGTTGATGAGCTTGGAATCCATCTTGTGCTTCGACCACTTTTGATCGAGAGGGCCGGACGGGATTTTGCTGTCGAGGACGATGGACATGGCAGTATGTGAATTGGGAAAATGAGCGAAGAGGGGAGGCGAGTAAATCAATGGCCGGTCGCTTTGGCCAAAGCTGCGAAGTAACCGGGAAACAAGTTAATTGCGAGCGGAATGGAGATGAAGCCGAGCCAGATAAAAAGGGCGTAGCCGATAGAAATCTGTTTGATCAGTCCTTCCGATTTCCTACTGCGGAGGCCGAGCGTCTGGAAGATAGAACCAACGCCGTGCATGAGATGCGAGCAAAGCAGGGTCATAGCGATGATATAAAAAGCAGTGACATGTAGGACGGACAGCCCTGAAAAACCGTCGATCACCATTAGCCACGCGTTGTGGACTTCTCCCTCCACGCCTTGGATCGTCGTTTTGTAGCGGGCCAGAGTGTTGTAGCCATTCCCGATGCGGGCAGTGAAATGCAGCATGTGATAGATGACAAAGGCGAGGATCGTGAGGCCGGACAAAATCATGGTCCGCGAGGACTTGGAGGCTTGAATCGTGGCTTTGTATTCGTAGCCTTGGCGGGCCGCGCGGTTCTGGCGGGTAAGGCAAATGGTCGCAGCCATGTGGGCCACGACCATGACTAGCATGACGATGCGGAACCCCCAGATTCCCACTCCATGGAACATGTGGTGGAGGAAATAAGCGTATTGATTGAAGGACTCTGGCCCCAGAAAGACCACAAGGTTTCCGACCAGGTGTCCGGCGAGAAAGAGGACTAAAACGAGCCCTGTCAGGGCGACGATGAATTTTTTCCCGATGGAGGAGGACCAGTAGGCGGATAAGCTTCGGGATAGGGCATTCATAGCGATTAAAAGAAGGTGGCTGCGCGAGCCGCAGCAGGGATAGACGGGCGGTTCTTGCTTTTCAAGAGGAGATCTTATCAAAGCGGAATCGGTAACATGCATGGTCAAATTTGTGGGGTCTTGAATAATCGGCGGAAATAGGACTTGGAAAAGTTGGCCCACTCCGTGCTACTCTCACATCTAGAAACCTATGGAAATGTTTAAGGGCTACGATCCCGGCAAGTTTTACGACGAAATGTTCGGTGAAGACGGTAATGTCCGTGGACACTGCGCACCGCTGCTTCAAAAATTTGGGAAGCTCGATCAACGAGATTTCCTCGCCCGAAAGGCCAATTCTGAACTCTACTTTCTTCGTCAGGGCATCACGTTCAATGTCTATCATGATGATCAGGGTACTGAGCGGATTTTCCCTTTCGATCCGATTCCTCGGGTGATGCCCGCGCACGAATGGGAACATCTGGAGGCGGGTCTCACCCAGCGGATTGTCGCCCTAAACCTCTTCTTGCACGATATATATCACGACCAACAAATCCTCAAGGATGGGGTGATTCCACGGTTCTATATCGAGCAAGCAAAACACTATCGGCCGGAGTTTCGGGGGGTGGATGTGCCGGAAAACATTTACATCCACATCTGCGGTAGCGATTTGATTCGTGGTGCGGATGGAAAATATTATGTGCTCGAGGACAATGGTCGCTGTCCGTCCGGGGCTTCATACCTTCTCGAAAATCGCAACGCGTTGAAGCGTGCGTTTCCAGGAATTTTTGAAACGATGGGAGTCCGCCCGGTGGATGCCTATCCGCGCGAACTTCTGAACATGCTGCATCACATTTCGCCACGCCGCGAAGGTGACCCTGTCTGTGTGCTGCTCACACCCGGCTGCCATAACAGCGCCTACTTCGAGCATTGTTATTTGGCCCGCGAAATGGGCATCGATATTGTCGAGGGCAAGGATCTCGTGGTCGTCGATAAGTTTGTTTACATGCGCACCACTCGTGGACTCCTGCGGGTGGATGTGATCTATCGCCGGATCGACGATGATTTCATCGACCCCGTCGTTTTCCGCAAAGACTCGGTGCTCGGCGTGCCCGGCCTGATGAATGCCTACCGTGCTGGAAATGTCGCGCTGGCAAATGCCGTGGGAACTGGGGTCGCCGACGATAAAGTGATTTATTACTTTGTGCCGAAGATGATCGAGTATTACCTCGGCCAGGAGCCTATCCTGCCGAATGTGCCGACCTACCTAGCCTCTGAAGAAGCGGACATGAAGTATATCCTCAAGAACCTCCCCGAACTTGTCGTGAAAGCGGCCAATGAGTCCGGCGGATATGGAATGCTAATGGGACCGACCGCCACCAAGGATGAAATCGCGGATTTCCGCGAGCGCATCATCGCGGACCCCCGGAACTACGTCGCGCAACCGGTGATTTCTCTTTCACGTTCCCCCACATGGTGCGATGGAGCGATGGAAGGCCGCCACATCGACCTGCGACCCTACATTATCTACGGAGATGAAGTGAAAATCGTGCCTGGTGGGTTGACCCGTGTGGCTCTAACGAAAGACTCTCTCATTGTGAATTCTTCCCAAGGTGGCGGCAGCAAAGATACTTGGGTGCTCCGTGATTAAATAAACTGTTATGCTTTCCCGCGTCGCAAACACACTTTACTGGATGGTCCGCTATGTCGAGCGGGCCGATAACCTCGCCCGGCTGATCGATGTCAATCAGCAGCTTCTGTTGGATTATGAAAAGCTGGACACGGACCGCTTGCGTGGTTTCTGGCAGCCGATCATTTTGAGCACCGGCGATGAGGAAGCATTCAGCAAACTCTACAATGACACCGGCAGCGACGAGGTGATCCGTTTTCTAACGGATGATCCTCGCAACCCCAATAGCATCACCTCCTGCATCGCGCTGGCGCGGGAGAACGCACGCACGGTGAGAGACCAGTTGTCCGATGAGTTGTGGGAAGAACTGAACGCGCTCTATCTTTTTTCCCGCTCCGACGAAGCCTCCCGCCTGATCAATCACGATCCACCAAGGTATTATGAAAATGTTAGAAGGTCGGCGATGACGTTCCTTGGCGTCGCCGCTTCGACCACATCGCGCAACGAAGCATGGGAGTTCATGGATCTGGGGCGGCACCTTGAACGAGCAGACAAAACGACCCGTTTCCTCGATGTTTCGAGTTATCTTCCCATCGATGAGGATGGCATCGAGTCTGTCTCTCAGGAAACCCTACACTGGACGGCAATCTTGCGGTCCTGCGGGGCGATGGGAGCTTTCCGGGCTTCTCAACGCGAGATCACCGCGCAGAGCGTTGTGGACTTTTTGATTTTCTCCAAAGACTTCCCGCGCTCGGTCCGCTACTGCATTGAGAAGGTGGATATCAGCCTGCATTTGATTTCTGGAACCCCTCGTGGTGCTTTCTCTAACGAAGCGGAGCGCGAAGCCGGACGCCTTTTGGCTGATCTCAACTTCGGCTCCACGGAAGATGTATTCAAAGCGGGTTTGCACGAATATCTGGACGCGCTGCAGGAACGTTTCAATCACATCGGCGGCGAGATTTTTGAAACCTACGTCTTGATGCCGGAGCGTATTCAACTGACTCCTGTCGCAAAAGCTCCCTCACTTTCCGCTGCGGCCTGGTGGCAGTGGGAGCAACAACAGCAACAGCAGTGAGCAGCCCTGAGCAGTCGGTGATGCCGGCGGTCGGTATGAAACTTTCGGTGGTACACCGGACGACCTTCAACTACGCCAGCGCGGTAACGCAGAGTATCAACACGCTGCATCTTGAACCGAGGACGTTTCCCTATCAGAAAACGATCAGTGCCCTGATTCGTGTGATTCCGGCAACACGGGTGAAACGATTCACCGACCTATTTCAAAACATCACCCAACACTTTGAACTGCCCAGTCCCCACACCCGGCTCGAGATTGAAAGCCGGATCAAAGTTCATAATCTGCCATTAGATATCTCACAGAATAGTCGTGAGGCCACCTTGGCAAGGCTCAACGATTCCTCGATCCGCGAACAAACTTGGCAATATCTTCAGGAAAGTCGTTGGGTATCGCGCCATCCGGAAGTCTGGCGGCAGGCGGTGGATGTGACGGCCGGATATACATCGATCTATGATCAGGCCTTGGCCCTCATGTCATGGGTCTATCGAGAATTTCGTTATGAACCCGGGTCCACCAATGTGAACACCCATCTCGAGGATGCGTTCGCAATGCGCTGCGGCGTGTGTCAGGATTTCACCCATGTCATGTTAGGGCTTTGCCGCGCTGTCGGGATTCCGGCTCGCTATGCATCCGGATATTTGTATAACGGTCCGAAGGATACATTGGTAGGTGCGCAGGCATCACACGCATGGAGCGAGATTTACCTGCCGTGGGCGGGCTGGATTGGATTTGACCCAACTAACAATACACTTGCTGACGAACGATACGTTAAAATCGCGGTGGGCCGCGATTATGAGGACGTTGCTCCAGTTAGAGGAAGCTATTGTGGCACGGGTCAATGCCGCATGGAGGTGCAGGTAGAGGTTGTGAAAATCTAACGATTTTTAGAGTTTGCAGGATCGAACGTAGGATTGAATTGGCACGACATGGCAACATCACACGCACGGCCCATCAATCCTTCGTCCTAAACAAGATGGGAGCGAAGTCCCGCAGATACCCCCGCCAGACGGGCCATTCGTGACTGCCAGCCGTTAGGTTCCATTGGAGGTGGATATCGTGCTGCCGTAGAAGCTTGTGAAAATTCTCCGCATCTTTGAGTAGGAAATCGTCCTTGCCGATAGAGATCCAGAGCAATTTGAGTTTGTCGTTCAGATTTTGGTCCTTCAGTGCGGGTTTTAGCAACTCTTCTGGATACGGAACGTAAGCGCTCATCCCCCCGACGTAGGCAAAAAGATCCGGGTGATTCAGCCCGATTTCCAGCGATTGCATTCCACCCATCGACAGACCGTTGATCGCGCGTCCGCCGGGCGTCGGAATCGTGCGGTAATTTGCTTCCACGAAGGGCAGGATCGAGCCGAGCATATCTGCTTCGAATTTGATGAAATTCGCTTTATGGTCGCCTTCCTCTTCTTGGAGATCGGCGTGCCCATCCGGCATTACCATCAACATAGGCACGGATTTTCCCGCTGCGATTAGATTATCAAGGATGAGGTGCGCGTGTCCGAATTCCGTCCACGTGGCCTCAGTATCCCCCGTACCGTGAAAGAGATAGAGAACTGGATAGTGTTTCCCCGCATCCTGTTCATAACCCGGCGGAGTGTAAACCCGTAGGCGGCGCAGACGTTTCAGTGGTTCTGAAAAATAAGTCTGCAAGTGGACCGTCCCGTGGGGGATGTTACTCCACTGATAGAAAAGTGGGGTGTTGCTAGTGATCTCAAGTGAACTCGTGTCCGGGTTCCGTTCTGGCTTCAGTGACGGATTCGAGGGATCGAGCATCTGCTCGCCATCGACTACGAAGCTATAGTCATACATTCCCGGGTCCATCGGTCCCTCCGTGACTGACCACACTCCCTTGGGGCCGCGCTTCATTTCCACCAAGGTGCGTTTGATGCCCTTGAGCATCACGGATTCAGCGTCTGGATCCTGATAGCGGAATATGACCCGTCGGTCTTCTAGCACCTGGGGAGATTCCGGCGGCTCACGCCCCTGCGCCTCCGCCAGCGTCACGACGGCGAGGAGCAAAGATGATAACTTAAAAATTGCATTTCTGTTAGATATTGCCATTCTTTGATTTCCAATCAATCCAGCGATGCGCAGAGATATTTTCGTCTTTTCATTTTCTAAATCGACGATTTCTTTGTGGGTGGCGAAACTCTGTTAAAACGGTTTTCTGATTCCCAGCCATGCGGCAGTGATGGCGGCGAGAATGCAGAGGATCAGCACCACGGAGGCGGGCAGCACCTTTCGCTTGGAGAGGGCGGGGGCCATTCCAATGAATAGCCAAAGGCCTAATTTGACCATCCACCAGTGCTGGCTCATGGGTGGCTTTTTCAGCATTGCGAAGCCTATGACTAGGATCAGCAGGAGGGAGACACCGTGAAGGATGGAAGCTCCTTTTTTACCGGATCCGCCAAGCAAGGTGGCCCCGAGGGAGGTGAACAGCGCGATCACGCCGGCAATGTGGAGTGTTTGAAGCAGAGGAAGGCTCATTTGGTTGTTAGTTTGGTTGGATGATGGAAAGAAACGGTTAGTAAAAATAGGAGGACTAGTGCGCCGATCAAGGGGCGGTTTGGTTAGGCTGTTTTTCCGTCGGCCTTGGGTTTTCGGAACTTGGGTGGCGTGGGAGTCTCGTGGGGAAGAACCTTTTCCAAACTCTCCTTAGGCACCCAGCCACGTGTTTTGGTAGCGAAGGCGACGTAAGTCCAGTCCCCAGATTCGCGGATGATTTCACAAAGCGAACCCGGAGGCGCATCGATCACTTCGGGCGAAGTGCGGGCGGCATCCGCGTGCAACACCGCTTTTTCGGAGATGATGACCGCTTGGTGCTCCACCGATGCAAACTCCGCGTCATTTGGAAAATAGCGCCAGCCAAGTATTCCCACCGAGGCAATCATGGGACCTAACACCAAGCATCCCACTGCAGCGATGCGCACGCGCGCGCCACTTCGGGTGGCGGGAAAAACTAACAACGAAAGACCAGACAGCCAGAGTCCGCCCCACCACATGGCTTTCCATCCGGTGAGTGGCATCTTTGCTAGGGCATATTGGAAATCCGGGCGCTGAATGGTGATCGAACCGTATTTTCGCTCAATGAATCGCAAGTTCTGGCGAGACTCTTCGTGGCTCGGATCGCGGTTCAACGCGCGGCGGTAATAGAGGGCCGCGTAACCCGGGGCAGCGGACCTGTAACAAGCATTCCCGATGTTATAGAGAGTATCGGCTGAGAGTGTTTCGTATTTTCCCGCGCTCAGCCACCATTTGATCGCATCGTCATACTTGGCGGAATCGTAGGCCTCCCGGGCATCGTGAGCCACATCTGCCGCCCGTGCCGGGATGGCGCTTCCTGCTAACAAGGAAAGCGTGAGGCAGGCCAGCGCCGCCTTACGAAGCGTTTTTAAAATGGCAGTGCGGCGGCTTGGATCGAGCAACGCTTGGGGCTTCTCGCTACGGAAACAAACGGCATCTCGCTCGGCGAGAATCGTTAGAATTTCTGCTTGCTGATTTCCGCCCAGCCAGAGTTCGATATAATTTCCTGCCGCTTTGAGAAATTCTCCATCGTTTCGAGCATCCGTTTTTTCGATTTCCTTGAGCGCGCCCAGGCGCTTTACCCGCTCCGGATCTTTTTTAAGGTGCGGGGCATAGCACATCCACAGTGCTTTGGTGATCAGCCCCAGTCCGATCAATCCACCGATTAGATGACCGATCCAAAGGGGAAACGCCCCGGCGACCGGCACAGTGAGTTGCGCCGGGCTGATGACTGCTAGAATATCCGTCATGCGTTCGATCGGCACTGGCATGGACTGGACGACTCCATCCGATTCGATTTTTGGGGCGCTGCCTGGAATCATATTCAGGGTAATCGGCTCGGTGGTCACTGTCTTATAAGTCTCATCTTGAGGATCGAAATAAACGAGGCGGAACGGCGGCACCTGCCGCTTGAGTTCGAGTGGTCGCATGAATTGATGGAACACGGCATTGCCGGAAAGCTGGCGGCGCTCATCACCGCGTTGGTCGGTGGTGGGTTCATAAATTTTCCAACCCGTGGGGTCGAGGAGCTTGGGCGCGCGAAGCGTGTCGAGATTCCCACGGCCAGAGACTAGCAGATCGATTGAAATAGGATCGCCTTCCTTCACCTCCGTCGTGGTCGTGCTGGCACTCACGCGGAAGCTGCCCACCGCGTTGTCGAAGCCCTCGGGCGCACCTTCAGGCAGTTTTTTTACGTTGAAGCCCAGTTTCGGAACTTCCAGATAGACATCCACGTATTCACGGACTGGATAGGGATTCATCACGACCTGCACCGTTTTCAGCCGCACCTTGGCCGGACCGATTGCGACCTGGCCGACGCGGGTGGGGGTGATGGTGCTGGGGTAGGCCACGGAAATGTAGCGTCGCCCTAGCAGGTTGACCTGGCTTTGCATGGGGGAAGGTTGGAATCTCCATGCTGTTAGGCCGTCCCGCTGGAAATCGGGGATGCCCCAGTCGGCCACGTTCAGCGTATCAGGGATGAACACCTTGATTTCCGTATAGGTGGTCTCTCCTTCATACAGTTCCTTCTTCATTGCCCGGAACGAGCTGGCGTATCGGACCATCGCGCCCTGCACTTCCACCTCGGACCATTGGAGGTCATCCGGATTGAAAACCTTGAACTCTAGCGGCTCGCTACGCGTTGGCACACCTGCCACCATGACCTCGATCGGCGGGATCACATAGTCGCCTACTTCATAACTTGAAATAATGTATTCAAATACATATTCCAGTTTTCTCCCCGGCAGCATCCGGGTTTGCGGGCCTCTACCTGCCGACTGGATCAGTAGATTTTTCACAGACGTGATCAGCGGAAGTGATTTCGGCTCGCCGCCGACAACGGAAACATCTAACAAAGCCTGCTCGCCCCTCGCGAGAAAACAGCTAGAAAGCTGGCTGGAGGTCTGGCCGTTGATGCACAGGATGAGACACAGCCATGCGAAGGCGGCGGGAAATAAGCGAAAATGAGTGAATGGGATCATGCTATTACCAATCTTCTTTAGGGTTTTGGAACTCGTAACGCCCCGGGCTGAGCGGGCCTTTTTCGAGGTCTGCATTTTCTTTTAGAATGCGCCGAGCGCGGTCCGTAGGGCTTTCGTTAGGGTCTTTTTCTCCGTTTTTTGAATCATTCTCCTTGGAATCTTTCTTTCCGCCTTTTCCGGCTTTTCCGTCTTTTTGATCTGGCTTGTCCCCATCTTTGCCGGGCTGGTCCTTTGGGTCACCGTCTTTTGTGCCGCCCGGTTTCTTCTTTCCATCTGAGTCGCCCTCGTTGTCGTTAGGGGCACCCTCGCCGGGGTCGCCCTTACCTTTCTGCGGCTCGCCCTGTCCCTGCTGGGGTTGCGGCATGGCTTCTTCCGTTTCTTTCTCTTCCTCCTCTAGCAGTTCCTGCAAGCGCTTGAGGTAGGTGATAGTCAGGTCTCGGTTCTGTTGTGGCACTTTGTCTGATGGCTCGAAAACCAAAGCGGATTTAAAATGCCTCACCGCATCCACCCAGTTCGTGATGAGTGACTCTACGCGGACATATCCGTTAGCCTCACCCTCCTCAGGGGCTTCCGACTCGCGGAGTTTTGCCAGCATTTCTTTTACCAGCGTGTCGAAGCGGTTGAGGTCCGGCAACGCGGCTGGGCTATTCGGATAGGCTTTTGTGGAGAGACCTTGCCAGCCCAGTTGAAACAAACAGTTCCCCATCCCTAGATGAGCATTTTGCTGAATTTCCTTATCACCTGATAGCAAGCTTTGGCTGAACGCGGTTCGGGCGCCGCGGAAATCACCACTGCGGTAGGCAGCCGTGGCCTCGCCGAGGCGGTAGCGGGTCGCTTGATCCAAATTTCGCGCGGTTTCAGCTAACTGGTGGTAGGATTTTTGTGCTTCCTCGTTATTCTTTTCGATCAGTTCGGCCTTCGCATGAGTGGCATCACTGGCTTGAGCTCGGTCGGAAATAAAGCCTGCACCAGCGATCAGAACCGCCAGCTTCACCGCTTTCCAGCGGGTGCTGGCGGTGATAGAAATTATGAGAAAGAGAATCGCTGGAAATAACAGCCATTGATAGAACTCGATGGAAATTCGGCGGTCCCTGCCTTTCATCTCGAACGCGTCCAGATCCTTTACCACGGATTTTACCATTTGAGGAATGTCGAGGCCGGAGCCCGCCAGCGCGAAACGCCCCTTGGTCTGAGCGGCGAGCTTGCGCATCACGTCCGCTTGCAGGCGGCTCACCACGGGTTTGCCGCTTTGATCCACCATTTGACCGTTAGGGAAATCGGCATTGGGGACAAAGCCGCCATCCTCCGTGCCCACTCCCACGGCCAAAATATAAACTCCGGATTTCTCCGCTTCTGCGACCATTGCATCGAGATCACCTTCATGCTTTTCACCATCGCTCAGAATGACTAAGGCGTTATTTTTCTGGCCAGTTTTCTTGAGCGTCTCGGTGGCGAGATGCAGGGCCGAGGCTAGGTCCGATCCACCCTTGGGTGCCCAGGTTTCATCCACCTGTTGCACGGTTTCCCGCACGGCACTGTGATCGACTGTTAGAGGAGCGTAAAGATAGGCATCCCCGGCAAATCCGATTAAGCCGATGCGCTCGTTCGGCATTGCTTCGAGCAGTTCGTAGATCACCACTTTGGCTTGCGCCAGTCGATCCGGTTTCACATCGCTCACCCGCATGCTGCGTGATAGATCCAGTGCGATGAGCACGTTGCGGCCCATCGTCTTTTCCGTTTTAACTCCGGCATCTCCCTGTGGGCGGGCGAGGGCGATGATCATCGCTGCGCAGGCGGTGAGTAGGAAAAACAGTGCGACCCAGCGGGGTAGGGAACTCCCCCGCTTGAGCAGAGCCCCGCGCAGGCGCGGGGCCACGAAGGCTTCCCACTGCTGCTTCCTCAATCGGGATGCTAACAGCGCCCCGATTCCTATCAGCGGGAGTAGGATCAACAATACCAGCCAGCCAGGTTGCGCGAATCTCATCAGGATGCGGGTGGGGGATTGAGGGCTAGGAACAAGCCAGAGGCAAACGCCGCGAGCAAGGTGGCTGCTAGAAACCAGGGGAATAACTCAGTATCATCAATCACAGTGAGGCTTTTCGCATCCGTTTTTTCCAACCGATCGATGGTTTTGAAAGTGCTCTCCAAAGTGGCTAGATCTTGTGCCCAGTAATGCTCGGCACCTGTCATTTTTGCGATTTTTTCCAATGTGGGTAAATCAAACTCCTGATAGGGAAATCGCTGGATCGTCTGGTCCACGCGGCCTTCCGTGGTGCCGATGGCGACGGTGTAAATCTTGATGCCCAGTGTCTTCGCGTGTTCGGCTGCCTCAAGCGGGGAAATTTTCCCTGAGTTGCTTGCACCGTCGGTGATGAGCACGATGACCTTACTCTTGGCATCCCGCGCCTCTAACCGGACGGATGCGGCTGCCAGCGCGGAACCGATCGCGGTGCCTTGTTCTTTTATCGTGCCGCGGTCTGCTTCGTTCAGGCGGATCTCATCAAGCGCATTTCGCAGCCATTGATGGTCCAGCGTGATTGGGCTGGCGTCACGCGGTCTGCCAGCGAAGGCGATCAAGCCCATCCGGTCCTCCGGGCGGCGGCTGATGAAATCGTCCACGACCCGCTTGGCGACCACGATTCTTTGGACGTGCTGCCCACGGTCGATGAAGTCATCGATCTTCATGGAAAGGGAGACATCGAACGCGATCATGATATCGATCCCGCTGGCGGTCCTGCTCTGATATTCATTTCTCCATACCGGGCGTGCCATCGCAGTGATTGCTAACAACAATGCGACGAATGCCAGCGGCAGGCCGAAGCTCCATGCAGTCCGGCGGACACGCATGCCTAGGCTCACCAGTACGGATAGATTAGGAAAAAGCACCGCAGCATCGGAACCTCGCCCACGGCGCAGCAGCAATAGCATCGCCGCCGGAAACAGCAGTAGCAACCAGCCGGGCTGGGCGAAATGAAAGTGTTCGATAAAGGCACTCATGCCGCGAATCCGTGGTGAAGGGTTTCTAGCAGTAAGCGGCACTCATCCACCACCAACAAGGAGTCAGCATCCGGGACACTCGCCGCATATTTCAGTGAGACGAGGCGCGCGAACCCGTCTTCAGCAGCTTTGCGGGCGTCCGGCGTAAAAGCCTTCAATCCATCATGGCGGGAAATGAATTCCTCATGCGTTTCAAACAGCGCCGGATCACCCGCAGCACTTGATAGATACTTCCGCAAGATCAATGATGTGAGGACAGCGGCATCGCGACCTTGTGTAACGGTGATCTTATCGAGTGCCGCAACTGCGTCCTGATAGGCAGCATTGCGAAGGGCGTGCGGATCTGGAGTGGGCTTTTTTCTTTTCCAGAAAATGATGCATAGCGCGAGCACGAGCAGCAGCGCCACAGCGGAAGGGAGCATCCATTGCTCCAATTGCGAATCCGGGACCAGAGCCTCGGGGTGCGCGGGTTCCATGAGTTCAAAACTGACGCTCTTCGCTTTCATCCTGAGCGTTTGCGGCTGCGTTTTTTCAAGAGTTGGTGCAGCGCTAGCAAGGTGTCGCCGTCGGTGCTAAGATCTGCGGAGTCGATGCCATGCTTCTTAAAAACTGCGGTCACGCCTTCTTGTTGGCGGCGCGTGAGCTTGGCATAGCCCATGCGCAGGTTCGCATTGTTCGTATTGACGCACGTTTCAAATCCCGTCTCAGGATCGATCATCACTACCTTGCCTGCCTGTGGCAGCTTAGTCTCTAGCGGATCAAGCACGCGCAGTGCGATGGTCTCATGTTTACGTGCCAACTTGCCCAGTGGTTTTTCTAACGATTCCGAGAAAAAGTCGGAGATCATGAAGATAAGGGATTTCCTGCGCAGTGTGCGGATAAGGAAATCACAGGCCTCCGCCACCGAGGTGCCTGGCTTGTCCGGTCTCGCCACCAAGATTTCCCGGATCATCCGCAACAGGTGGCGGCTGCCTTTTTCCGGCGGGATAAATAACAGAGGCTCTTGGGCGAAAATGAGCAGCCCTACCTTGTCTCCGTTGTGCAGCGCACTGAAGCCTAACACCGCAGCCGTTTCCGCTGCGATCTCGCGCTTGCTGAGAGAAACGCTGCCATAGTCCGCTGAGCCCGAGACATCCACGGCCATCACCACGGATAGCTCCCGCTCTTCACGAAACTTTCTAACGAACGGCGCGTTCATTCTCGCTGTCACGTTCCAGTCGATGAAGCGCACCTCATCCCCGTGCTGATACTCGCGAAAGTCGTCGAAATCCAAGCCCTGCCCCCGGAACGAAGAAAGGTATTCGCCGGAGAATGACTCGCGAACCAAGCGCCGGGCCTTGAGCTCTAGCTTGCGCACGCGCGCCATCATCTCCTCGATCTGTTCATCCGTTAGCATCTCAATAATTTCAAATTTGAAATCTCAAATCTCAAATCCGCTAAGGCACCGGCACCTTCATCATGATCCGTTCGATGATCGAGTCGGTAGTCATTTCCTCTGCCTCCGCTTCATACGTGAGTAGAATCCGGTGACGCAGCACATCGAGCGCCATGTCCTTCACATCCTGCGGCGTGACATAGGCCCGGCCCTGCATGAATGCCCGGGCACGCGCAGTGAGCGCGAGATTGATCGTGCCCCGGGGCGAAGCACCGGCGCGGACGAGGTTTTTCAACGGTGCATCGACCAAGGTGGGGAAACGCGTGGTATGGATGATTTGCACGATGTATTTCCGAATGGCCGGATCGATATAAACTTGGTTTACCAGCTCCCTCGATGCCGCGACTTGCTCAGGCGTGGCGACTGTCTTCGTCTGATAGGGTGGGGTGGAGGTGGCCATGCGGTCTAGGATCATCAGTTCCTCGTCCTTACTCGGATAGCCCACTGTTACCTTGAGAAGGAAACGATCTAACTGCGCTTCAGGGAGCTGATAGGTCCCCTCCTGATCGATCGGGTTTTGCGTCGCCAGCACCAAGAATGGCTGGGGTAGGGGATACGAGCGGTCGCCTAACGTAACTTGGCGTTCTTGCATCGCCTCCAACAGGGCGGACTGCACTTTCGCGGGTGCGCGGTTGATTTCGTCTGCGAGAATGAGGTTGTTAAAAATCGGCCCCAGCTTCGGCTCGAAGCGGGTGTCCTGCGGGTGATACACCATCGTTCCCACCAAGTCTGCGGGCAGCAGGTCGGGGGTAAATTGGAATCGCGCGAACGAGGCATCCAGCGAGCCGGAAAGCGCTTTTACCGCGAGCGTTTTCGCCAAGCCCGGCACCCCTTCTAGCAGGATGTGGCCATTGCACAGCAGGCCGATCAGCAAGCGGTCCACGAGTCGCTCTTGGCCGACCAGTACCTGCCCCATTTCATCCTTCACCGCCTGAATCCAGCCGCTGGTCTCCTTGATTTGCTCTTGCAGAATATCCGTTGTCATCGCGTTCGTGCCGGAGTCTGCCATGCCAATGCATCTGTGCAATGGGCAATCCTCCAAAAATCGCAACAAATCCATGAGCCCCAATGGGATGCAACCGGCCCCCTGATTGCCTAATCCCGGATCAATCAGCTGCTGGCTGGGCAGGCAAGATGCCGCAGCTTTTCACGACTTAATCTGCTAGAGAATTTCTTTTACGAACGAGTCGCGACGAAAAATCGTGAAGGCTTCCGCTTCCTCGCCGGTGCCGAGGAAGCGGGTGGGGATTTTAAGTTCGTCTTGAATCGTGACGGCGATGCCGCCTTTGCCGGAACCGTCGAGCTTGGTGACGATGAGGCCGTCGAGCGGGCTGGCTTTGTGGAATTCCTTGGCCTGTTGGAGAGCGTTCGAGCCGGTGGTGGCATCGACGACTAACAGAGTGAGGTGGGGCGCGGTATCGTCCTGTTTGGCGAGAGTACGGCGGATTTTCCCGAGCTCTTCCATCAGATTATGGCGGGTGTGGATGCGGCCAGCGGTACCACAAATGAGAAACTGAGTTTTCTCCGCGATGGCTTTCTGATGGGCGTGAAAACAGACGGATGAAGGATCGGCGTTAGGGTTGCCTTTCACGACCGGGATTTTCAGGCGGTCGCCCCAACGTTGGAGTTGCTCGACGGCGGCTGCGCGAAAGGTATCGGCGGCGGCGAGGATGACCGAGTGACTGCGTTTGGTGAGCCAGAGGCCGAGTTTGGCAGAGGATGTCGTTTTCCCAGTGCCGTTCACGCCGACGACGAGGATAACGAAAGGTTTCCCATCAGATCGCGGGGTGGGGGCGAGAAAATCGGCGTCGAGCTTCTCGGCGAGCTGGCGGCGGGTGATCTCTACAACGTCGTCGGCAGAGACCTCGCGTCCGAGATTACGGAGCTCGTCGATGATGGAGGTGGTGAGCCGGATGCCGATGTCGGAGGAAATGAGATCGGCTTCGAGTTCGTCCCAGTCGATTTCCGCACGATTGGTGACCTTGTTGAAAAGAGATTTGAAAAAGCCTGCCATGTGGCGCGGAGACTAGGAGAGTCCCGAGTCCAGAGGCAAGAGCGATCAGGGGAAGATGTGTCGCGGCGCTTCTTCCTTCTTGTTTCTGAACTCGGAAATCTCAAGTCTCCGGCGTGCCTAAGATCCGCGTGCTCCCCGATATTCTCGCCAGCCAAGTGGCCGCGGGCGAGGTGGTGGAGCGCCCGGCATCCGTGGTGAAGGAACTGGTGGAAAATAGCATCGACGCCGGGGCGCGGGAAATCCGGGTGGATATGGATCAAGGCGGGGCGGCATTGATTCGGGTGAGCGACGATGGCTGCGGGATGTCACGCGAGGATGCGCTGCTTTCGTTAGAGCGGCATGCGACGAGCAAGCTGCGGACGTCCGGTGATCTCGCAGCGATCCGGACCTTGGGATTTCGCGGAGAAGCGGTGCCGAGCATCGCGAGTGTCTCGCGTTTCCGCATGGTGACCCGGGAAACCGATGCGGTGGCCGGGACGGAAATTCTGGTAGATGGAGGGAAAGTGCGAGATGTGCGAGACGCCGGTTGTGCGCCGGGCACGGTGATCGAGGCGCGGGCTTTGTTTTTTAATATGCCTGCGCGGCGAAAATTTTTGAGGGCGGAAACCACGGAATCGGCGCACGTGGAGCACCAACTCCGCTTGCACGCGCTGGCCGCGCCGAATGTGCGTTTCCGGCTACGGCGGGATGATCGAGAAATTTTCGATCTGCCACCTGCGGCCAAGGCGTTAGATCGGGTGCGGCAAATTTTGGGAAATGACTTGGCGCGAGAGCTCGTTGCGCTCCCACTCACTCATGGAAACGGGATTTCCGTGGAAGGCTACGTGTTGCCCGCTCGCCACGCGCGGAAGGGACGGCGGCACCAGTTTGTTTTCCTGAATGGCAGGCCGGTGGAGGATGCGGTGATTTCGAGGGCGCTGGCCGAAGGATTTCGAGGTGCCATCGCGGATGGAATGTACCCGGCAGCTTGGTTATGGTTAGATTTGGAGCCGACTTTGGTAGATGTGAATGTGCATCCGGCGAAGCGAGAAGTTAGATTTCATCGGCCTCTCGATATCCGTGACGCGATTTTGCAAGCGGTGGCGGAAGGTCTGCGTCCACCCGCGCCAAAAATTTCTCCGCAAGTGGATTTTGCGACGGTGGAGGTGGTTCCGGAAAATGAAGGGAGATCAGTCCCGGTGCCGATCATGCCGAGTTTTCACACGCCGCAGCCTCACCTTCCGGAAATGGAAAATGCTGCACCTGTGGCTGTCGGCAGCGTGAAGGAAACGCCCGTTGCTGCGAATGGAACCGGTTTTCGGATCATTGGCCTATTGCATCACCGGCTGGTTTTGTTAGAGAGCGAGGACGGGCTGGTTTTGTTCGACCCGAAAGCCGCGCATGACCGGATTTTTTACGAAAAACTGCTCAGCCAACATGCAGCGGGTCTCGAAACGCAGGGATTGCTGGTTCCGGTGTTAATCGAGCTCGACCCTCGCGATGTCGATCTGGTGCTGCGTGAGCGAATCTCATTGTTAGATTCTGGGATCGAGGTAGAAGCATTTGGAGGAAACACGTTACAAATCAGGAGTTTGCCAGCGTGCTTGCCGGTGGAGGATCCTCGCTCATTTCTCTGTGCGCTGCTAGATGAACTGCTTCACGACCCATCGCCCGGCGCGCGCTTTGCTTTTGATCGGCTTGCCAAGGTTCTATCAAGACGGGCCGCCGCGCTGGTGCTGCCCAGGCTGGCGGAAACACAGTCGCTTCTTGCGGAATTATTCACCTGCGATCTGCCCTATTGCGCATCCGACGGGAGGCCTACACTCACCGAGTTTGGCATGCGCGAATTGGAGCGCAGATTCGGAATTGGCAAAGGTGATTCGGGCGCACCGCCTGGGCGCGCGGGCAGCGGTGGGCTTTGAGTAAATTCACCATGATGTACCGCGAGACGAAAAAGTTAGAAAATCTCGAACGCCATTCGGCAGCTTAAACTAACAAAATACCTGATGGACTTGTTTGGAAATGGCCATGAGGTGAATTTGCTGCCTTGCGATGGCACGGTAAACTACCATGGGCGAATTTTCACGGCGGATGCCGAGCGGAAATATTTCGATGCACTGCTGGACCGCATTCCGTGGCAACATGACGAGGTGGTGATCTTTGGAAAGCGCATCGTCACGGCGCGTGAAGTCGCGTGGTATGGTGATTCCGAATTTGCCTACACATACTCGGGGACCACAAAACAGGCACTCCCCTGGACTGCGGAGCTCTCGGAGCTCAAGCACGCGGTGGAACGGTTAACTGGAACGCACTTTAATTCCTGCCTACTCAATCTCTATCACCATGGCGGCGAGGGAATGGCTTGGCACAGTGATGATGAAAAATCGCTGGGAGAAGAACCTTGCATTGCGTCCCTCAGTTTCGGGGCGGATCGGAAATTCTCCCTCAAGCACAAGCGGATGCAGCAAACGGTTTCCCTGATTCTCGAGAGCGCGAGCCTGTTAGTGATGAAGGGTGCCACGCAGGCACATTGGCTGCACAGTGTACCGAAGTCGAAAAAGGTCACTACCCCTCGAATCAACCTAACATTTAGAAAAATGCTACCGCAGCGCGGTGTGTGATCAGAACGTCCAAGCACAGCCGAGCGTAAATCCCAGAGCGTCAATTCCCGGATTCGGGTCGGTCAGACCGAGATTCGAGTGATGGATAAAATAGAGTCCGCCGAGCAGGGAAATATCGGTGGTGATCTTTTGGCGCAAGCCGAGTTGGCTGAACCAATTGAACGTGAAATCTTGGCCTAATCCTTGTTCGCCTCCTGAGCTGTCAGTCCACCCGAAGCCTCCTCCTAAGGAGAAAAACACCGAAGTTTTCTGAGAGGGAAACCAATACTCGACCGAGGGTGCCGCAGAGAGGCCCACATACAAGCTTTCTGGGCCAGCAGTGATGGATTCAAACAATGCCGAAAAGCGATTCCTAACAACTAGCTTCGCTCCCGCATCATCTTCCCAAAGGGTCCACGCCACAGGGGAGCGCAGGGTCAGTTGGGTGGGAATGATCTCGTAATTAATATCGGTATTGCTGCCGATGTTCCAAAGATAGCCGCTCTCTAACGTCCATTCCCAAGTGTCTGATGGATGGCCTGTCGTTTCATTGGCGTGCAGCAGGGGTGCGAAGATGGCGAGGAGAAGAAGTGCTTTCATGGCCATTTTCTACAGACTCTGAAGAGGCGGGTCGAGCAGCTTCTTGCCGCTCTCAATATTCCTCTTCTTCCTCATCGCCGGGGACGGGTGGGATGATGTCCTCGCGCATCAACAGACGCGTGATGTCGAGATCATCGAGCAGATCGCCCGGCGTGTCTCTAACGATCGCCGCGTAAGGTGTGAGCCGATCCAATTCAGCGATCGCGCAATGGACCATTGAGGAAATGATGTCGGAGTCGAATTTTTCGCGTTCGAAGAGATTGGTAATGCGGAAAACGAGAAACTCGCGGTCCATGTCATACTCGAATCCACCGAGTGTGAGTTGTTTATTCGCACGAGCCAGCAGCTCTAACACGACCGGCACATGCTCGTCGTCGAGCGGCATTTTCGATTCAGAAACAACCGTCAAAGCGTTCAACTGCGGATACGCTTGGACAATCATGTCCACGCGAGTGTGATGCGCATCGAAGCCCGCGCGCAGGACGTCGCGGCCTTCGACAAGTTCGCAATGCCAACTGTTCTGGCCGAAGGTTTCTTCCACCGAGAGAATTTGTCGTGAGTGATGGCGCATGATGGGAATCGGAGATTTCAGCCGCTGTGGCTGCCCGGAGATAGTCTCCCCATGATGGCCTTGGCAAGCAAGCTTCGGCGATCCGCACGAATGGGTGTGAGGGAGAGGTGAATGCCCGACGATTTCTCAGCATTGTGATGGAGGGTGAGCCGTGTCATTTTTTCATTTACCTCGGCTGCTGACACTTCCTGCCAGGTCACTAGACGCATCCCACTTGCGGACCGGAAAAATGGGAAAATTTCGATTCCTAAGGGAGAAAGTATGAGATAAGCGTGCCTCGTTAGATTCATTGCTAATTTCGCAATGACTCCTGATAGAGCCAAGGGCAGCACGGCCCACGCGGGATGCGGCAGCAGGGGATTGATGTCGCGGTAAATAGCGGTGGCGAGAAGCGTGACGGAAATTGCAGCCAGCACTGCGGCGATCACCCAGAAAATGGCGGATTGCCCAGAACGGGTGAAACGCAGCTCCTTTTCCGGTGATTGAAGTTTGCCTGCCATCGTGAGATCAACCCGCCAATTCGCCGACCGCCTGCTCGGCTGCCGTGAGTTCTTTTTCGAATACTGATAGATCGAAACCGCGCGATTCAATCACATCCGAACTCTCACAGGACCCGATTAGCGAAACAATCCGCTCAAGCCCAAAAAGCGAGGCACCGCCTTTGCATCGATGGAGATCATCTCGCAAGTGGGAAAAATCTCCTGTTTCGACCAGCGACAGCCAACCCGTCATCCGGAGGCGCGTGTCATTGAAAAAATCGAAGGCGAGCTGTTTGAGCCCGTTGACATCGCCGTGGGCCATTTTCAAAAAATTGCTCGGATTGATGGTTAAGAGATCGTCGTTCACGGATCGGGATTAACCCTGAATCATTCGGAAATCGGAAGGCAATAATCGCGTAGTGTTCAAGCGTTCACAACCCTTTCGTTTTCACGCGGGCGAGCTCATTTTCAAGAGCTTCTATCAATTCTGTTTTGTCAGTCGCGCGTGCAAGTTGCAATCTGAGGTTGAGGGTCTCGGTTAGGGCGAGCTCCGTGTTTTCCATCGAGCCAATCCACTCGACTGCTGCTGGATAATCGCCGATGGCAAATGCTCCTTCCGCTTGTTCGAGTCGTGTGGGCGCCACTGGATCCAGTGGCTTCTCGCGATAAACTGCCCAACGTGCCTGATCGGGCAAATCGTCAGGCGCATCCGTGCCATCAATTTGTTCCAAATATACAAAATCATCCCCGTCCTTGAAACGTCGCCAATTGTTCAGCGCGATCACGATGGTGATGCCAAGAACTATGAAAGACGTCTCCATGCAGAATGGCGTCGTCATCACGCCGATGATCGTCCCGACGGTTTCCCCTAGCAGGCCGGGCAAATACCTCCAACCCACCAAAGCAGTGGGCACAACCACTCCAATCAGGATCAAAATGCCCGCCCCCACGGCCACCTGTTTTACACGTTCGTCATTGGCTCGATCCATTTACACAGTTATCCTAGGCTGTCTTTCGTGGAAACCCAACTCTTGAAATCTATAAAAATATTACATAATTCTTGATTGTTTTTAAAAATTAACGATGATTCGGTCATCTTGTTTAGATTTTTCAAAATGAAGTCCATGCTGGTGGGGGTGCTCATTGCGTCCCCGGCGTTCGTGGCATGGACTTATCGCACCTCCGATAAGGTAATTTCGGCCAGCCAAATTCATTCGGTTTCATACAGCCAGACCGGTCAAGGCCAAGCCGAAGGGATCGTTCGCATTCCCATCGAAGTGATCGAAAAGGGAAGCGCGCCAAAGGTGGTTTACGTGGAGAGCACCACCGATGCGGTGCCGGAGCCGGGAATTTTTTCACTTCTCACGCTCACGAGTCTGCTGCTGATTTTCCGACGTCGGCGTGATTGATCCGCGACGATGGAGAAATTTCTCGGTAGCAGTCGTTTTTCGGTGGCGTAAGTTAGGCGGCGCGGGTTCAGAATTCCCCCGACTAAAATCCATTGAGAAAAATCATCCACATCGACATGGATTGCTTCTATGCCGCCATCGAGGAGCGTGAAAATCCTTCATTGCGTGGGAAGCCGCTTGCTGTGGCGGGAAGCGACCGACGGAGTGTGCTCACGACGGCCAATTACCAAGCGCGAAAATTTGGCTGCCGCTCTGCCATGCCGGTTTTTAAAGCCTTGGAGCTTTGCCCGCATCTGACGCTGGTGCCGGTGCAGTTTGATCTCTATCGGGCGGTGAGTTCGCAAATTCGTGCTATTTTTGGCCGCTTCACCGACTTGATCGAGCCGCTTTCGTTAGACGAGGCGTATCTGGACGTATCCCATTTAGAAAGCAGCGGCGGGGCGATTGCCCGCGAAATCCGCGCGCAGATCGAGGAGGAAGTTCGGCTAACGGCCTCCGCCGGAATTTCTACTAACAAGTTAATCGCGAAGATTGCCTCAGACTGGCACAAGCCGAATGGACAAAAGCAAGTGACGTCTGAGGAAATCCCCGGATTCATCGCCGCCTTGCCCGTGGGGCGTCTGTGGGGCGTCGGTGGAAAAATGCGTGAAAAACTCTCCGCCATTGGTGTGGAAACGTGTGCCGATCTCCAACAGCTCGATCAAATCGAACTCGCCCGCCGCTTCGGCAAGTGGGGGCTGGAGTTATGGAGCCTATGCCGCGGCATCGATGAGCGTCCGGTCCGGCCGGATCGCTCGCGCAAGTCACTCAGCAGTGAAATGACGTTTTCAGAAAATATCAAAGTCCTCCCCGCGCTGATTCCACCGCTGCGGGGATTGATCGAGGGCCTCGCGGAGGATCTTGCTGGGAAGCATGCCGACCGCGTGGTGCGCGGCCTCGTCGTGAAGCTCAAGTTCGCGGACTTCGAGCGTACCACTGCCGAGCGTGCCGGGCATGCCCTCGATCTCGCAGTGTTTGAAGAGCTCCTAAGCGAGGCATGGCGGCGAGGAAACAACCGCGCCGTCCGCCTGCTAGGGGTAGGGGTGCGGTTTGAGGAGCCGTCGGAAAACGAGCAGCAGATGGAGTTTCTGTAAGTCTCTGCCGGTTCAACTGAGCGGGTGCAAAGCACCATGGACTGCGGCAGGCTGCTCTGCCCATTACCCACAAATTGCCAGAAATTATTCTGTACTTTGTGATTACAATGCATTGTTTGAGTGGATGCCTAA
>JAYVNE010000252.1:0-2686 GCA_043758615.1 Akkermansiaceae bacterium
TTGTTGAACTAAGCCGCTGCACGGCAGGCTGATAGAGAAGTTGGTGAGGATTGTAATTGGATCGAAAGTTGGTGGGTTGCGGGGCGGTTTATCATCGTCGCACTGCAATGAAAAACAATAACAGAACCCACTCCGACAACCCGCCGAATCAAACACCCAAGCGCCTCCAGCGCCAAGCCAAAAAGCCTGACGAGCGGACTGACGAGGCCGCCTATCAGAAGCTTCCACCCGGATACCGACCCATCGCCGGACGGGCACAGCGTGATCCCATCGATTACGACTCTCATCCTTTTCCCTCCATGAAGCAGTTCGCCAGGCTCCTTGCCTTGCGTTTTAACACCCCGCGCACCCGCCATTCCTATTACCGCCAGTTGCGTCTCATCCACGAGTTCTGCCAGATAGATCCCGCTGCCATCACCGAGGAGCAATTCCGCGATTACATCCTCCACGTCAAAATCAAAAAACTCTGGAAGCCTAAAACGATCCGGCAATCTGCTGCCGCCGCGCGTTTGTTTTTTATCGAAATGTTAGGCCATGAGGATTGGAAAGTGTTTTCACAAATCCGCACCAAAGACCTTGAGTCGCTACCTGCCGTGCTCACCCGCGACGAAATCAAGCGCCTGCTAACACACATCCGTCTGCGCCGCTACCGCATCCCGATCAAACTCATCTACTGTTGCGGCCTGCGCCTATCAGAATGCCTTTCACTCACCATCCACGACATCATCGCCAAGGAGGGCAAGCTGTGGGTCCGTGGCGGAAAAGGTGGCAAAGACCGCATGGTTCCCATCGCCCACGCCATGATCAAGGACTTGCGCGACTATTGGAAATTCCACCGCCATCCGTTACTGCTTTTTCCTAACGTCGGGCGCGGTGATAACAATCTAACGCTCACGGCACAGCGCATGCGCGAGGCCGACCGCCCCATCCCTATCAGTAGCCTCCAGCGCCTGATGGTCCAAGCGCGCAAAGAACTGGGTCTCCCCGCCTGCACCGTGCACACCCTGCGTCACAGTTTCGCCACCCACCTTGTCGAAGCCGGAGCGAGCCTGCACACCGTCAAGTCTTTGTTAGGCCACCGCCACATCAACACCACTATGATCTATCTACACCTCACCCACCGCAGCGAGCAGGATAGCCGTGCGCTCGTGGAAAGTCTGTGCCAAGACCTACCTCGTTAGATTCAGGCTTGCGGATAGATTAGATCATGAGAGCCACCGTCATCGACGCGCTGCGCCGCTTCCTGCCCGCTCATTTGCGTGAATACCGACACGCCATGAGCGCGGCACAGCGCCGCGCCACCTGGGCCATCCACCATTGCCGCACGGCGGAAATGGGCGGGCACCTCCATGCCTGCGGTGATTGTCATCAAAAGGAATTCCGCTTCCACAGTTGCAATCACCGCTCCTGCCCGCAGTGCGGCAAGGACGCCACGGCCCAATGGGTGGAGCGAGAACTCGGCAAACGCGTGGGTGCGCCCTACTTCATGGTCACCTTCACCTTACCCGAGGAGCTGCGGAAAACCTTTTTCACCCCGGCAGCCAAGGAAATCTATCAACTCTTCTTTGCCGCCGCGTCCTCGGCTCTATCCGATACACTCGCCCATCCCAAATGGCTCGGCGCTGCCACCTGCGGCTTCACCATGGTGCTTCACACCTGGAACCAACGTTTGCATTTTCACCCACATCTCCATTGCATCGTCCCCGGTGCCGGGATCCATGCAAAAGGCCGTGTGGTCACCGTAAAGAACTCTAACTTCCTCGTTCCACAACCCGCTCTACGCTCCATCTTTCGCGCGCGCTTCCGCGATGGCCTTACTGATTTGGCCAAGCAACACTCGCTCCCCGAAGTCGATCCTGCCGTTTGGATCAAGGATTGGGGCGTGGATCTCAAACCCTTCGGCGACGGCGAAAACATCATCAAATACCTCGGCCGATATATTTGCCGAACGGCCATCAGCGATTCCCGCATCGTTTCGCTAACAGACACTCAAGTCAGCTTCCGTTGGAAAGACCGAGCGAATGGCGATGCCCAAAAAATCGAAACGTTAGAGGGAGGTGAATTCATCAAACGCTACCTCCGCCACGTCCTTCCATGTGGCTTGCGTGCCGTGAGATACTTTGGCTTCTGCCACCCCGCCGCCAAGGTCAAACGCGAGCGCATCGCCTTCCACACCGGTCGCCCGCTACTCATCGGCGCCCTGCCCGCGATCACGCCCAAGCCCGAGTCTATCAGCACCTGTCCCTGCTGCGGCGGAGCCATGAAAATCATTGCCAGCATCCACTCCCGCTGGCGACCCACCCGCGGACCACCACGGAAAAAATCCAAATGCCCCTGAGCGCCATCAACGTTGCGCCGTTCCAAAAGCCAGCCTTTCTCATCCGCATGGACGATCAAGGCCAAGGCCAGGGCCGACCATGCCCACGAATTGGATTTTGGACGGATGGCGCACCGTTAGGCAACTTTGCTCACCAGCATCGCCATCCTGATAGACGCTTCAGCGCAGGTTTCAGCCGAGCCACGGCGCATCTGCAAACACGAACGATGCAGTCCAAGCCCATCCGGCAGTTAGTGCCGCGAACACAAAACGCATAAGAAGTCCCCCCGAACCACCCCGGGCTTGTTCAACCCAACGGCGCAGCCGAAGTCCTCGCTACCGCTCAGCCTTCGCTGCACCCTTTATTGT
>JAYVNE010000253.1:0-8405 GCA_043758615.1 Akkermansiaceae bacterium
AGAGTATCTGGATGCATTTTTTAGTACTGGAGATGAGCGTCAAAGTGACAAGAAAATACCAGAGGCAGAATAAGAATGCTCCTCTACCTCCACATCCCGTTCTGCCACCGCGTCTGCCCCTACTGCTCGTTTTACAAGCACACCCCTGGCGCCACTTTGATCGGGAGCTTCATCGATGCACTCACCGAGGAAGCACGGAAACGCCTGATAGAAAACCCGCGCACGATCTATCTAGGTGGCGGCACGCCAAGCATGCTTTCACCCAGCCATCTCTCGCGACTCTTCACCGCTTTGCATGAGAAGATCGACTTTTCAAAACTGGATGAAGTCACACTCGAAGCCAACCCGGCGACCTTTGATGCGGCAAAAGCCAAGCTTTTCCGTGAACTTGGGGTGACCCGTGTCTCGCTGGGTATCCAATCCTTCGCACCGCATGTTTTAGAAATCCTCGGCCGCGAACACACCGTTGCGCAAGCCAGTGAATCTATCAGTATCCTCCGCGAGGCGGGCATTCCCTCGATCAACATTGACCTAATGTTCTCAATCCCCGGCCAATCGAAAGCCGACTGGAAGGAAACCCTACAACACGCTATCTCACTAAAACCTGACCACATTTCTGCGTATAATCTCACTTACGAAGAAGACACGGTCTTTTTTGAATCCCTGCGCCGTGGCGAAATGCGGGAGAACGAGGACCATGACGCCGAGTTTTTCCATCTCGCTGACGAACTGCTAGAAGCCGCAGGGTTCGATCATTACGAAACTTCAAATTACGCAAAACCCGGCCATCATTCCTCTCATAATCAAGGCTACTGGCGTGGCGAAAATTATATCGGACTCGGCCCATCCGCCGTCTCCACCATCGATTCCGTCCGCTCGAAAAACATCCCAGACACCGCCCGCTACGTGGCTCAAGTGCAGTCGATCGGCCACGCGCTCCACGAATCCGAAACCCTTGATGCAGAGGCTCGCCGCCTCGAAAGAATCGCGCTCGGCCTGCGAACTAAAGACGGCATCCCGATCTCACTCCTCAGCCCAAAAGCACTCGCGCGAGCCGGACATCTCGCAGCTGAAGGACTGCTGCACTTTTCTAACGAAAAAATTACCCTCATTCACCGAGGTCGTGCGCTGGTCGATCCCATCGCTGCAGAGCTCGTCTAACATTTTAGCAGCATAATCTCATTTCACTAAAACCTTGATCGCTGCCTCGATCACCGGGTCCTGCCATACCTCGATATTCTTCCGCTCTTCCGGCCCGAGCGTATTGATCTGGCAGCGTTTTTGGAAATTCGTGCGGCCCACATCATCGATGAGCACCGGCACATCGGGCGTGATTCCCTTCCGGTGCGGAGTGTTCCCGGATGGCGTGTGATAGGTCGCAATCGTTAGACGCAGCGCCGTTCCTCCGCCCATGGGAATGATGTTTTGCACCGAGCCTTTCCCGTAGCTAAGTTCGCCCACGATTCTTGCCCGTTTCAAATCCTGAAGCGCTCCCGCCGTCAATTCGGAGGCCGAGGCCGACATCCGGTTCAGCAGAACCACGACGGGATAGTCACGCTTCCGACGCTGCCGTTCAGGCGTTTTCATCGGCTCAGCGGACTCCCCACTGCGGCCACGGGTGGTGACCACTGCGGTGTTAGGAGGTAAAAAAAGTCCGAGAATTTTCACGGTTTCATGCAAATCGCCGCCGCCGTTTTCGCGTAGATCAAAAACCAATGACTTCATCCCCGCGTCTTCTAACTCATCAAGCGCCGCTTCCATTTCACGGGCGCATTTGTTACCAAACGATGCCAGTCTCACATAGCCGATCCCTCGCGGCTTATCCCAAATCTTCGTCTCCACCACCGAGCGCTTCTCGACCATTCGATGCACCAGTGAAACCTCGAACGGCTGCGGTGCGGCCGGAGATTTCAGGAGAAATTTCGTCGTCTCTCCGGGTGCGCGGCGCAAGGGTGCAAGCAATTCCGTGAATGCCACACCCGCCGTTTTTCTTCCATCCACTTCTAAAAGCGCCGACCCAGGAAAAATGTTAGCAAGCGCGGCCGGGCCAAGCGGAGAAACGTTAGCGACGTAAGGACCATCATCACGCAGTCCCAAGGCAAGGCCTAACGATGGCAGCTCAGGATTCAAATCCGCATGCTCTCGCATCTGCGTGGCCATCTCCGGATGGATGAATGACGAATGCGGGTCAAGGCTCGCTAACATCCCTTCGAGCGCATGATTCACGAGGCGGTCATAAGCGAGCCTATCCACGTCGGGATGGCGCTTGCGCACTGCCTCCAAAACTTCCACGAAACGTTCGATCGCCGGATAGGCCGCCTCATCTGGATCGGGCGATAGCGGAGGCCCAGCGAAGACTGCGGTAGCGCTCGCACAAAAGAGACAGACGAATTTCATGGAGCAACAAGTAACATTCGCAATGCCGAGCGACAGAGTAAAATCCAGTTTCCGAAAACTCTCATTTTGCATTTGTGAAGCCTTTTCTTTTTTCAAATTTCGATTGCGAGAATACGCCTTAACGGTAATGTGCAGGTGACTGCTGTGTACGACTAATTTGGTAGCTGGCCCGAACCGATATGATTGAACCGGGGTCATCTTCCGATGGACGATGTCATGCCTTTTTAGGAAGACGGAAAACCACCGGACGACCCCACTTATTGAGTTTACGGAACGTGGCTCACAGCGCCAAGGACGGCACAGCGGTTTTCTTTTTTTGATGAGTGGGGATCATGGTAGTCCTTGCCTCATTTTATCGGGCGGATCATGGTCCCCCACGTAATGCGATTTGTGGTGCTTGGCAGTGGAAGTAGTGGAAATGCGGCGGTCGTCGAATGCGGTGGAATGCGCCTGCTGATCGATGCCGGATTGAGCGCGAAACAACTGACCCTGCGCCTCCGCCAGGTCGGGGTTGAACCCGCAGCGTTAGACGGTGTTTTACTAACTCACGAGCACGGTGATCACGTCCGGGGACTTAAGATCTTTCTCAAACAAAATCCCCTACCCGTTTACACTACCGCAGCTACGGCCCGCGTTGTCCGCGAAGCAGGCATCGATGGCGGAAAATGGAAACTGTTTGAAGCAGGGCAAGCATTCTCAGTCGGCGGAGCAAATATCGAAACGTTCGCGATCCAACATGACGCCGTGGACCCGGTGGGCTTCGTCGTGGGCGATGACTCGCGGCGTTTGGGGTTTCTATCCGATTCCGGATTTGTTACCCGCAGCATGACCGAGCGCTTGCGCGGCCTGCGTGGGCTTTTCGTCGAGGCAAATTATGATGAAGGTCTCCTCGACGCCGACACCAAACGCCCGTGGTCGATCAAGCAACGCATCAGCTCCCGCCATGGGCATTTATCTAACGGTCAAGTCACCGAATTGATCCGAGAAATCGCCCACCCTGCACTCGGTCGTATTGTGTTAGGCCATTTAAGCTCAGATTGCAACACCCCTGAAATCATCCTTTCTTCTCTCCGCTCCTGCCTCAGTGATGTCGGCCACGGACACATCGATCTTCACTGCGCCTGCCAGCACGAGCCGTCTGCATGGTTTAATCTTTGATCGGTGAAATTGATTGATTCGATAAACAGATGAATCAACGTTACTTTGAACCTTATTTGAAAACCGGGAAGCCGGCGGCCGGCCTCATTTTCAGCGGCGGTTCAATGGTAAAAGAAGCGGCATCGCCGATCTGATAGGATCCGTAAGCAATAGGAATCGCGGTCAAGAGAAGTGCGGGCTGGTCATCGTGGACGATCTTCGCCACATGCACGACGGCGGCACAATTCGGGCTTTTCTTCACATTCAAGACGTCATCCGGCTTGAAATATCCAGCGGCTCCGGGTTGATCCGTCGGAAAGAGATATTCGATAAATACCGGATAAGGCGCGGCTTTGGTGAAGTCATCGGGCTTGACCATCGCTTGGGCACGGATGACCACCCCGGGATTAAAAAAATCTGCTTTGTCTAACTTTCTAACTTCAAGAATCTGATAGTCTCCTTCGATATAGGTTAGCAAGAGCGGGCGGTCGAAGTTCGTGAGGTAATTTCTCATCAACAACGAATTTACCCGAGTGAGCTGATCCTGGGTGGTGCCGAAATATTTCTTGTATAGATCTTTAGGTAAGAGTGCGTTTCCGTTAGGAACATCGAGCACGGTGTATCGCTTAAGCACCGGCAGACGACCCAGCTTTCCGAGGATCTCGTAATTCCGAGAGACCTCGACATTGCCGAAAATATCCAGACAGACCGCCCAGCTAACAATTGCGAAACAAAGCGCGAGCACATTTGCCAGAAGCCACCAGAAATAGGCAGGGCGTGGCGGTGGTGGTTCGTCGGTGGGGCGAGGCACTGTAAAAAATCAGGTTTCAGGGTGTGCCGCACGCTTCGCCGTCTGCTACCACCTGGGCGCCCGACGGCGGATCAGACGTTTCAAAGGAGGTGCCACAGCCGCAGGAGCGCACCGCTTGGGGATTGTGAATTTTGAAACCGGCATCCGTTAGATCATCCGAAAAGTCAATTTCGCAGCCACTCAGTTGCTCCAGACTGTCCGCAGCGATGATGACCCGCGCCTTTCCAGAGTCCACGATGATGTCATTTGCTTCAGGGTCGGCCACTTGCATTTCATATTGCCACCCGGCACAGCCACCGCGCCGGACTGCCAGACGGAGACCTGAGGCCGAAGACTTCGCCCGGTCTGCGAGAAGCTTTTCGAGTTCTTCTACCGCTTTGGAAGTGAGGGTAATCATGTGTCGCCGGGAACCCTAGTGGCAATTTGCGGGATTTGAAACTGGAAATCTGAGAAAGCGACCATGGCCGGCGACCTTGCGAAAATGGAAATTCGGAATTCACGAGATTTCTTGGAGGATCGTGAGTTTCGCGCCCAAAAATTGCTGATAGAGTAAATTGAGAGAAAGGTCTTGACGCCTACTGCCATGAGCTTTTCAGTCCGCTCCGCCTGCGAATTTTTCGCAGTGCCCCTAGGCTAGTTGAATTGTATCCTGTTTTCTGACTCAAGCGCATTTATTCCATGTCTTCTTCCAAACCTTCGCCAAAAAAAAACGCAGTAACGACCAAAGCCGTTCCTGCAAAACCCGTGGTTACCAAGAAGAATTCGAAGCCTGAAGTAAAATTACCCGCAGCAGCGAATAACGACAAAGCCAAACAACCGGTGGCCAAGACTTCCGCAAAGCCGGAATTGAAGGCGGGCGCAAAACCTACAGTTGCTTCCAAAACTCCGGTTGCCGCTAAATCCGCAGCCGCCGCTAAACCTGTTGTCGTTGCCAAACCCGTAGTCACCGTCAAATCGGCGGTCGTCGCGAAACCTACCGTGGTAGCGAAACCCGCTGTCGTCGCCAAACCTGCCGCTGATTCTAAAACGAAGACTCCGCCCAAAGCCGCTTCTGCTAGCGAAAAAAAGGCTGGCAAGGAAGTTAAAGTATCCGGCGAAACCAAGGCCACCATCAAATCGGCCGAATCCAACAAGCGCCGGATCGACACTCCTGAGATTCAGGAAAAAATTCGTGAGCTAATTAAACTCGCAAAGGAGCAGGACTATCTGACCTACGACGACATTAATGAAATTCTCCCGAACGATCTTGTCGATCCAGATGACGTCGAGGCGATCATGGAGCGCCTCCGCAACATGGAGTTCGACATTATTGATGCTTCCGAGGTTGATCGCTACAAGGACAAGAAGCGCGACGAAGGCGACGGCGACGAAGAAGACGTCAAAGCCGACCAAAAACTCGACATCCTCGACGACCCGGTCCGGATGTATCTCAAGCAAATGGGGCAGGTCCCGCTGCTCACCCGTGAGCAGGAAGTGGAAATTTCCAAGCGCATCGAAGACGCGGAAATTGAAGTGGCCCGCCACCTGCATCTTTTCGGTTTCGTCACTGATTCTTATCTCGAACTTGCCGATAAACTCAACAAGGGCAAAGAGCGTTTTGACCGTGTGATTCTCGACAAAAAAATCGAGTCCCGCGAGCGCTACATGAAGGGCCTGCCTAAACTTTGCGATCAGCTCAAAGTGCTGCATCACGAAAATGACGACCTTTTCCGCCAGCTTTCCGCCAAGAACCCACGCAGCAAGAAAAAGCTAGAAGAGGAGTTTAACAAAAACATCCAGACGCTCAACCGGGTTTTCACACGCTTCTATTACAAGCAGAAAGTCGTCGAAGATTTCTGTGAGCAAGTGGACGACTACATGCAGAAATTCTGGAAGTATGGACGCAAGCTCCAGTCCGATCCAGAAGACAAGGAGTTCGTCACCAAACTCCGCGAAATCCAACAACTTTCCTGGCATACACAAGAGAGCTTTGAAGAATCTAACAAGAATCTCCGTCACTGGCTCAAGGAAGCTCTCAAGGCGAAAACCGAAATGGTCGAGGCCAACCTCCGTCTCGTCATTTCCATCGCCAAAAAATACACTAACCGCGGGCTTTCCTTCCTCGATCTCATTCAGGAGGGCAACATGGGGCTCATGAAAGCGGTGGAGAAATTTGAATATCGCCGCGGTTATAAATTCTCCACGTATGCGACATGGTGGATTCGCCAAGCCATCACCCGTTCCATTGCCGACCAAGCGCGAACGATCCGCATTCCGGTTCACATGATCGAGACGATCAACAAGCTGATGCGCGTGCAAAAGCAATTAGTGCAGGAATACGGTCGCGAACCATCGCCGGAAGAAATCGCCGAGGAAATCCACTTGCCCGTCGAGCGTGTTAGAGCAGTGTTAAAAATGGCCCAACAGCCGATTTCACTGCAAGCACCTGTTGGAGATTCGGACGACACTTCCTTCGGTGACTTCATCGAGGACAAGGCCGCTGATAACCCGATGGAAGAGGCAGGGTTCTCGATGCTCAAGGACAAGATCAAGGATGTGCTCGATACCCTAACTGAGCGCGAGCGCGAGGTGTTAGAGCAACGTTTCGGCCTCAAAGACGGTTACAGCCGCACGCTTGAAGAAGTCGGCCGCCAGTTCCAAGTCACCCGCGAGCGCATCCGCCAGATCGAAGCGAAAGCCCTGCGGAAAATGCGCCATCCTACACGGATCAGGAAGCTGGAAGGCTTCATCGAGCTTCCAGGGGCGTAATAAGGAGCGCGGACATTTCTGTCCCTATCTCTTCTCATTCGATCCGCGCAGCCTGCTGCGAGCGGGGCAAGCCAGCGCTTCATCGGGAAATATTCCCTTACAAATGCCGTCAGGCTTACAGCAGGGCTGTATTGCCCAAAGCGACAGCAGGCTGTAGCGGTCCAAGGCCCTCCACACGCAACTTTGTCGGTTTCATTTTGGCTGAGTCCCTAAGGTAGCGATTGCAAACCCAGCTCTTTCAGAAATTGATTGTGCTTGTTCGTTGCATTGAGGCGGACCCCGAAATTCGGGCCAGGGGTTAAGCAATGAGAATGGCGCGAGAATCGCCTGGCTTGCCCGGCGGCTTTGTTTGGGAAAAGCAAGCACCGCAAGAGGATACTTGCATTTATGGAACAACGTGAATAACCAACAAAAACCGCATTGACTCCTTTGGTCGTCGTCTTCTTCCCATTTACTAACACAATCACTTGAATTCGCGGATCATAAATGAGGTGTCAAATGATGAACACGGAAGGCGTCGAGCAACATGACGCGTCCGGATTTCTTTTCGATTTTAATCACGTGCGGCTCCTCTTTTTCCCAGGTTTGCGCAAAGATGGACTGCTGCGACTTCAACTGCGGGGCATTGCAATCGACGGTCTTGACTAGCACGCCGTCCAAATAAATGTTTACCTCGCCTTGATCATTGTTCAGCTCGGTCACATATTCAATGGCACATCCTGTAAACGAATAACTCGCGCTGTCACCGTTCGCACCAGTGTGATGCACATCGTTTTCATAATCGCCTGACTTGCGTCCTCCTCCGGCTGTCCAAGTTCCGGAGTAAACAATGGCCGGATCGGAGTCGTTGATCATGACCCGGGGCATCAAGGAAATTAGATTCTTGATCGACTTAAACTCCGGTTGCTGTCCCGCGTTATTCGCGATGGCCTGGGCAGCCTCGGACAGCACTGGCGGTTTTAGAGTCATATCGTTGTTCTCTACCACGCAATCCGTGCCATTGTTCTTCAGGTTCGTCTTGTCACTAAAGTTGCCGTGCACCGTGATGTCGTGGATAGACTTCGTCCAGATGTTCATCCAATTGGCGCCGACCGTGTGCACCACGTTTTGCGTGATCTCCATGAACCCGCTGCCCTCGTCGGAATACATGCCCTGCGCATGGCCGCCATGATGAATGTAATTTCCACGCCAAACGGTTTTTTCCTCCGCTGTGCCCTGGTTGCCCAGCGTGTAAATACCGCCGCCGTCGTGGAGAATTTGCATGAATTTGTGAACGTGATTATTCGAGATCACGTTTTGATGGCTGTAACCC
>JAYVNE010000254.1:0-23723 GCA_043758615.1 Akkermansiaceae bacterium
GTTCGTAAGATCTCACGCCGCAGAGCACGGCGGCGAAGGCGATAAAGAGAATTTCGCCGAAATGATGAAGGGTATTGCCACCGGTGCGCTGGTCAGTGACGGAGCGGAAAACCTCAAAGCCTTCCGGATAGCCTTGGGTGTAGTCGATTTTATTGGGATTTCTGGGCATCCAGAAAACCTGATAGTGCGAGATACGGAGTACAAGCATGTTAGATTACTATGGGTGGTGTTTTCCCTAGTGTAGGGGCCCTGCGGTATTGGGCGTCTCGCCCAATCCTGTCAGCATAAGAGATTTCTAACCGCAGATGGACGCAGATAGAAGAAGGGTTGAAGAGTTTGAGGCACCGCGAATCTGGCGAATCCAGTAAATAAAAATTTCCAAATCTCATCTGCGTAAATCCTGTTCATCTGCGGTTAAATTCTTCGATCTTAAATGCTTAAACTGACGGTATTGGGCGTCTCGCCCGGAGTTAGAATTCGCGAGGCGAGACGCCTCCGCAACGGTCTGGCGCGAGACGCGGCAGGGGTTCAGTTAGGTCACTTTACGACTCTTCCGCCGAGGGAGAGAATGCGCGCGTTTCCTTTAGCTGCTTCGGCTTCGGGGATATTGCCATCCCTCACATACATTTGTGATAGGCCGGTCCACGCGAGTAGATCGTTCGGTTGGAGGTTCACGGCTTGGAGGCCGCAGCCGATGGCCTCCTTGATTTGGCGGGTTTTGAGGAGAGCCATGCCGAGCGCATGCCAGCCGTCAAAAAATGCGGGATCAAGGGCCACGCAGCGTCGATAGAGAGCGATGGCTTCATCGAACTCACCCACGGCGAGGTGGCCGTTAGCTTCGTCGAAGAGATCCTGAAGGTCGTCAGTCATGGTGAGTCGCGGCGACCGGTGATCGGCACTCCTTAGCGTCGTTTGTAGAGCTGCTCGACCTTGGCGGCTTCGATCCGGTCGTTCATCCAAGAGGTGAACGCGATGGTTTCGTTTTCGTTCGTGCGGGCCGTGACTTCACTGTCGAGACGAGCCGCAGCATTGGCTTCCTTAACAACCTCGCGTTTTACAACGTAGAGAATGAAGGTGCGCTCGGATTCGGTGATGATTTCCCCGACGGAATTTGGATCGATGTTGCGGGCGGATGCAAATAGGTTTTGAGGTTCGGTCGCGCCATCAGGACGTGTGGTGCTGATGATTTCCGTGAAGGGCTTGATCTCTTTGATTCCGGCTTCCTTGGCGGCATCGCTGAAAGGTTTACCACTTGCGATCGAGGTTTTAATTTTGGTGACGGCCTCGGTGGCGGCGGTTTTCATCGCTTCGGCACCCTTTTCGGAAATGTATTGGGCACGAGCTTCGGCACGGGCTTCTTCATAGATTTTCGGGCGGGATTTTTCTTCGCCATCCATGCGAGCAACGAGCCATTGATTTTCACCGATGGCAATGGCTTCGGAGATTTTGGAGAAAGGATCGGAGGTGACTTGCACTTTGAAAAGCTCATCAACGGCTTTTCCTCCACGGCTCGAAGCGCGAACGTTGACGTCGATTGCCTTGGGGGGAGTAGCTTGGGCGAAAAGCTCGGTGGTTTTCACCTCCCACTTGTTCGCTTTGGCGAGCTCTTCAAAACCGGCACCCTTTTGTTCTTCAAGTTTGAAAAGAAAATCATCTACCAGAGTGTCAGTTTCGAGTTGTTTCTTACGGCGCTCTTCAGCCTGCGCGGTGGTCCGCTTGGCCTTTTCTTCGTCCTTTTTCGCCTTAGCGGCTTTTTTCATTTCGTCACTCGCGGTGGCATCAGCGAGGGACTCGGGTGCGTCACTACTATCAGCAGTTTCGGGTGGGAGTGAGGGAGTTACCAAAACATAGGTGAATTTCCGCAGAGGCGCAGTGGTGAAGGCGTCTTGGATGTTCTCCCAATATTTTTTAATCTCCTCTTCAGTGGGCTGGATTTTATCCTCGTAGGGAGCCAAGTCCATCCGGGCAAGTTCGCCGGTGATTTTTTGGTTTTCTAACGCAAGATTTTTGGCAACGGCATCACGATCCACGGAGAGCCCTGAGCCGACGATCGAGTTAATCTTCTTGGAGGCGAGCACGTCCGATGCGAGTTCACGGACATCGTTTTCTGTCAGACCGAGGCGACCGATGTATTTTTCAATGTAATTGCGATAGATGTCTTGGCTAAACTTTCCGTCCTTGTCAGCGAAGGCATGGAGGGACTTCAGATAGGTGGAAATTTCGTCATCACCTGGGAAAACACCGAATTCTTCTTTGGCTTGTCGGAGAATCATTCGCCCTACGAAGAACTTTTCCGCAGCATCTTCTTTACTGGTGGCACCCGTGGCCATTCCCATTAGAAATTGATAGAGCCCGAAGTCGCCAGACTGTGCGAGGCCGGATGTCAGCTCGAAGGCGCCGCTGCCGAAGGTCTTGTATTCCTTGTCGCTATAGGTGCGATCGGCGATCTTGATGACGGCATGCTCCCCAGCCATTCCGCTGCGGACAGAGCGTGAATCGAGGAATAAGAAACTGACGAAGAGGATCACGAGGATCACCATCATCAGGCCAGTGTATTTACGGATGTTCTCAATCATGAAATTTTCGGGCAGGCGTTTTTCGGGCCGCCGGGGGAGTTAAGAGAGGGATCACAGCGGCTTCAATGGTAATTCTCACGGAATGCGGCATTCATGGGAACTCCGCGAAGAATCTGGCTTGCCCCCCGACGGAAATGCGCGTTCCTTCGGCGCTTCATGAACTTTCGTTGGCTAAACGCAATCCTTTGGGGAAATTCGGTTGCACTCTCGTGGATGTGGGGCTTGGGCTTGTTTTTCAGCGTCCAGATGACCTTCATGTTTGGGCTGCACGGGCTTCTCATGTTCGCGATTCCGAATGCGCTCGGCCTGATGCTATTCGGGTTTCTAACGCAGATCGTGGCCAATCGGCAAAGCGGGGGACAGGAATCGCTGGCGATCTACTTCGATAAGTTTTCCAAGCCCTTTCGGCTGATTTTGTATATTTATCAGATCGTTGCACTGAGTTTGACGGTGTTCGCACTGGTGAAATATCTGTTTGTGCCGCTGAACCTCGCGTCAGGCCCGCTGGTAGCGCTGTATCTGTGTTTGATTGTTTTCGTGATCCTCGCTGCGGGTTGCTTATTTGGGGAGGAATTTGGAATTCAGAAAATCAAACTGAGCCATGCCATGCTCGGAATTCTCCTGCTCGCATGCGTAATGGCAATCCTGTATAATCTAAGTCCTTTGATGCCGGATAAGTTTGTCTGGGCGGCATCATTTCCGAAAGTGGATGTCGGAGGGCCTGATTTTTTCGGGTATGCGATTCCATTGGTGATCGGACTACTCGTGGGGCCGTGGCTGGATCTCCAACATTGGCAACGGGCGATCCAGATCCACCGCGAAAAGACCTCGATCCGAGCCAGCTACTTTTTCGGAGGAATGTTCTTTTTCCTGATGTTGCTGTTTCACGGTTGCCTCGCCTTGTGGGTGATGAGCACGAAGGGCTATCAGCTCACCTCAATCAAGGGTCTTGATGGATTCCAATATGCTCATGACCTCGTCACGAAATACATCACAGCGAATTATGCGGCAGGGACCATCATGCCCCTCGCGTATTTTTCATTCCTCGCCATCTGTGCACTAACAACACTTGATAGCGGATACGTGGCACTAAAATGGTTCCTCGAAAAAAACGTGGAAAAGAGCGAGAATATGCTTATTTCCCTGATTCCCAAGCAAATCCTAGGCTCGCCGATTCCCACATTTTTAATTGTGGGTTTCGTAACTCTCGTCGGAATTGTGGCGAGGCTAGAGCTTGAATATTTCATGGTTTTCTACGCTTCGTTTTTTGTCGGTTATGCCGCCTTGGCCATTGCCCGTTGTTTTGTCCCGAACTCTCAACAACCGCTGCCGCAAATCCGAATGTTCTCGATGGCGAGCATGTCGCTGGTGATCTTTGCTTTCGGCTACCTAAACAAGAATACATCGTTGTTAGTCTTGGGGGCGATCTTGCCCCTAGCCTACGTGATTTGGCTGGTTTTTAATGCCGACCTGCTACGCGTAGTGACGGAAAGGGCAGGGGAGGTGATGGAGGCTGCGTCGGAAATCCCGGCGATCAGGGCGATCGCGAGAACGGCCACGGTTGCCACTGGTTTGGATGTGAGCGCACCTCATGACCACCATGCATTGGCGGGGCATTTTGAGGGGAAATGGTTCGTCTATTCTATGATTGCAACCTATGCGGATACGAATTCTGTGGGTAATGTCTATTTCGGAATGTATGGCATGTATGTTGGGAAAACACGCGAGCTTTTCTTCAACACAGTACTGCCGAATTTTGATTTGAAGACCACGAAATATTTCATTCTAACTCGCTCATTCGAACACAAATTCGTTCGCGAGGCCCGAGAGTTCGATACCATTACGGTGAAACTCAAAGTCGGCGATTTCAACCGCAAGTTCTGCACGCTTGAGCACCAGATTTTCGGATCCGAAAACGAAGTGCTCGGTAAGGGAAAACAAAGTCTGCTATTTGTTAGTTCGAAAGACTATGCGTTACTCGACATCCCATCAGAAGTTTATACAGCCTTCATCTCTTACGCTTGAGCCATCACAAGTTCGCCAAGGCTTCCCGCTCAATGCCTCGCAGTTCGAAAATTTTGAGGATCGTCTCTTCGATTAGATTGTTAGGGCATGACGCGCCAGCGGTGATGCCCACCGTCACCGGCCGGTCAGTGGAAAACAGCTTGGAGTAGTCCGAGGTTTTTTCCTCTCGGTGGTGAATGTCGTAATGAACGATTTCCTGCAGCGACTGAATGCAGGAGGCGTCCCTGATAAAAAACGTGGGTAGTTCGGGCTCGGCGATTTCTACCAGATGTGCGGTGTTCGAGCTGTTATAACCACCGACGACCAAAAGTAAATCCATCGGCTTTTTGAGCATTTCAAACAATGCGTCTTGGCGCTCCTGGGTCGCTCCGCAGATGGTGTCGAATACTTGAAATGCGGTGTCGTTTCCATCCCGGTCAGTAATGGCCTTGCGAATCCTGCGTTGGATTTCCTCGGTTTCACTTTGCAGCATCGTCGTTTGGTTGGCCAATCCGACCCGCTGGAGATGGATGTCGGGATCGAATCCTTCCGAATGATGGTCGATGAAGTAGGCTAGGAATTCATTTTTGTTGCCACCGTTACGGATATATTCGCAAAGGTAATCCACGTCGGTCGTCGTCAACACCACGAGGAAGTGGCCGTCGCCTTTTTCCCCGAGCGCCCGCGAAGAGGTGGCCAGGGTTTCCTCGTGGTTCGACTTGCCGTGGATGATCGAGGTGACTCCATCTTTGGCGTAGCCGCGCACGCGTCGCCAGACTTTCATCACATCGCCGCAAGTAGTATCCACGACATAGCAACCTCGTTCCTCGACCTTGTCCATGAAACGGGTCGGAGCGCCGAATGCCGGCACGATCACCACATCATCCTCCGTCAATTCATCATAACTCGTGGTCAACTCCATCCAAGGCAGTGAAGTGATTCCCATCTCGCGCAACTGACGGTTGACCTCTGGATTGTGGATGATTTCACCGATGAGAAAAATACGGTTGTCTGGAAAAACCCTGCGGGACGCGTAGGCGAGATCGATCGCCCGCTCGACGCCATAACAGAAGCCAAATTGCTCGGCCAAAAGCAGGGTCGTGTTGCCCACCGTCATCTTGCCTCCCTTGTCGCGTAGCGTCTCAACGACGGTGGAGTGGAAATGAATCGCGACTTCCGCCGCCACACGCTCCATGACGTCGGGGCGGCGGACATTGACCCGGGATTTCTTGGTTTTGCTCGCGGCGTCACTCATCTGGAGAGGGTATAAGGGCGGAAATGCGCGGAACCAACTCATTTTCATCAGATATTACCGTGTAAATACTTGTAAACCCCGTGTTTCAGGGTGACATATAGGGCGTGGAAATTGGTCGTTAATCCATCTTCGGCGGCCTTATTGTTTCGTTATGAAATCCATTTTTCGTGTACGCTTGTCGCTTTGCTCCTCATCGTGAACTTGGTGAGGGGAGAGGCGGATGATAGAAATAGCCCATCGTTTTGGGAGTCGCATCTATTTCGACAATATCATGAATCACAACGGGTATTTATTCATAAATGGTCACTCCACATTCTATACATCCAAACTATTCGGATCCCTGCCAAAGTTCTATGTTTCGGAAAAAGCGCCTGAAGTCATTACGGTAAACCTAACCTGCAATTCATAGTATTAAGCTAAAATAGTGGATCCGAGGTATGTTGTGTGGTTCACCGACGGGGTGGGAGGCGATGGGGCAATGCCGCCGCTGGGGTGGGAATCGATGATGTAGAGGGTGTCGTTGCGCTTGAGCAGGGCGAGGTTGTCCCAGAGGAAGAATTCGGTGGGAATCTGAGATTTGAGATTGGGGGGAAGAGATAGCGGCGAGGCGGACCCGAAAGTTCGGCAACGGAGAGGCTAACTAAGCTAGGGTGATGAGGTCAGGAAAAGTGATAGGTGATCATGGATTAGGGATCAAGGATGGAGTGGCGTGGGACTCGACTTTGTAAATTTGCTAAATTTTCTCTTCCCGCCGGGTCCGGAATGAGAATACTCCGCCCGACTTCAAAGTCATTGCCGGGTTAGCTCAGTTGGTAGAGCAACTGATTTGTAATCAGTAGGTCGACGGTTCGAGTCCGTCACTCGGCTCCATACGGAGCAAGGAATTGCGGCGGATTGTATCCTGCTAGTCGAGAAAAACCTCAGCCATCCCTTTGCCACTTTTTCAGATCTTCACTGCGACCGTTCCAAGCGAGTATCCTCCGAGACTTACCCCGCCCCGAATGCAGCGTTTGTCCGTAAACAATCCGTAACGATTTTCCCGCCTTGCATGGGCGGTTGGCGAGGGGCATCCTGACTCCATGAATAAGATCTTGCTCCGCGCGGTCCTCTACCGGGAAGATGGGTTGTGGGTAGCCCACGCTTTGGAGATGGATTTGATCGGAACCGGAGCCACCGAGACTGCTGCGATCCGCGAATTACGTTCAAATGCCGACGCGCAGCTCTCCTTTGCGAAGCAGGAAAAGTTGAACCCCTTCCGAGAGGCTCCCCCAGAAATTCAAAAACTGTGGAACGAGACCAATCTTGCCGCGCTCGGCATGACCGGAACGAGGCTCAAGCCCGAAAGCCCGTCAACTCGTGTGCTGGAATGGAATGACTCCCAAGTTTCCCGGATCAAGGGCAACCGCTTCCAATGCGTTTAAATGGCGAAGCCAATCAAACTGCGGGATTTTCTCCAACGCTTGGCGGAACTCGATCCCTCGATTGAGGTGTTCAAGAACCGGGGCAAAGGAAGCCATTTGATGCTTTACAAGGAAACGCCCACCGGGAAAATCTCTTACCCGATTCTAACCAGCAGCGGAGAGGTCGCCGGTCCTTACCAGAAGGCGGTGATTCAACGCTTCGACTTGCCGGAGAATGCCTTCAAGAAGGGCCGTTGAATTTGGCACCCCGACACGATAGGACCCCGCCCGGCGGGAGCCAGGCGGGACGATTGTTGCAACTTGGCGTAGTTCGAACGGTTCTTCTCCGCTCTACCGCATCGGACAGACCTCGACTGAGTGCTTCACACCTCTCATTCACCGCAGGCCCCTGCCAATCCGCCTAATCTTTCAAATGCGTGCTTGTTTTCCGGCAAAAACAAGCCATAGCCTCGCCGCCCGGCAAGCCAGATGAACTGCGAGTCCGGAATTTTGACTCATATTTGCACATGGATACGCCTCCTTTTTCTGAACTCGGACTTCCCGATACCCTTCTCGCAGCCATTGAAACTCTCGGCTACGAGCGTCCTTCTCCTATTCAATTCAAAAGCATTCCACCTGCACTTGAGGGCAAGGATCTCGTCGGGCTTTCCGCCACAGGATCGGGGAAAACCGCTGCTTTCACGCTGCCTGCTCTCGCGAAACTGGATGTGAAGCTCGCCTATCCGCAGGTGCTAATTCTTTGCCCGACCCGCGAACTCGCGGTGCAGGTTTGCGAAGAAGTCCATCGCCTCGGTGCGAAAATGGTCGGACTGCATGCCACTCCTGTTTACGGTGGTGCCCCGATTGATCGTCAGCTCCGGGCCTTGCGCTCGGGCGCACAACTCGTCGTGGGTACTCCCGGACGTTTGCTAGATCACCTTCGCCGTGGGAGCTTCGATGCCTCGCGCATCAAAATGGCCATTCTCGATGAAGCCGATCGCATGCTGGACATGGGCTTCAAGGACGAGATGGACGAATTGCTCGCCGCTCTCCCCGCGGATCGCCAGACGCTTTTCTTTTCCGCGACGATGAATCCCGGGGTTTCGCGCCTCATTCAAAAATTCGGCAACAGCCCGCAGATCGTCGAGATTGAGCAAAAGGCCCGCACGGTTTCCACGGTGGATCAATCGTATTTCGAGGTTCGCCAACGCTCCAAGGTCGAGGTGCTTTCACGCATTTTGGACATGAACCCGCCGCGTCTGGGCATCATTTTCTGCAATACGAAACGCTCGGTGGACGAATGCACGGAAGACCTCGTGAATCGTGGCTACGCCGCTGATCGACTTCACGGCGATATCACCCAACAAATGCGCGAACGGGTGCTCAAGCGTTTCCGCGAGGGAGCAGTAGAGATTCTCGTGGCCACGGACGTCGCCGCTCGTGGACTCGACATCGATGAAATCGACATCGTTTTCAACTACGACCTACCGACCGACCCGGAAGATTACGTTCACCGCATCGGCCGCACAGGTCGGGCTGGTCGCTCGGGACGGGCTGTTAGTTTTGTTTACGGTCGTGAAATCTATCGGATGCAGGCGATCGAGCGTTATACCCGCAGTGTGGTTCGCCGCGAGAAGATTCCGTCCGTGGAGCAAGTCGAAGGACGCCGCGCGGATTTGGTTTTCGACGATCTCAAGGAACGTCTCGAATCCGGGAAGTTCGATGCCTATCAGGAAAATATCGACCGCCTTCTTGAACAAGGCCACACGCCTACCGACATCGCCGGTGCCCTCGTCACCATGATCCGCGAAGCCAGTGGCCGTGAAGGATCGGCGATCGAAGAGGACCGTGAACCGATGCGTCACGAACGCCGTGAAGCTCCCCGTCGCGATGATCGTCCTCAACGTGATGACCGCCCTCAGCGCGATGACCGCCCCCAGCGCGATGACCGCGGCCCACGCCCGGATCGTCCGCCCGGTGGTCAGCGCGAACTCATCCCCACCGATCAAGGGATGACCCGTCTTTTTCTATCACTTGGAAAAACCCATGGCGTCATGGCCAAGGAAATCGTCGGCATGCTCTATCGTGAAGCCGGCCTGCCCGATGGCTGTCTCGGCCGAATCACTTTGTTCCCGAAACACTCGCTGGTCGATGTGCCGGAGCAATTCGTAGGCCAAGTGATCGACCGCACCAAAACCGCCCGCCTGCGCGGCCGCCCGTTCCGCATGGACGTGGATCGCGGGCCACAATAACAGAGTTGCCTTTTCCATTCACGGACCACCACCATGAGCACCGAGGCTGATCTATCAGGAAATCCCCGGCGCTTTGTTTTGTTTACGGTTTTCTATAATGCGCGGGCCTACTATCCGGTGCTGGCCATTCTGTTTCTGGATCTCGGTCTAACGCTCGATCAGTTCGTTTTACTGAATCTCATCTGGGCGACGACGATCTTTCTGTTTGAGGTGCCGTCCGGTGCCTTAGCAGATACGATAGGGCGGCGGAAACTGCTGATTATTTCGGCAGGATTGATGGTTCTCGAAATGCTCTGTTTGCTGCTTGCTCCACGTCAAGGAGGAGCCGTTCTATTCGCCCTCTGCATATCTAACCGTATTCTATCCGGCTTGTCGGAGGCTTTCGCCAGCGGGGCGGATGAAGCTCTGGCCTACGACTCGCTGCCGGAAAATCAACGCGTGGATGCCTGGGACCGAACGCTGGCTGCGGCGATGCGCTGGCGGTCCGCAGGGTTTGTGATCGCGATGATCCTTGGTGGCCTGCTTTACGATCCTACGGTCCTGAACAGACTCCTGCCCGCAGGATTTCAACTAACAGCCGAAGTGGCGCACCGCTTGCCAGTTGCGGTCGTTCTCGGTCAGGGGTTGATCTGCCTTTTCATCACGCTGCGCATGGTAGAGCCGCCATCTGAGGTGGCTCAAGTAGAGGAAAGCGCGTGCGGGAATGCCGTTCGCCTCACTTTGCAGACCGCGCGCTGGGTGTTCACCAATCCCCACACATTAGTGATCGTCGTCGTGGGCTTATCAATTGATTCGATCGCACGAAACCTCGCGACCATCAACAGTAGTTACTATCGGCTGATCGAATTGAAGGAATGGACCTACGGAATTGTCGGCGCGAGCATCGGAGTGTTAGGTTGGTTTGTGCCGACGATTTTCCAAAAACTTAACAATCGCTTCGGCACACTCACGAATCTCGCTTTCGCGGCAGCCATCACCCTGATCTGCCTCGCAGCGATCTCCCAAGCATGGCCGATTTACGGATTGCTACCGGCGATGGTATTGATGACCACACTCGGTTTTTTGAGTTTCACGGTGAGCCGTGCACTGCACAAGGAGACGGATTCGTCAATGCGAGCCACGGTTTTATCTGTGAAAGGGCTGGCATTCAATTTGGGCTACGGTCTGTTTAGCCTCGGATTTTCCCGGCTGCTAGGGCATTTCCCAGATCATCCGACAGGAGCTGCTTTGCGTCATGCCTTGGTCTGGCAGGTCCCAGCATTCGCGCTTTTCACGATGGGGCTCTTCCCTTGCGCGTGGTGGTTATGGAACCGCAGATCCCTTATTCGTTGAATCAATCATCCGCAGCCGCTGCGCTTGCTTTACGGAGATATTCGCAGATCACGGGAATCCTAGCACCGACTTGATCCATCTCTAACAAAGCCTGTCGAAGATCGGCCTCGTGGATGAATTGTTGGCAAATGATATCTGTCATTAACGCGGGATCCTCGGCTCGGTCCAGGAGCGCGAAAACCCCTGACTGCACTTCTTCTGGTAGTGGGCGAATCGCATCCTCCACCGCACCGCGCAGGGTTTTCATGGCCGCGTTAGATTGATGCTCCGGTGTAAAAACGGAGATCACTGGCTCGATGCTTGCAAATGGGTAGTCCAAGTCACCGAACCACTCGGTGAAACGGACACGCATCACCCCATGGAGCAGAAGCTGGGAAGTGCCGTCGTCCTGCTCACGGGACGCGCGGACCAGCCCGATCGTTCCCACCGGTGCCACACAGTCGGCAAGGTCTTTCGTCTCATCGCCTAACAATCGAGCCACCGCGAAAAAGCAATCGCCTTCCAAGGCGTCGTCCAACATTTTTCGATAGCGTGGCTCGAAAATGAACAGAGGCAGTCCCCCGTGGGGAAACAGGGTGCAATCTGGCAACAGCATGACGCCGCAACGCTCTGGTAAATGAATACTTCCCATATCTTTGGATCGGTACACCAACGGACACTCGATGCAAGTCAGATAGATCCTGCTGCTGTCAGGATATTTCACTTGAATTCTTTGCAAAATAGATTTTTTCAAACAAGTGTCATCTTTTGCACCGCTGTTCGCGGGAATGCTCGAAGCTACCTATTTTTCAAACCAATGATCGAAGTCGAAACCCTCACCAAACAATTCGGTTCCAAAATCGCCGTGAACAACTTGTCATTCACGGTCAAAAAAGGCGAAGTGCTCGGATTTCTCGGGCCTAATGGCGCGGGGAAATCGACCACCATGCGTATGATCACGGGTTTCATCCCACCCACCTCCGGGGATGCCAAACTCTGCGGCATTTCCATGGTGGATCGGCCGGCCGAGGCGAAAACGAAGATTGGCTACCTGCCGGAATCTGCGCCGCTCTATAACGAAATGACGGTCACCGGTTTTCTGAAATTTTGTGCAAGCATCCGCGGTCTGACCGGCACGGCAAAAAACGATGCGGTCGAACGTGCGATTGAAACCTGCTTCCTCAATAGCGTTGCGCTCCAGTCCATCGACACTCTTTCCAAGGGATACCGCCACCGCACCTGTCTTGCCCAAGCACTTTTGCACGATCCCGAAGTTCTCATTCTCGACGAGCCGACCGATGGCCTCGACCCGAACCAAAAATTCGAGGTACGCCAGTTGATCAAGCGTCTCGGCCAGACCAAAGCGATTCTGTTTTCCACTCACATCCTTGAAGAAGTGGAAGCCTCCTGCACCCGCGCCGTCATTGTTGATCGTGGGGTCATCGTGGCAGATGGCACTCCGTCTGAACTTCTCGCACAATCAGGCACTGGCTCGCTCACCGACCTTTTCCGTGCGGTCACGTCCAGCGATACCGAAGCCGCCGCCTGAATTCGAAATAACTAACAGTGATTTTCAACATGTCTTCCTGCACCATATACAAACGCGAGCTAAGCAGTTATTTCTCCCAGCCCACGGCTTATGCCATCATCGTGATTTTTCTATCACTATCGATGGGGCTGGCATTTAGTTTTGGGAAATTCATGTCCATCGGGGATGCCTCGCTGGAATGGACCTTCTTCTTTTGGCAACCGTGGATTTACATGCTTCTCGCACCGGCGGTGGGCATGAAGTTGTGGGCGGATGAACAACGCACCGGCACCATCGAACTGCTAGGTACTTTCCCGGTTTCCACTTGGAGCTGCATTCTCGGGAAGTTTTTCGCAGCTGCCACCGTTTGGCTGGTTGCCCTGCTTCTCACTTTTCCGATTGTGATCACAGTGAACTATCTCGGGAATCCTGACAACGGAGCCATTCTCGCAGGTTACATCGGGAGTTTCCTCGTTTGCTGCACCTTTCTCGCCATCACCATGCTCGTCTCGGCCTGCACGCGGGACCAAGTAGTCTGTCTAATCGTTTCCGTTGCGATCTGCGTGACCATGGTGCTTTGCGGCTACGATGATTTCACTCGCGAGCTTGGGAAAGCGGCTTCACCCGGAGCAGTGGAAGCCGTGGTTTCCATGGGCGTGTGGGACCACTTCAGTTCGCTCAACCAAGGGCTGCTCCGTCTCCAAGATCTGGTCTGGTTCGCATCATTCATTTTCGTATGTCTGTTAGGCACTAGCGCCATTCTATCATCGAAGCGTGCGTAATCGACGACTGTCTTAAATCTCAATTTTCAAATCTCAACTTCTTTCAACTCGCAGACTATGTCAGCAAAAACCACCCACCCGGTCACACGCGCGGCATTCGGCGTCGCCGCTCTCGTCGCCATTGCCATTCTCGCCAATTGGCTTGTCTCCCTCACCCCGCTCGGCAATCGCGGCGTGGACTTCACACAGAACAAAATCCACACGCTGTCCGAGGGTACACGAGCAATTCTTAGCGAGCTCGATACCCCGGTCGTGATCCGTTACTACGCCTCTCGAAATACCGCATATATGCCGGAGGAGCTGAAACTTCACATGCGCCGCGTCGATGACCTACTCAAGGAATACTCAAACCTATCCAAAGGAAGACTCCGCATTGAGAATCTGGATCCAGAGCCTGATACCGATGCCGAGGACTCCGCGAATCTTGATGGGATCAACGGCCAACGCATGGAAGATCAAAACCTCTTCTTCGGTCTTGCCATTTCCTGTTTGGATCGGAGTAGCGTGCTCCCCTTCCTCGATCCACGCGAGGAGACAATGCTTGAGTATCAGCTTTCAAAAGCGATCGCCGAAGTCAGTACCGCCACCAAACCGAAAGTCGCCGTGATGTCAGCTCTCGATCTCAAAGGTGCGCCAGCGATGATGCCCGGCCAACGCCCGACCCCAGGGTGGGTTTTCTATCAACAGTTGAAGCAGTCATTTGACGTGGTCGATCTCCCGATGGAAACCACCGTAATCGATCCGAAATCTATCAAAGTTCTGTTACTGTTCCACCCTGCTGAAATCACCCCGAAAGCCGAATTTGCGATTGATCAATACGTTCTCAATGGCGGCACCGTGGTTGCCTGCCTTGATGCCTTCTCGGTAGCTGCGCAGATGACCAGCACCCAAAACCCAATGACCGGTGGCGGACAAAATCCCACCAGCTCCACGCTTCCCACGCTTCTTCCTGCGTGGGGCGTCTCATTCGAGTCCGGTAAAGTTCTGGGAGACTCCACCCTTGCCACCAAGCTCGGTGACAACCGCCTTGGTTTGGGAATTCTGACACTTGGAAAAGAGGCGATGCCACAAAAGGACAATGTCATCACCAAGGATCTAGGCTCGGTAACATTGTTTCTACCAGGTGCGTTCAGCATCACCGGCGGCGGCGGAGTTTCTGCTAACAGCCTGCTAAAATCCACCACTCACGCAGGATTTATCGATCCACAAAAGGCGGCCCAGTTAGACCCGTCGCTCAACCTCAGCTTCCGCCCCACGGGAACCGCCTACGATCTGGTGACCCACCTCACTGGCAAGTTCAAAACCGCATTCCCGGATGGCCCTCCCAAAGCTGCCGATGCACCCGCCGCCCCTGAGAAGAAAGAAGAAGCCAAATCTTCCTACCTCAAGGAAAGCGCCACACCGGGCAACGTCTTTCTCATCGCCGATGTCGATGCGTTTTATGATCGCTTCGCCTACAACGTGCAAAACTTCGGTGGTAGTCAGATGGCCACACCGAGTAATGGCAACGCGTCGTTGCTATTTAATATGTTAGATCAAGCCGTGGGTTCCAAACATTTGATCGGCTCCCGCTCGCGCTCCGCTGTCCGCCGTCCATTCACCGTGGTGCAAAAAATGGAATCCGATTTCAGCAAGACCGTGGGTGTGAAAATCGAAGAGTTCCAAGAAAAACAAAAAGCAGCCCAAAAGAAACTCAGCGAACTCCAATCCCAGAAATCCCGTGGATCCGAGCTCTATCTATCTCCAGCGCAAGAAGAAGAGATCAAAAAACTCCGCAAAGAACAGGTGGAATACTCGAAACTTATCCGCGACCAACAAAAAGAACTTCGACGCCAGAAGGACAAGCTTGCTGGAAATGTCACTCTCCTCAATGTCGCCGCCATGCCTGCCCTTGTGATTCTGCTAGGCCTAGGTCTTTTCATCAAACGCCGTTCCTCGACCCGGGCCCGCTGATTTCAAATCTCAAATCTCAAATTTCAAATTTCAAATTTCAAATTTTCCCAACCATGAACAAACGCCAAGTCATCATTCTTTGGGCCATTGCCATCGCACTCGGCCTCGCCGTGACCATCGTAAAGCTCAACCAGAAGCAGTCCACTCATAGCGCCACCAAACGCAGTGCGGGACAAACGCTTTTTGAATCATTCCCTGGCGCGGATGCCTCCGCGATCGAAATCCAGGGGGTGGGCAGCACCGTCTCACTGGCAAAAAAGGACGGCGTTTGGGTCGTGACCCAGCGTGACAACTATCCAGCTAACATCACATTCATCAATGAACTCATCCGTACACTTAGCGAGCTCAAGGTGACGTTAGGAATGGAAGCCGGGCCATCCTTTGCCCCACGTTTCGGGATGGATGAGACCTCCACCGTTGCTGCCGATCACGGATTGACTGCCACATTCAAGGATGCTTCCGGCAAGGAAATCGCCAAAGTGTCGCTCGGCAAAAACATCGAAAGTAGCGCGGCGCAGTCCCCGATGGGCGGAGGTAATGCTGTTGGACGCTATGTCCGCAATCATGCCGACGATACGGGTTTTTATGCGGTCAGTGAGATGTTTCCGTCGCTCAGCACCGAGGCGAATCGCTGGCTAGCAGACACCTTTGTTAGCCCTGAAAAGATCAAATCCATCACCGTGAGCCAATCTGATAAAAAAGAACCTGACTGGGTGCTGACACGCGAAACCGAGGAAGCTGAATTCAAGCTCACCGGAGCGACTGCCGCCGAAGTGCTAGATACAGCCGTCACCACGCCAATCAAGAGTTTGTTCTCATATGCCCATTTTGAGGATGTGGTGCCGAGCGACAAAATTGCCGATCGCATCGCACCGGACGGGAAGCGGACGGCCATCATTGAAACATTTGAGGGCTTCACTTATACCTTCAATATTTCCCCAGCCAAACTAAGCGCTGCTGCACCTGCATCGGCCAAGCCAGGCACCCCTCCGGCCGCAGCGGACAACTATCTTCTATCAGTCAGCGTGACGGCTGAGTTGCCCAAGGAGCGTAAGAAAGAGGCGGGTGAAAAGCCGGAGGACGCCAAAACCAAGGATGCCGCTTTCAGTGATCGCCTCAAAACTCTCACCGCGAAGTTGCACCAAGAAAACACGCTCGCGGGTCGCACCTTTGAAGTCACCAAAACGCTCATTGAGCCACTGCTCAAGGATCGTGCCGCACTGATTGCCAAAGCGACTCCGCCACCCGCGCCGGATAGTGGTGGTGGTCACGTTCAGAAGCTTCCCGGCGGCATGATTGCAAGACCCCCTATCACCACGACCTCCCCTCCAGTGGAAGCCGTCACACCTCCAGTTTCAGTTCCAACAGAGGAAGCTCCACCCAAACAAAAGTAAGGACAGGCACTCCTGCCCCGCGATGCTGAGTCGATCGCGGTCGGGATTCCCCCTGTGTGTGTTCTTGACCACTCAGCGCGACTGATGCAAAGATTTGCAGCGTGTTTCTGGGGAAAAAAGATCGTCCGTATTTTGAAGCTTGGCTTCGCCGGACCGGCAAGCAGTTTGCGGTGAGCGGACGTCTGACCCAGACTGCGATGGTTCTGGCTGCCGAGGACGGCGGAACCGTTGATTACTGGAGAAGCCAACTGCGAGTTCTGCTAGAAGGTGATGAAGTTCCCACCTTAGACCTTCTCACACGCATCGATGCAATTTTAGCAGGCCCAACGAGACCAAAACCCAATGGTGATTCCCAGGGCGCGCTTTTCTGAGTTTTATAAGCGGATGCCCCGCAGAGTTCAGTCTGCCAAATCTTCGCGATAGAAGACCTTGATGAATTTCATTTTCCGGGCCTCGTCGAAGCCGTGCTCCAGGAATTTATCCGGCTCAGCAACCACAGCGGGTTTCAAACGAATCTCCACCCCGGTATCGAGTTTCATGACTGAGGGGATTTTTTTCTTCGCCTTCGACACATCCTTTTTCGAAATCTCAAATTGATCCTCCAGCCGGTGCCCCTGCTCTTCCTCGATCTTGGAACGATGAGCAGCAAACTTCGCGGCGGCCTCGGGGCTTTTCAGGACCTGTTCCTCAAATTCCTGCAGGCTGAAATTTTCCTTTTGCTCGAAGTAAGTGATCGCATCCCGTGCCGCGCTGGAGGCGTCCCAAGGCGGTGCATCATCATTGGCAGAGGCCTTTTTCGGTGCCTCCTTTTTCTCTTTCTCGAGGAATGCAACGGCCATGTTCGCATACTTGTTAGTCAAGAACGGACTATCAGTAATCGGGACCACACCCAAGAAGTCACGCACCCAGAAGCGTGAGTCAGAGCCGGTGCGGTCGAAGGTTAGAACGTAGTATCCCTTGCTCGCGAGGTGGTTGAGGATGAGGCAGCCTTTGTCGATTTTTTCCGGATTGATTCCCTGCTCGGTGTGCAGTTCCAAATCGCCATCCCGGGTGGAAATACTGAGAAACGGCACCACACTTTCCGACTTTAGAATGCAAAGTCCCTGAGTCAGCTCGCCGTCGATATCGATGTTTTTGATGAGAGAAATGCAGAGATCGCCGGACTTGATGTTTGGGTGGTTTGATTTCGCGTATAGGCGTTTTGCAATGTCGCAGCCCTTTTCCAACAGACCTTCGTCTGAGGCGAAAATCGCAGCCGAGTAGGCATTCATTTCATGTTGATCGAGCGAAGAATGATGACTGAAACGGTGGGCAGTTAGATTTTTGAACGGCTTGAGGAAAATGGCGGAAAGCGTTTCTTGATCCTCCTCGGCGATTTTAAAAACCTCCTTGGAGGTCTGAAGCGGCTCATCGCGCTGTGGATGGCCGACTTTGGCGAGCACTAGACCGATGGCCGTGGCGGAGGTGAATCGAATTTTCGCAGACATGGGGGCAGGAAGCTAAACAGGCGGCTCGCTTTGAACACTCCGAAATCGGAAATAAATTCCCATGGCCGGAGACCGACCTAATCGCCTTTTTTTTAGAAATCAAACGTCGCCTGCGGTCCTTTTTTCACGGAAGCATCGGCTGCCAAGCCTTCGCGTAAGCCGGCGGCGGCGAATCGGATAAAGCGCCCGAGATTCGCCTCCATGGTCGTCGGCGAACCCGACCTCTTTCCTAGCAGTTCCCGATGCGTCAGAAGATGGATCAATCCGCCACTCATGAAATGAAATCTGCTTGCCAATTCATCAAGAGGGATTGTTGGGAGCGCCTTACCCAACGTCCGCATGAAACGATCGCTAAGCTGCCGGAAATTTTTTTCGTAGGCCTGAGACAGACCATCTCCGTTGGCCGCGAAAATGCGGCCCAACAGTTGATAAAACAAAGCTTCAGGCAACTCTGTCTTGCGGTTCTGAGTGATGATAGGTCTCACAAAAGCATCGATGATTTCCTCCAACGCGAGAGGCTTTCCTGGGCTTTTTCGCTCTACGGATTCCAACCGTGCAATGCGCTCCTCGTTCAATGGGAGGGTGTAGCGCATGATCGCCAGTGAGAGCATCTCCTCGCGGCTTCCGAAATGATAGTTGACCGCCGCAATGTTCATTTTAACGAACTGGGTAACATCCCTGACCGACACCGCCTCAAATCCCTTCATCGCGAACAATTGTTCGGCCGCATTCAATAAGGCTCGTTTGGGGCCGGATTCGGGGATGGTCAATTCGCGCATTGGATTGACCCATCCCAAGCGAGGGTGACACAAAAGTCAAACGAACGATTCAATCGTAAAATTTAACAAAACTTTATCACCAAAATTCATAAAACTTATTGGCATATTACGTATTCGCGTATATAACTGAAGCAGTCACATGTATTGCTCATTTCAATCAGTCGCTCGCAAAAGTCTGAAAACTACCGCCGGCCTCGGTATTTTTGGAGTGAAGTTTTGCGCCAACATCTTGCGCGTAATCTTCATCAAAGGCCCTTGGACCCTTGTGACTTCAGGGCTAAACTTCAAGAGCGCTGCCATGATGATTATGCTTTGCGCCCCTGCTCTGCTCTTTTGCGCAATGCTGACGATTCCAGCGATTCTCTTCACTTCGCCTCAGCAAAACGCCTATTTTTATTTCGCGGAGGGCTTAAACCATGATCCGATCCGCTTTCTAGGGTTGCTGCTGGGATGCACTTGCACACTGGTGGCCCTCGCTGTTCCGGCAGCTCAAGATCCCTACGCTACTGCCGGAGATTGACATGACGCCGGGCCAATCATGGGTCGCTTGAGGAGGTCGATACACATTCAACAGGCAATGGAATTCACGGGATGACCCTTGCTCGATAAAACCGTTTGCCGGCTCCTGCCCCGCCAGAGTGAATAAAGGTGGTGGACGTCCCGCTGGCGGTCACGGGGGTGCCGAGACTGCTCCATGAAGCGGCGGCAAGAGTGGTGCTGGTTTCAAGCTGATAGACCCTACCGGAAACAGTGGTCACGGTGACGTTCACGTCGTTTCCTGAAATGACAATGACAATGACAATGACAATGGCCGTGGCTCGCAGCACGGAGACGGCGGACAAGGGATTGATGCCAGCGGTGAATCCGGAACCATTAGATTGGCCGTCACCATCTGTATCTGCGACCGGATCGAAGGAGCGTGAAGGATGCGAGTGTTAGCGAGCCTGGAATCGTGCTGGCGCGAAGGGTAGCCGCACCCGTGAAAGCACTTAGGGACTCAGCCAAAATTAAATATCCATTTGGGTTGGATTCTCGACGAAGTCCATGGACTGCGGCAGCCTGCTGTAGCAGTCCATGGTGCTCCGCACGCAGCTTGATCGATTTCAATTTGGCGGAGTCCCTTTATGGACTGAGCAACAGCAACTTGATCAAAGCCATCCAGCAAATCAGCATCAGAAACTAAAAATAACCAAACAAGTGCAACAAACCATCATTGATCTATTCCCGCCTGATGTTGCCGATAAACTCAATAATTAATCCATATATGAAAATATCTGATATGCCAGAAATTGAGAGTCGTTACAAAATCCAAGGCTACGACATTATTGACACTAAGAAACAAATTCATGGTGGCAACCCGATCTATATTAGAGTCATTTTAGATTCAGGTAGTCACGAGTTCAGATCATCCATATGAAAAACGAATCAAAGTCGAAACTGGTATTACAGTTAATACCTCCTAGCGTTTAATGAGCTAAGCATTGCGGCGCAATCCCCTTATCCCCAACACCCTCCCCGAACCCCCGAATCTCTCTATGTCATCCGATTCCCAACTCGTCCTCAGATCCGTCGCCGAAATCGCCGCGGAAAAACTGAAATTTTTCATCCCTGACTATCAACGGGGATACCGTTGGGAAGATGACCAGGTGAATGATCTGCTTGAGGATTTGCTGGAGTTCTATAAGTCGGGCAAGCCGATTTACTGTCTGCAGCCCCTCGTCGTGGTCCCGAACGGTGACCGGTGGGAGGTGGTGGACGGGCAGCAGCGCCTGACCACACTGTTCCTCATTCTATCGAAATTACCGGCGGAGCAGCCGGGTTTTGAAATCCGTTACGAACGCCACGCCCGGCCTTTGGATGAAATCCTTCTGAATTTGGACACCCCCTCCGATGGGGAGAACCCTGACAATCCGGATTTTCACTACATCAGGGAGGCGGCTCTGCGGATCGGGAGGTTTCTGGACGAAAAACCCGAACGCCGGAAGATCTTGGAGCAAGTCAGCCACTTTCCGGCCCCTGCGGTGAGTTTCATTTGGTATCAACTCCCCGAAGATGACTCCATCCCCGCCTTCACCCGCCTGAATGCAGGGAAGATCCGCTTGACCGATGTGGAACTGATCCGCGCCCTGTTCCTTCGGGAAGACAGTGAACTCGAAGAATCGGAGCGACTGATGATCGCAATGACCTGGGACCAGATGGAGAAGCGGCTCAATGAGAAAGAGTTCTGGAGCTTCGCCGCGCCAGCCGACTTCACACCGGAGAACCGGATCGAGTTGGTATTCGACATGATGGCCGGCCGTCGCTTGGAGCAGGAAGAACATGAGTTGTTCCAACATGTCGAAGGGGAGATCCGGCGACTTGGACCACGGCAGGCTTGGAAGGAGACAGAGAGAGCCTTCTCCGCGCTCGATGAATGGTATGAAGATCACGCTTTTTTTCATTTGGTAGGATACCTCTCGAATGCCAACAACATCAAGCACGCGGCGGTTTGGGACCTCTATTCCCGTTATTGGCGCTCCTGTCAGGTTGCGACAAAAGACATCTTCAAGAAGATACTCAAACGGATTATCAAGGATCATTTGTTAGGTTCACGGGATGTCCGCGCATTCATCGATGATCTTGAGTATGGAGACCTCCGCATCAGATCGACTCTGCTGTGTGTCAATCTGGCATCGCTCTTGGACGACGAGCATGCGACCGTCCGATTCTCCTTCCATGCCTTCAAGGATCAATCCTGGGATGTGGAACATATCCATGCGCTGGCCACCGAGCCACCAACAGGCTTGGATCTGGATGAGTTCCTGAAAATGTACCGGGACTACTTCAAAAGTCATCCATCCGAGAAAACGGTCCAGCTCCTGGCGGATTTGAAACGCGCATTCAAGCCGGACTCAAAGGCCGATGCAACGAGGAAATTGGAGCTCTACAACGAATGCAAGGCGACTGATGATAAGGTGGATCAGGATCAAGATTCCCTCAATACCCTGCGGAATCTGACGCTCCTTGATTCCAATACCAATCGCGGATACAAGAACGCCTCTTACAAGGTGAAACGCGCTTGGATTCTGGGTCCGGGCCGCCAGCACATCTACGTCCCTCCCTCCACCCGCAGCGTTTTCACAAAATCCTACACTGTCGAGGCGGCGGAGCTGCTGCGGTGGAACATTCAATTAGATGGTTATTCCTACGCGTCTGCCATGGCAGACCTGCTGGAGACATTTTTCAAGGAAGCGGATGTCCTCGTGCCATCGCCTGTTAGCTCCCTTCCTACCCCTCATGATGGTGTGCATGCATCCGGTAATCGGATAGCTCATTCACAGGAACCTCAAGAAGAACTGCAGGGAGAGACCCTAGGATTCCTTGAACTTGTGGATACATATTGCCAGATCGAAATTCCGTTGATCCAGCGCGACTACGCCCAGGGCAGGGACAGCCAGAGCACGGTGCGCAATGCATTCCTGGACTCCATCTTCACGGTCTTGGCCGAGGAAGGCGGAAACCTGAATCTGGATTTCGTCTATGGCACCGGCGATAGGGGCAGGATCTTTCACCCCATTGATGGCCAGCAGCGTCTGACAACCTTATTCCTGCTCCATTGGATCGCTTTCTGGAAAGCGGGGAAGTTGGAAGCCTTCCATGACCTCGTGTCGGAGAAGGGCGAAGCCCGCTTCCGCTACCGTGTCCGCCCCGGAGCGGAGCGCTTCTTTCCCGCTTTGCTAGATTGGCAGCCACCATCCGGAATATCGGGCGAAAAATGGTTCCGCGATGAACTTCAAAAGCAGATTTGGTTCTCACGGAACTGGCTCAATGACCCGACTGTAAAGGGCTCCTTGGTGATGCTCGATGAGATCAACGAGAAAATGAGGAGCCTATCCCCGGCCCAATTGGATGCTCTGGTTGAGCGCCTCGGCAGCATCAAGATGAAGGTGCTTGTCCTCCCCAATTCGATTCCGGCCGATGAGATCTACCTGAAGATGAACGCTCGGGGCAAACCGCTGACGGATTTCGAGAAATTCAAGTCATGGCTGGTCGGTCATCACTCGGACCTTGAGCACGAATACAAATGGAAGCTCCGGCTGGACCAGCAATGGCTGGAGTTCTTCTGGGGACAAGCCGCAAACGAGAAACATCGTGCCGGCACGGTCTCCGCCTGCTTCTTCAACACCGTGTTCGCCCTTGCGATCAATCATCAAGCGGGCCGGCACCCCGGGGCCAGTATGGAAAAGTTTGCTGCAGGAATCACTTCCTGGATCAATCTTGGAAAGGACCACAAGGTGGACCCATGGGAAAAGCTGTTTGACGAGGAAGCAATCGTCGATGTGTTCACCTCCCTAGAAGGGTTCTGCCGGCGGGATGATATTGTGCATCTGATGCAAGCGGGGGATTGGGTTTCAAAAGAAAAACAGGTGATCTCTGATCCCGATCCGAAGCTTTCCCTGCCGGATCGTTGTTGGCTCCATTCCGTCACGTTGTTCTGTCAGGATAAATGCGGCGATGACCGGGAATGGTTCCGCGTTGCAAGGAATCTGATATCTAACACAGACGTGAGAAGCGACATCGACTTTGTGCAAACCATACGGAGCCTGAACAAATTGGCGGATCAGATGACTCACGGTGTCCTCCAGGGATTGGTGACGCTCGAAGACACGGATGGAAAAACCTTCGGGCCGAAATCTTTCCGTGATCAGCTTTTGGAAGAACGAACAAAGGCAAGATTGTTGAGCACTCGGGACGCCACGTGGCACGGCATACGGGACGCCGAAAACCATGTGCTACTAAGGGGGAACATTGGAATTCTGCTGGGGAACCCAACCGGTGGAGACGCTACCACGGATGCCGGCGTTTTCGAGCAGCGCAAAGCGACGTTCGATCTGATGATGGATCGCGACAAAATGAATCTTCTGATTATGGCAAATGGGATCGGTGTGGAAAACTTTCGTCGGCAGGAGCCAGAGTTCACGCAGGCGGGCTAGGGAATCGCTCCACGGAGCCTGTTGATAAA
>JAYVNE010000255.1:0-8312 GCA_043758615.1 Akkermansiaceae bacterium
CGATGCCGTTGTTGCCCTTCGCTGCGGCATTTCCGGCGCAGGCGGGTGCCGTGATCGTCGCCCGTGCCAGGGTTAGGGTCCGCATCGGCGCCGTTCCAGTCCTTGTCATTGGTGGTATCCACGTTCGGCGCGAGATCGGGGTGGGCGGTTTGCAGGCCGTCATCGACCACGCCGATGCGGATGCCAGCGCCACGGCTGCCAGTAGCAGAAGGGTAGTTCCAAATCGCCTCGTCAAGCGCGAGAGTGAGAGTAACTCCTTGGCCCCCGAGGTCAAAATCCCAAGTTTCCTCGGAGTTAATTCTCGGAGCGGCGGAGGTGGCCTGTTTTTTCGGAGCCTTCTTAAGTAGCGCAGTCGAGCTGGCAGACAAACTTCCGGGCGTGGATGATTGACCTGATTTTACCGTGGTCTGAGCGGGGGAGAATTCATTTTGCACCAGCCACAAAAGCGCGGCGGCGGTGATGAAAACGAAGCAGACGGTCAGACCAAGGCGGCGGCGAAAGGACATCGTAGAGTGAGCTAATAGGTGGAGGGGAGGATGCAATACACGGCGATAAGGAACAGCGGAGATCGGTGCCGAATCTGTAACAACGCGTCTTTCAAGCGGAATTCATGCCTAAACCGAAATGGTTATAAGACGGGGTGGCTGCCAGTTGACACGAGAGGCGGCACGGAGTTTGCTCAACGCGATGCCGCCAAGTTCTATGCCAACCCAACCGCGGCCACCCGGCCATGTGCTGGTGCCTGCTGCCACGATCGGCGCGCTTTCATTGATACTCGCGGTCGGCTTGCACGCGATCGGTATCTTGAATCATCTCAATGAAGGGATCACGAATATACTATCAGAAGGAAAAGATCTGCCGAAATCCCTGCCACCGTGGGCGCTCTGGCTCGCCGCAATCTTATGCGCCTTTGGAATTTCGTTAGGCATCCTCAGTGTGCCGGGAACATGGCGACGCATGATCCTGTGGATCACGACAATGGTGTTAGTCATGGGCTGGGGTCCGGTGCTCGCTCTAGCAGCACGGAAGCCGGAAATTGCCGCAGTGGTGATCGCAGCGGGTTGGTCAGGCGTTTGCGCGTTGGTTTATGCAAGCCGCCACCAAATGGCGTGCGATGAAATTTCACATCCTCTCTTCGATGAAACGCGCTGATTTCCCAGAACCCGTCAAGGCCCTCGTCGGCGAACTAAAGCGCTTGCCCGGCGTCGGCCCTCGCAGTGCCGAGCGCATCGCCGTGTGGCTATTACAAAGCGCGAAGGCCGATGCTCCAGCCTTGGCCAAGTCGTTACTCACCGCGAAGGAAACCATTCGCCCCTGTCCGATCTGCGGATTTTTCGCGACGGAGTCGGGCTGCGAGTTGTGCGAGGATCCCGGACGTGACCCCATGATTTTATGTGTGGTGGAGCAGGCAACTGACGTCCTTCCGTTAGAGCGCTCGGGCGCTTTCCGCGGTCACTACCATTGCCTCGGTGGAAAATTGTCACCCCTCGACCGAGTCGCCCCCGAGGATTTGCGCATCCCTTCCCTGCTCCGGCGGATCGATGATGCCGCCGTCGAACTTGAAGTCATCCTCGCGCTTGGCTCGGATGTGGAGGGCGAGGCAACAGCGAATTATCTGGCAGAATTGTTACGTGGAAGAAATTGCCGACTCACCCGAATCGCCCAAGGATTACCCGCAGGTGGCGGACTCGAACACGCCGACGAACTCACGCTGATGCGCGCGATGCAAGGCCGCCGAAGCCTTTGAAACCACTGACAAATCCGGTTGTCATCGGGTGTAATAATTGGTAAGCCCTCTCATCCCTGTACTGATTTCTCGACGAATGGAAAATCCCTCCTCACTGCCCGCATACAGCCGTCGCGCTTTTACCATGCTCATGCTATTCGCAATCGGCCTTGTGACGAACGTGTTAGCGGCAACATCCTCAGGTTGGGATATCGCGAAAATCGACGGCCACGAATACGTTTCAGTCGAGAGCATGAAACAGTTCTACAACTTCACAAAAATTTCACGCTCGGGCGCATCAATCATTCTCGAAAATGCCAAGATTGAAATGAAACTCAACGCCGGCGGGAACGAATGTCTGATGAACAATGTGAAGTTCGTTTTCAGCAATCCCGTTGCCATGATCGGTGATAAAGCCTACGTCTCTCGGGTCGATCTTGCGAAGCTTATCGATCCAGTGCTGCGACCGAATTTTATCCAAAACGCTGGCGACTTCCGCACCGTTGTGCTCGATCCCGGACATGGCGGCAAGGACCCTGGGGCTACAAATTCGTTAGGGAATGAATCCGATTACAATCTCAAAGTGGCGGGCTTAGTGAGGACCCAGCTCCAACTGAAGGGCTTCAAGGTCATCATGACGCGCGACAGCGACATTTATCTATCACTTCAAGAGCGGGTGAATCTAGCAAATGCCGTGAAGGAAAGTGCCATCTACGTTAGCATTCACTTTAATTCAGGCAGCCGTGCCGCCCGCGGCATTGAGACATTCACGCTCTCACCGCCGGGGGTCGCTCACTATGGCAGCGATTGGAAAGCGACGGACAATCAGACACGCGTCGGAAATGAACATGACTCCGCAAACATCGCGCTCGCCACCTCGGTCCATGGCTCCATCCTCCGCCGTCTCGGAAAAAACACCTTTGACCGCGGCATCAAGCGGGCTCGTTTCAGCGTACTCTCCGGCGTCACCCACCCCGCGATTCTGCTAGAGGGTGGCTTCCTAACGCATCCTTACGAAGCACGCCTGATTGAAAATCCGGACTATCAGAAAGCGATCGCCGGGGGGATCGTCGATGCCATTGGGAAATACCGCTTCGCCGTCTCACCCAAGCCCGCGCCGGCGACTCAGAACTGAAGTCTCAGTCCCGCTGTCCGAGGATTGCTGCGGTCATCCGAAGCGCCTCGACGTTATGCCTAACCGCATGCACGCGGTGCAGCATCACTCCTTTTTCACGGGCGTAAGACGTGATCACCACCGTCGGCCAATCGCGCGAACTAACATCATCGCTGCCTAGCAGTTTCCCGATAAAAGATTTGCGCGAGACCCCCAACAGGATCGGCCGACCGTAAACAGAGAGTTTTTCCAGTGCCCGGATCAGCGCTAAATTATGTTCCTGAGTTTTCCCAAAACCGATTCCCGGATCGAAACAAAGCACGTCCGGGTCAATCCCAGCGGCCGTGAGTGTGGTGAATCGCTCTTCAAAGTAAGCCCTCACTTCCGTCACGACATCAACATAACGGGGCGCCACCTGCATCGTTTGGGGATCGCCTTGCCGATGCATCACCACCACCCCGCTGCCACTTGTTTTGCAGACTTGTATCATCGCGGGATCGGCCAGCAGCCCGCTCACGTCGTTGACAATATCCGCCCCAGCATCAAGCGCGGCCCGGGCAACGGCTGCCTTCGTGGTATCGATTGAAATCAGCCCATCCCACCCAGCCCGCAGCGCGGCGATCACTGGAACCGTGCGTGCGATTTCCACATTCTCAGCGACAGGAATGGCTCTGGGTCGCGTCGATTCCCCTCCGATATCGATCAGTTCCGCCCCTTCTGCGATCATCTGCCGAGCGTGAGTCAAAGCGTGGGGAAGTTCATAATGATCGCCACCATCTGAAAACGAATCCGGCGTCACATTCAGAATTCCCATCACCCGCGCGCAGTGCGAGAGATCAAGCGGGCCTCTTCGTGTTTTCCAAATCATCGTGAAATTGGCGGCTTGCAGCGTCCGCAACTGGCGCATACTTTGCGCGGTATGAACTTGCTGGCAACTTGGAAAATTCGTGCACTGATGGCATTACTGATCTCGCTTTCGCCATGCCGCGCAGGCGATTTCGATGCCGTGGACGGCCCGAATGTACGAGTCATGCGTCAGGAAGATGGTTCACGCTCGATCTTCATCCGCAGCCCGGATAGTAGAACTCTCACGAAAAAAACTTTCTCGCCTAACGGAGTAATTACCATGCTCACAGTTTATAAAATGGATGCTAACCAAAATCCACTCGGTTGCAAAATTTCCGATGGTCAAGGTAACGAGCTCTACAAAGTCAGCTACGGCTATCAAAAAACCACCGGCCTGCTCGTGCAGGAAAAAATGTTCGACGTCCGCGTGCGCCGCATCAATCCCGCAAACGGAGCGGAAATGCCCGTGCAGCTCGTCGTTTACCTTTACGATGCAGAAGGGAAACGCAGCGCCCCCATCGTTTACAATCTCTTGCCCGGAAAAAAAATGGAGGAAGTCTTCGGCGTGAAGACCTCCGAACTCAAGGTGAATCCTTTTAAAAGCGGCGGCAAACCCTGATCTAGCAGCCGTATCGTTTCCCATGCTCGCGAAGCAGGTCATATTCGAAGGGCGCGTCCAAGGCGTCGGATTCCGCTACACCGTTAAGGATCTCTCACGCGGCTTCGACGTTTGCGGCACAGTTAAAAATCTAGCAGATGGCAGTGTCGAGCTGCAGGTGATGGGCGAGCCCGATGAAGTGGAATCCTTTATCAAGGAAATCGCCGAGGAGTCGAATGTCGCCCATCACATCAAGAACCTCATCGCCCGCAAAGTTCCGCTGCTAGAGAATTGCTCGGGTTTCAGAATTATCACGTGAGCTGCGTCACCTTCGTCCGCGAAAAGATCGCGTAAACCGCCGGCACGACAAACAACGTGAGAAGGCCGGAGAAGATTAAGCCGCCGACCACGGCGATCCCTAACGACTGACGCGAACCGCCGGAGCCACCGAGCGAAAGCGCAATGGGCAGGATACCAAAAATCGTCGCAAAGCTGGTCATTAGAATCGGTCGGAAACGAGCGATCGCGGCCTCCAAGACGGCCTCAGTTTTCGAGAGTCCGCCAGCCTTGCGCTGATTCGCGAACTCCACAATGAGAATGCCGTTTTTCGTCACGATGCCAATGAGCATGATGATGCCGATCTCGCTAAACACATTCAAAGTCTGCCCGGTGAGACGCAGCGAGAGCAGCGCCCCGGCGACGGATAGAGGCACGGTCAAGATAATGATGAAAGGATCGCGGAAGCTTTCAAACTGCGCGGCTAAAACCAGATAGATGATCAGCAATGCGAGGAGGAAGGCAAATAACAGCGAGGACGAGCTGTCCGCGAAGTCACGCGATTGCCCGGCAAGGGACGTCCGGAAATTTTCAGGCAGTATTTTTTTTGCAATGCGATCAAGCTCGGCAATCGCATCGCCCAAGGTGTGACCAGGTGACGGTGTGCCTTGGATCGTGGCAGAAACGGCTCGGTTGAAGCGAAAAATCGCCGCAGGGCTGGCGGCCTCCTTAAAGCTCACTAAGTTATCTAACGACACCATTTGCCCCGAGGTGGATTTCACAAACAGCTTATTCAAATCACCCGGATCATTGCGATCTTCTCGCTGCATTTGCGCGATGATCTGATATTGTTTACCGTCTTTTAGAAAGTAACCGAAACGCCTACCTGAATAGGCTAAATCGAGCGTCGTGCCGATTTTCTCGACAGAAATCCCTAACTCCACAGCCTTCTTGCGATCAATGGAAATAATACCTTCCGGCCGATTCACTTTCAGATCGGCATCGACCTGACTCAGAACCGGACTTTTGTTAGCTTCAGCCAAGAAATCCGGCAGCACCTTGATGAGTGATTCTAAATTTGGTGCTTGGAGCACGTAAGCCAGCGGTTGCCCGCCCTTGCGGTCGCCAATGGTCGGCGGTTGGGTTGCGAAGGCCCGCACGCCCGTATAGTCCTGCAAATCCTTGGCGATTTGTGCGGCGATTTGTGCTTGGGTGCGCGATCGTTTCGATGGGGGTTTCAGATAGATATTCTGCGCACCACTGTTTGACTCCTGCCGGGCATTGCCGCCGAGAATAGTCAGAGAGCGGAAGGTCTCCGGGATGTTTTCATCCACATAAACCGCGATTTTATCCATCCAACTCTCCATGTATTCAAAGTTAGATCCTTCCGGCGCGGTGACCATTACCCGTATATTATCGCGGTCTTCCAGCGGTGCCAGTTCGCGCGGAATGCTGGTGACCAGCCAGGCGATGATTCCGCCATTGAAAAGCAGGACGAGAATCGCCAGCCACCGGAAGCGCAGGAACGGCGCGAGACAAGCGCGGTAACCCTTCGTAATCATGCGGAAAAATGGCTCCGTGGATCGATATAAAATGTTCGGCTTTTCGCCGTGGGCTTTGAGCAGAAAACGGCACATCATTGGTGAAAGCGTGAGTGCGACAAACGCAGAAATTATCACGCAGCCAGCCAGCGTGATGCCAAATTCTCGAAACAATCGCCCGGTGAGCCCGGAGAGAAAAATAATCGGCAAAAACACTGCGGCCAGCGCGAACGTCGTGGAGATCACCGCAAAGTATATTTCCCGCGAACCTGAAAGTGCCGCATCTAATGGGGTCATGCCTTCCTCGATTTTCGAGTAGATATTTTCTAACACGACAATCGCATCATCACATACCAGACCGATGGATAGAACGATGGCCACAAGCGTCAGAACATTGATCGAGAAGCCCATCACATACATGATGAAAAATCCGGAAATAATGCTTACCGGAATGGCGATCACCGGAATCAACGTCGAGCGCCAGTCGCGCAGGAACAGGAAAATGATCAGCGCCACCAGCACGAAGGCGATCACCAGCGTTTCTTGAACCTCAGAAATCGAGCGCCGGACGAAGTTCGTAAAATCGTATCCGACATCCACTTTGATATCTGCTGGCACTTCCTTTTTTATCTGCGCGAGGCGTTTGTAAAACTCGTCCGCAATGGCAATTGCGTTTGTGTTAGGCAGCGGGACAACGTTCACGCCGATGCGGTAAAGCAGGCTGCTTTTGCTGCCATTCCGCAAATTTTCAGCGCCCAGCTCGGCATTGCCGATGTCGCGAAATAAGATCTGTCGGCCATTTTCCTGTTTGATGATCAGGTTCTGGAAATCCTCCGCCGTGCTTAGCCGCCCGAGAGTGCGAAGCGATAGTTCGGTGGAGGTGCCCTCAAGGCGGCCGCTGGGAAGATCGATATTTTGTTGATCCAGCGCGGCCTGCACATCCGCCGCAGTGAGGCCGTGGGCTGCGAGTTTCAGAGGGTCCATCCATAGGCGCATCGCATAGCGTTTTTCACCTGTGATTCCCACCAAAGAAACGCCGGGAATGGTTTCTAAGCGCTCACGCACAAGGCGGTCTGCGATGTCGCTGACTTCCAAAATACTGCGTGTATCGCTGGTGAGAGAAAGGAACAGGATCGGCGATGAATCCGCATCAGCTTTTTCGACGATGGGCGGATTCGTATCCACCGGTAAGAACTTGGTCGCCCGTGAGACGCGATCGCGCACATCGTTCGCGGCATTTTCCAGATTGGAATCAAGGTTGAACTCCACGGTGATCAAGCTGCGACCATCCCGCGAGTCGGACGCCATCGTGCGGATGCCAGCAATGCCATTAATCGCCTGCTCTAACGGCTCAGTGATTTGCGAGGCGATCTCCTCGGGATTTGCCCCCGCATAAGAAGTAGAAACCGTCACAATCGGCGGATCGACAGCGGGATACTCGCGAATGCCGAGAAAGTAAAAACCCGTGATGCCGAAAATTACGATTGCAAGCGACATAACCGTCGCGAGAACCGGTCGCCGGATGCTAGTTTCAGACAGACTCATGGGTGGAAAATGTTAGCTTTCGACTGGCCGAGATTCATGCGCGGAAGTCTGCCGACACGGACGCATCTTGCACTCCCTAATTTCCAGCGATGTATTCAAAGTGACGTCACTGCGTGAGCGGCGATCAAGTCATTTAAGATTTTGGTTGTGAGGCTTTCGTCCTTTTCCAGTGCATTGATCGTGTTTGCCGATGCGACGTAGCTCGGCTGGAACCTGCGGTGAGGCGTCTATCAGGACGGTGGCCACGTGGCCGTTTGCATGGATCCCGATGACTGGCGCTGGAGCAGTGCCTGGCAAGCCCCGGGACCGCGAGTCTCTAACTCGCTCTTCAGACCCCACCCCGGAAGAAGCGAGTCAGAGACTCGCGGTCCGCTCTCCTCCCAGTGCACCGTTTTCACCGACTCTTAAGTAAATGAGGTCGAAATTGGGATCGTCTTCAAAAAGACGCCGCAGATCTCGGCCGGAAATTCAATTTCTCAGACAAACTGAATCTTCAGTCCAGAACGCTGCTTCTTTTGAGCAAATGAAAAATCTAATCGTTACAGTTTGTCTGGGAACTTGTAATGAGAAGATCGGTGTGGAAAACTTTCATGTCGGCAGGAGCCAGAGTTCACGCAGGCGGGCTAGGGAATCGCTCCACGGAGCCTGTTGATAAAGTCGCACGCG
>JAYVNE010000256.1:0-8238 GCA_043758615.1 Akkermansiaceae bacterium
ATGCCTCAGCCATTTCCCCATGAACCGGAACCGCCGGTTGATCCAATAGCCTGCGACCGGATGATCCGGCTGCGTCACGATCCGCCGAAACTCCTCCTCGCTCTCCGGCGGCAACACCTCATCGGCGTCGAGAATGAAAACCCACTCATGCTTGAAAGGCAGAGTCTCCAGCGCCCAGTTCTTCTTCTTCGGCCAGATGCCATTGAAAGCGAACTGCACGACCTTCGCCCCATGCGCTTCCGCGATCGCCTGCGACCCATCGGTGCTCTGCGAATCCACCACGAAGATTTCATCCGCCCACGCCACCGAAGAGAGGCACCGTGGGAGATTCCCGGCTTCATTCTTGATCGGGATAAGAATGGAGAGAGGAACGCGATTCAAGGGCTGAAAAGGGATGTGTCCGATTTTACGAGCAACAGGACTATTCGGGCAATCCGAGAAAGTAGAAGGAACTTGCTGGTGAATTCCACTGGAGAATCGGAGGGGCTGTCTTTGCCGCCAAAATCATCGATTCGCGCTTTTTAGCACGGAAGATTGGTTGCTCCATTCCGCTCGTGATCAAGATGCTGATGAAAACCTTGGCAGGCATCAGCCGGGAAAAAGACTTTGCAGATCGGGCATCGCTCGATTCGCCTGTTCGGCCTGTTCATCAGGGATCGCTATCCAGTTGGATCCTTCCTGCAGATCATAGAGTCGATAGCCTAGCTCTTTAAGCAAAGCCATCTTCGTTGTCGCAAAACATTCGATGAATATGATGGGCCTCACCTGCTCCAAGATACGTCGCGCCCCGGCAAGAACCTGGTTCTCCGCTCCCTCCACATCAATTTTTATTACCACCCGGTGCGCCTTGAGTTCATCATGGAAAGAATCAAGGCTGCAGCACTCGACGGTCTGCGTTGCTGTAACCGATAGTGGGCATGGAGAGACGATGCATTTGACGAATGGCTCTCCACCGAACCGGTGGCACCGCTGACATCATCAACGAGAAACTCGATTTCTCCATTTCTCTCGGCGACAGCTAACGGAATGAGTCGCGCTGTTGAAAGTTTGTTGAAAGCTATGGTTTTCCTAAGCAACCGAATGTTTTTCTCATCGGGCTCGAAGAGCCAGACCGCGAGCGATGAATCAAAATTGGCCGCCGTCCACGAGTAGGAACCGACATTTGCGCCTACATCCAGGAAGAACTCAGGCTTGTAGAATCGCAGGACGTTCAAGAACAGTGATCCGGTTCGCGCCTCTGCTCCGCGGTGCGGGACGATGACGGAAAAATCACGAAGAAGCATGACATGCTGGCGAATACGTCCGTTTTGAACCTTGATCGTCAAATCAAGATGACGTTGCAGCGCACGGAACCAGGCGGTTCGGCGCAGACGCCAGAGCGGATGAAAGCGGTCGCGAATCCAGGAAATCATTAGGAGGGCTTCATGATTTTTTCTTTGAGCGGCTGGCACGGATGCCCGGCGCAGACCATCCATGCCGGCATGTCTTTGGTCACGACCGAACGCGCGCCGATCACCGCGCCTTCGCCGATCGTCACGCCCGGATGCACGAAGGCCTCCGCGGCCACCCAGGCCAGATTACCCACCACGATTGGCCGTGCCAACAGTGGAAAGCGATCCGAAGTGTAGTCGTGCGTACCCGTGCAAAGGTGCGCGCCTTGCGAGATGACGACCCTCTTTCCAAGCTGGATGGGTGCCTGATTGTAGAGGATGGCTCCGTCACCCACACCCACCTCATCGCCGCAAGTGAGGTTCCACGGCGCCCAGATGATTGCCCGCGGGTAAATATGGCAGCCCCGGCCAAGTTTCGCCCCGAAAAGACGCAACAGCCACGCGCGCCAGCGATGGCATGGTCGCGGACTTAGCCGGAACAAGGTCGCTTGCACCAGATTCCAAACCGCTCGGGCGAGGCGGTTCGAGAGCGGAAAGCTGGGGCCGGTAAAGGCGTTGCGCTCAGACATCAATGGTCGGATTTGGTCGGATAAGGCCGTCTGGAGGCTGGTGGCGGCGCGGTGGACCTCGAATTTCTGGTCGAAGCAAACCTTCGCAGCGGCGCGCGTGGCCTCTTTTGTCGCAGTCGGCATCTCGAGCCACGCGGAGAGAAGCTGGCACGTCCCTTTCAGCGTGTCTTCGTCCACGATCCCGGCTCCGGCTTCCTCAATTTCGCGCCAGATGTTCACCTTGTCGGAAATCAGCACCGGAAGTCCGCAGGCCATGGCCTCAGCGACGGCAATGCCGAAGTTTTCCTGATGCGACGGCAACACAAAGACGTCCGCCGCGTAAAAGGCCCCCCACTTGAGATCACCGGACAGCATCCCTGGAAATGATACCGCACCCGGCGGACACAGCCGCTCCGCCAACGCACGGAGTTGGGCGAGGTATGCCAGCTGCGCGCACGGCCCGGCCAGCACGAGGTGGAGGGGAGGCGGTTGAGCGTTAAGTGTTGCGCAGGAAGTCACTTCCGCGAAGGCTTGGACGAGGAGATCGCAGCCTTTCTTTTCGTGGATGCGGCCGAGAAACAGCAGCAAGCGCCGGCTGCGCAGTTCGGGATACTCGGCGAGGAATATTTCGCGCTGGCGGGCCGGATCGCCAGTGGGTGCTGCGGTGCCGTAGTTCACGACGCATTCGCGGCAGCGGTAAAGCCAGAATGACTGCCGGGCGAGCCGCCGCTCTTCCTCACAGGTGAACAGCACGGCGCGGGCATCGCGCAACACGCAATATTCGGCCCACGGCCAATAGAGCCACTTCTTGAAGTGCTTGAGCGGATAGTGGTGCTTGAACCAAGGATCGAGCATTCCATGCGGAAAGACAAAGTAAGGCGTGGTGGAATCCTTCAACGCGCGCCAGACACCGTAGCTGGCGTACTGCCAGATGCCATTCGCGATGACACAGTCGAAGCGGTGCGCGTTTTCGCGCAACCAAGGGACGAGCCGAGGCGCATAACTGTAGCCCAGATATGACGGCCCCAGCGCGTGGACAGTCAGGGGAAAGGCCGCCAGCCAAGGTGACCCCGGCGCATCGAGAGTTGCCACCTGCACATCGGCAATGTTCTCGCGAACGAGTTCGCTGCCCAACTGCCGGACTGCCTCCGAGGGCCCGCCGCCGCGCGGGTCCAAGGACGTGATGACATGGAGGATTCGCATGGAAAGAACGTGATGCTTTAAAGCTTCGCGGAAACCGGTGTCGGCAAATTCTGATAGGCGGCGAGATAGCCTTTCATCATGCGGTCAGCGGTGAACCTCGCCATATTGGACATGCCCTTCTCGACCCAGGTAGCTCTTTTTCCCGGCTCTAGCATGTCCACGATCGCAGAGACAAAACCAAGTTCGTCTTCCGCGGGCAGCCCGCGACCACTGTCACCCGCGACTTCTTTCAGGGATCCGGCCGTGCTGCAAATCACCGGGCAGCCACAGGCCTGCGCCTCGATCACCGGCCAGCCAAAGCCCTCCGCGAGCGACGGGAAAACAAACACTTCCGCCAGCGAGTAAAGTGCCCGGAGATCCTCATTGGTGCACGATTCGATCGAGACGACGCAATCCTGAAGCTTCTGCTTCTCGACAAAGGCCAGCATCTCAGAAGTCAGCGGCTTCCCAGCCATGATGAGCAGCGGCGAATCCTTTGCCCGAGCGACAAGTTGGGCATGGATGCGAAGCACACCCATCCGGTTTTTATACCATTGGTTTCCGCCGACATGGAGAATGAAGCGCCCGATCAACCCAGTTCGCCCGGAAACGCGCAGAAGTCCTCGCAGCCGCTCGGCGGCCTCCGCAGGCGGCATCGGTGAATACGGATAGTTCAGCGCGATCGAAACGACACTCACCTGTTTGACGGAGAGGTGTGTCAGACGCAGCACATCGGCGTGGGTCGCCTGGGAATCGCAGACCACGCGCATGGCACCATTCAGTCCCGACAGAATCGACTTCTGCAACAGCCGGCCGGTCCAGCGGGTCGGATTCTCGGAAACCTCCCCGAGGGCCGAGCGCACTGCCAGCAAGTCGTGGCAGGTCACCAAATGCGGGACGCCTTGCAGCGCCTTGGTGTAAAATGCATTGGAGTGATCGCAGATGTGGACGACGAGGTTGGTTAAACCTTGAGAGCGAAGACCTAACAGTCTTCGTCTCAGAATTCGCGGAAAGATCAAGAACTTATCGATGTATCCTAGCCACTTACCGAGGCCCGACCCGGATCTTTTCAAGTTTCCGAAATAGGGTGTTGGACACATCAGTTCAGCATCGATGCCGCCGGCCTGGAGCTCTCTCAGCATTAGGTCGGCGAAACGCTGCATGCTTTCCTGGCGGTCGTGCGGATAGTTGCCGATAAGGAGAACTTTCAAATCACGGACTCCCATGCAATCTCTCAGCGTAAACCGACCTTCCCCGCTGCAGAGCGGGGGAACTGTTCCGATTTTGCGGCTCCTCTTGCGGCGATAGACTGGAAGTATTCTCGGCTCGGGTTGCCGCCAGACAAAGTCCACTACCGAACACCGCAAAACCGAGTTCGGTGGGCTGTCCAAACTGACCATTCAAAAGGGCCAGGCCACTCGCGCTCAATAGTAGAAGGGGCAACGTGTCTGCCGCCTGCAAACGCGACCACGAACCAGTTCCGAGACGGTAGGCGATCATGAGACGCAGGACGATAAACGCTGCTCCCAGCAAGGGGCCGGATTCCATCAAGACTCGCGGCCATTCGGCTTCGGCGAGAAGGAAGGAGCGCTGCCCATGAAGAAAGCCGGATGCCACATTAGTTCCCATTCCTAATCCGAATCCCCAAAGGGGAGTGGACGAAATCGTTTCGATCCCTATTCCTTCCCATACGCGTTGAAGAATGCCGACTTTGAACCCTTCTGCTTGCGCGAAGCGTTCGGTCAAAATCCCCATTCCCTCGCTTAGGATCGACCAACTGGCGTAGCCTACCCCAGTGACGCCCGCCACCACAGCGATTTTCATGGATTTCCCATATAGTCTCGGCTTTATCATCCCGCACAGAATCGCCGCGCAGCAGACGATACCAACGCGCAGGACATTCGTTCTGCTGATTGATAATGGAACGGCCGCGGCGATGCTGCACATCGCCGTAAACACTAACGGCGGCGAGAAGACTTTTTCGTTGAAAAACCCATACAATACGAACGCAGCGGACAGGCTTAGAAATGCAGATAGACCGGTGTTGTAAGAGAATAGACCTGCGGGGCGAATCTTTTCGACGCCGTTCACTGCCGCACCGATCTGCTCCGACCCGACGCCAGCGCCCACATTGATCCAATCAGACGATCCGGCATGAAATTGCAGGTACACGAGTGCGGCCATTGGAATCGACAGGACTAGCAACCATTTGCCAATCTTTTCCACGTCGGCCCGGTCGAGAGCATTGCCCATTAGAAAGATCAGCGGGAGATGCAAAAAATTGGTGTGCAATCCATAGCAGGCGATTATGAACGTGCTGGGAACGACGTTCATTTGAATTTGCGCTACGGATACCAGAAACGTTAGCCCTCCCAAGATGGCGATCCACGAGACTATGGGTCCTTTTGGGAAGCATCCACGCCGGAGCGCCTCCGCATAGCAATAAATTAATACCGGATCGCGTATAATGAGCAGTGGCCCGGCGAATCGTGGCAAACCCCATTTTCGAACCGCTCCCTCGAGCATTAACAGCCAGAAGTAGAGCCAGATTAATCGCCTGACATTTTTGTTCGCGTCCGGGGCGCGGGTGGGCCCGCCAGTCAAAGCTTGGGTGGAGGAAGGCGCAGTGGGTGAATCGCCGGGTCCCCGAGTCGTTAAATTTGCATGTGTCGGGTCCATCGCAGGCTTCACAAATACCGCAGGAGGACTTCCACCAGGTGCGTTTCGTATTTCTCCCATGAAGATAGGCGGGCCTTCTCAAGGGCGGCCCGTTTGATTCGCATCAGCAATTCACGGTCACCCGCGAGCAAGTCGAGTTTTTCGGCGATCGCCTCTGCCGAACGGATCGGGACGCCGAACCCATCCTGTCCGTGAGCGATCAGGTCGAGGCCGCCGCTGTTCGTGGTGGTGATGACGGGCAACCCTTGCGACATGGCTTCAAGGATCACGAGCCCAAACCCCTCAAAAAGAGTCGGGAATACCAACACGTCATGCTGGGCCATTTCCTTGAGCACTTCGGAATGCGGAAGGGAGGGAATCCACCGATATTTTTTCGTCGCATCATTGAGGGGGCCGCATGTCTCGGATTGTTTCCTGCCGATTAAGGTGAGTTCGAATCCATGTTTTAACAATTCAACCGCCCGCAAAAGATAGGCCAGCCCTTTCCGCTGCCCCATGCCCCCGACGAAGAGAACCTTCAGCTTTCCCGAATGTGAGGTGGCCGGGAGTTCTCGCGTCACCGGTGGGGCGCCGTAGGGTATGACGTGAATGGGTGCGGTGATAGCGGGAGCGAGGCTGAGCGTCTCCTTGGTGAAATTGCTGGGCACGATGATCGTGCTGGCATGCTGGAGTTCTTCATCCTTTCGCGCAAACTTCGCCGCGCTGTCAGACATGGTATTAAGAGTCGAAGCCCATTCCGGCTCCCTCTCTCTTTCCTCGGAGAAGATCGCATGCGCCGCACGCCAATAGCCGATGGGGAGCTCATAAAACCGGTGGCACCCGAGCTCTTTCGCATTCCGGAAGGTTTCCACAGCCCCGTCTTCATACGCATAGACCGCAACCGTTTTCGGCCGCGAGCGCACGCTTCTTGCAACGTGCCGATCGAAGGATCGATAGACGGAATCAACCGAAAAAAAGGCGGATTCCGTGTGAGAAAGTGACGTGAGACTCAATCGGCGGGCGATCAAACGGCCCACTTCCCGCCACGGCAGTGTCCTGATAAAAGGGCGCAATTCAGGACTAAACGAGCGACGACGAAGCTCCGCCCGCAGACGGGCGGGGAGCAAACGATCGACGACGCCGGAATCGTTCCAACGAATGCATGTCCAGAATTCTTCGAGTAACCCGGCACGCGCAAGCGCCTGCGCAGCATGGCGGACATTCTGGTTCGCGGTGGGATGGGAAAACACGATCATAAGTTAGGCCACTGCGAGATTGGGAGGAAACTATGCTGATTTGCCAGCGTATTGCCCGAGAGTGTCCAAGGTTGCCGAAAGTACACTTTGCCTATCGCGGCGATTTTTCCTGACTAAAACTAATCCCCTTGGATCAGGCTATCGCGCGTTCAGTTTTGGCAACAGCGAACAATCTCAAGAAGGCGCTGGGGGTTCTGCGTCCTTTCTGATTGCCAGCAGCAATTCATTTCCTTCCAGCGGGCACAGTCGGCGTTCCTTGCAGGACCACGTCCTGATCTCCTCCAGCGAATACGGACAGGCGGCGACGAGATAACTGTTGGCCGAGGCAAGGCATGCGACAAAAGTCTCATCGATCAGTTGTGGGTGAACAAGCCCCCAATACTTATGCCACACCGTCGGATTCACCCGTCGGAAAGCGTCGCTTCCGTTGGGCGCGAAGGCAACGAAAAGGCCGCCTGGCCTCAGCAGTCTAAACCCGAGTTCAAACATCCTTCGCACCGAAGGAACATGTTCGATGACATGAGCCGAAAAGAAACAATCGTAACTTCCCGCCCGCGCTTGGGAAGGATTCATGAGGTTTACGCCCAGTTTCTCTGAAGCGTAATCGGCCCGTGGCTGGGATATCTCGTAGGCGTCCACGGAAAGACCGGCGCGCGACAATTACCAGCTCCCATAGCCCCATGAACACCCAAAATCAAAAACGCGCATTTCATTCCCAATCGCAAGCGCGCGGAGCACTTCGACATAGCCGGAATAGTCCTTCTCGCTTCCAGCAAAACCAGCTTCGAGGTATCGTGCCAATTGGTCACTCGATGGAACATCGGAGGTAAATCCCTGCTTGTATCATTTCTGGTAGAAGCTCGCATTCTCTTCAACGGATGTCGTCGGCGTGCGGAACAACAGCGCGCATTTCGAACATCGGCGAAGCGCCGTGACCCACCACTTACGGTCGATGAGTTTAGACTCGGCGGCACCGCAAGATGGACAATGCTTGCCAAGACCCAAAAGCATTTTATTAAGTGATTTGGCGAAATATGCTATTTTTTGCATTAAACATGTTGATTTGATTTTGTAAGCTTAACATGCCAGCCGCAAGCTTTCCCAAATGATTTCGATAGGTGGCGGTATGGGTGGAATAATAGCGCCCCATAGATCCGGGCGTTCAGACAACCACCTCATCAAGAGGCTTGATAAACTCGGTCG
>JAYVNE010000257.1:0-55183 GCA_043758615.1 Akkermansiaceae bacterium
GAAACCTGTGAAAATCAACTACCGAATACAGTGTAGAAGTGGGCTGGAAAGTCCATATGTTGATTTTAGGTGAAATTCTAAGTCCGACAAACTGCTAGGAACAGGTTGTTCAGACATTTCATTTTCTTAACGCCGGGAGTCCGTCTTGGAAAGTAACTAATAGTCGGTGCCCTGTGGTTGACCCGTCCCGAGTCGGTTGCTAGCGTCCGCGCCCCGTCATGAGCGCCGCCGCCCCGAATTACAAAGACACCCTGACTCTCCCGCAAACGACTTTCCCGATGCGCGGCGATCTGGTGCAGAATGAACCCGCCCGTTTGGAGAAGTGGGAAAACGCAGGACTCTACCAAAAAATCCTCGCTCGCCGCCGCGCTCAGAATGCTCCGGAGTTCATTCTCCATGACGGCCCGCCGTTCGCGAATGGCGATGTCCACATGGGTACCGCACTGAACAAACTGCTCAAGGATTTGGTGGTGAAATCCAAGACGATGGCCGGCTTCACCGCACCTTTTATCCCCGGCTGGGACTGCCACGGTCTGCCAATCGAGTTCAAGGTCGTCAAGGAAGCCGCCGGTCTAGAGCCTGCGGAAATCCGGCGACGCTGCACGGAGTTCGCTTCGAAATTTATTGATATCCAGCGCGCCTCTTTCCGCCGTCTCGGGGTTTTCGGCGATTGGAAAAATCCCTACCTCACGATGAACCCGGCGTATGAAGCCAGCATCCTAAGGGTTTTCGCGAAGCTGGTAGGAAACGGGAATATCTATCAGGCGAAAAAACCGGTTCAGTGGTCATACGGTGCGCAAACCGCTCTGGCCGAAGCCGAGGTCGAATACGCCGACAAGGAGAGCCCTGCGATTTTTGTTAAGTTCGAATTGGAGCGCGGAATTCATTCCGCCAGCATGGTTATCTGGACCACCACCCCCTGGACACTCCCCGCGAACCTAGGCATTGCCGTTCACCCAGATTTCACCTACGTCGTGGGTCGGTTTTCTAACGGAGAACAAGAAGAAACCCTCATCGTCGTTCGCGAACTTGTCGCCGACTTCGCAGAAAAAACCGGATACCAGCTCACGGAATCGTTAGATGAAATCAAAGGTCGCGCTCTCGATGGTCAGCTCGCCAAACATCCGTTCCTCGCGCGTACGTCAAAGCTCATCCTCGCCAATTTCGTCACCACCGAGACCGGCACCGGCGCGGTTCACATCGCACCCGGCCATGGCTCAGATGACTACGTGGCCGGACAACAGAACGGTCTAGCCGTGCTTTCCCCCGTAGATAATGAACGGAAATTCACTGAAGAAGTCGGTGTCGCCGAACTCGTCGGCATGCATGTCTTCAAATCGAACACTCGCATCATCGAGATCCTCAGCGAGAGCGGGCATCTGCTAGGCCAGGAAGTTTACAAACACTCCTACCCGCATTGCTGGCGTTCTAAAACGCCGATCATTTTCCGCGCGGTAGAACAATTTTTCATCTCGCTCAAAACCCTTCGAGGCGAAGCGCTCACGGAAATTGATAAAGTGGAATGGCTTCCTTCATGGGGACGTAACCGGATTTATGGCACCGTCGAATCCCGTCCTGATTGGTGCATCTCCCGTCAGCGAACCTGGGGTGTGCCGCTGCCGGTTTTCTTCGATGAAAACGGCCAAACCATCATCTCCGCTGAACTGGCGAACAAGGTCGCCGAGCTGGTCGAAAAGGAAGGCACGAACATTTGGTTTGAAAAATCCGATGCCGAGCTCGCCACCCTGTTAGGTTTGCCCGCTGGCGTGACAAAGTGCCGCGACACGCTCGATGTCTGGATTGATTCCGGCTGTTCGCATGCCGCCGTACTCGACGCGCATCCTGAACTGAGTTGTCCTGCCGATCTCTATCTGGAAGCCACGGACCAACACCGGGGCTGGTTCCAAAGCTCCCTTATGCTGAGTACCGGATATCGTGGTTTTGCGCCTTACAAGACGGTGATGACCCACGGTTTCGTCGTCGATAAGGACAAGAAAAAGATTTCCAAATCCGATGCCGCGAAGTCCGGGAAGCCAACCGACGCCGCTCATTTTTACAACCAATACGGTGCCGATATCGTCCGCCTGTGGGTGTCCTCCGTGGACTGGCAGAACGAAGTGCCGTTTGGCGAAGAACTCTTCAAACAAGTCGCCGAGCCCTACCGCCGACTCCGCAACACACTGCGCATCCTGCTAGGAAATCTTGATGGCTTTAAGGAGCGAGCGCATCTTGCCCAAGAGTCTTATACTCTGCTAGATCGTTGGATCTTGGAGCGCCTCCACGAAGTCGTCGCCGAGTGCCGCAAAGCTTATGAAGCCTACGAATTCCGCAAGGTCTTCAACGCGCTCAACCAATTCTGCACCGCCGATCTCTCCGCCATTTACATCGATGCGACCAAGGACCGGATGTATTGCGATGCATTGGATTCCCCGCGCCGCCGAGCATCCCAAGCGGCGATGTATGAAATCTTCACCAGCATCGCCACTCTGTTAGCGCCGATCCTCGCCTATACTGCGGACGAAGCTTGGGAGCACGCTCCGTTCACAGAGGGATCCGTTCATGAGCAGGATTTCCCCGAGCCGAATCCCGCTTTCGCTCCTGGCGAGGCGACGCAACAAGCGACGCGTTTATTTGAAATCAAATATACCATCCAAACCGCCATCGAAGCCCGTATTCAGGCCAAGGAATTCACTCGCAACAACGAAGCCGATGTTTCTCTAACTATCCCCGCGGTTGACGCCCATTTGCTAGATCTTCTCAATGACCGAGAATTTTCCACTGAGTTTTTCATTATCGCTGGACTCACCGCGACGGTCGGCGAAGTGCTCAATGCTACTGCCCGCAAGACAGAGCTGCCGCTCTGTCCTCGATGCCGAAAACATGAACTGCTGCTAGATAGCGGGCTGTGCGAGAGGTGTGATCAGGTTGTGGGATAGGACCGATACGACTTACAAGACCTATGACTTTTCCCAAACTTCTCCTCCTCCTCACTTTACCGCTCTACGTCCTTGATCAGGTCACGAAGTTTTGGACGGTGGGCCACTTACCTCCACCGTGGTCGCACGAGGCGCATGACATTCCGGTGATCAAGAATTTCTTCCACCTCGTCCGAGTTCACAACCAAGGCGTGGCCTTTGGGTTTGGAAATGGCACGGCGTGGGCACCGGTAGTTTTTCTAATCGTCCCCGTGCTCGCGCTGACGATGATCCGAATTTTTTGGAAGAAGGGAGTGTTCAATCATCCACTTTCGAAGGTGGCGGTGGCGCTATTGTTATGTGGGATCGCTGGAAATCTAACTGACAGAATTATCCAAGGTTTTCTCTTGAGCGAGTATGCCGATGCGGGATTCTGGCAGCGGCTTTCGGAGGGTTATGTGGTGGACTTTATATCGATCAAGCTTCCATTCTACGAGAAGATCGTGCCTAGCAGCGGCGGGTGGTGGCCTTCCTTCAATGTCGCCGACTCCTGTATTTTTGTGGCGGCGGGATTACTTTTTATCGGTGGTATCCGCGATGAGCAGGCGGCAAAACGTCGTGCGGCCTAATTGAGATACGGGAGCCAGACGAAAGGTTCACGCGAAAACTCTGGCAGAATTGTGTTTATGAATTTCAAAAATCTTCGCTTCGGGAAGCCGGATCATTTGCGCTAGACTACTAAATGTGCCGTAGTTTTTGAATTGACGCTACCAGATGTGTATGCAAAATGCGCGACGTTGTTGCTCATTCATTTTCATGCGTTGCGTCCAATGCGGTTCTCTCAAAGACAAAGTCCTCGATTCCCGGTCATCGAAGGATGGCACGACGATTCGTCGCCGGCGCGAGTGTTTGCAATGCACTTACCGTTACACGACTTACGAGCAGATCGAGCGCACCGAGCTGCGGGTGGTCAAGCGGGATGGGACCCGGGAAGCGCTCAATCGCGAAAAGTTGATGAGCGGTTTGATCAAAGCTTGCGAGAAACGGCCGGTGCCGATGGATCGGCTAGATCGGGCAGTGGAGGAGATTTTAACAGATTTGCACAAGGATCATCTCAGCGAGGTGCCTTCCGCGATCATCGGCGGCAAGGTGATGGACAAGCTCCATCAGATCGATCCGGTGGCCTACGTCCGTTACGTTTCGGTTTACCGCCAATTCGAGGACGTGAACGAGTTCATCGCGGAAATCCAATCGCTGTCACGCCGCGCCGCCCGCGATCCTTTCCAGCGACGTTTGTTTAAAGACTGATTCATCTCCTTTCAAAATCTCCCCCTAACATCATACCCCGTTTTATTTTCCCTCCTCAAACAATCCGCAAGTGATCTCCCTCATTGGCAATCGCCCCGCGCTTCAGATCGGTCGCTACCAAGTGATTGATTACGATACCGCGTGGTTAGATAATGCTTTGAAAAGGGCAGCAGCGGCGGCGGAACACGAGGATTTTCCGTTTGTCGCGGATATCCGTAGCGGGATCGTCCAGTATCTGGAAACCAAGTGCCCGCTCAAGCTCTTGCAGCTTGAGGATTTATTCGACCGGATGCGTAAAATGCTGGTGAGAATCGGCTGCGAACGGATCGCTGAGAAACTCGAGCCGCTGGCACCACCCGTGACCGTTTGCCTGGTTCGTGCTGCGATGGAGGCTGGAAATGGCTTTGAACTGGCCTTTTTTGAGACCTTGCGCGTCGAACTCGGTGGCCTCCGCGCTGCTGGGGCTGAGGAAATTCGTTTCACGGGCCTACGCGAAAGTTCGTTGATCCTGCGCGGCGCAGCGAAGTGGAACAAGCACTGCGAGAGCTTGCTTGCGGAGATTGAGGCGTTTCTCAAAGTGTGGGAGCGGGAGGCCCCCGAAAACGATCGTGCCCGACAATTGTGTGTCGAAAGCGAGTCCTGATGCACTCATTTTGCTCCCGGTCTTGACCCTGAGGCGTTGGCGTGCACCCTGCGCGCCCGATGATTTCCGTTCAGTCCCTTCGAGTTGAATTTGGCGCACGAGTGCTTTTCAACGATCTCGCCTTTTCCGTGCAACCGCGGGAGCGCATCGCCTTTGCCGGCCACAACGGTGCGGGGAAATCCACGCTCATGAAATGTGTGGCAGGTCTTGTCCGACCGACCGCAGGGCAGATCAGCGCGCCGAAGGGCACCCGCATTGGCTATCTGCCGCAGGAGGGAATTCACGTCAAAGGCCGCACGCTTTGGCAGGAAACGGAGTCTGCTTTTGGTGAAACGATGGCGCTGAGTGAAAAGATCGACCGCCTTTCTAACGAACTCGTGAAACTCGACCCGCGTTCCTCGCCTTACGGCGATATGTTGGAGGAAATCGGCGAGCTTGAGCTTCAGCTTGATGCGATGGACCCTGCCCGGATGAAGCCGCGCATCGAGTCCATTCTTAAGGGTCTCGGTTTCCAAACGAAGGATTTTGTCCGCGATTGCTCGGAGTTTTCGGGTGGTTGGCAGATGCGCATCGCGATGGCGAAGCTGTTTCTGCAGGAGCCAGAAGTGCTGCTGCTAGATGAACCGACGAACCACTTGGATATCGGCACGCAGATTTGGGTGGAGCAATACTTGATCAACTACCCCGGGGCTATTTTACTCATTTCCCATGATAGAGCGCTGCTAGATACTCTTTGCACCCGGACCATTGCTTTTTCCCACGGGCGCGCCGAGGAGTATGCCGGAAATTTTTCCTACTTCGAGCGTGAGTCGGTGCTGAGGAAGGAAATCCGTGTGAAACAATACACCGCCCAACAGCGGGAGATCGCGGAGACCCAGCGTTTCATTGACCGTTTCCGGGCTTCGGCTAACAAGGCGACGCTCGTGCAGTCCCGCATCAAGCTGCTCGCCAAGGTCGAGCGTATCCCGGCTCCTGAGCAGGACGACGCGGTGATGAATTTCAAGTTTCCAGCCCCGCCGAACTCAGGTCATACCGTCGCGAAGCTGGAGGGTGTCGCGAAGAGCTACGGTGCGCTCAATATTTTCAGCGGCTTCGACTTTGAAATCAATAAGGGCGAGAAATTTGCCATCGTCGGGCCTAACGGCGCTGGAAAATCCACCTTTTGCCGCCTTATCACGGGCCAAGAAGAACCGGATGCAGGCACTCATACCTTCGGTCATAAAGTCGCCACCTCGTTCTTCTCCCAGAATCACGCGGACGAGCTGGACCCGAATCTATCAGTGCTTGAGACCGTCGAGGCAGCCGCCTCCCGCGAGGCGATGCCGCACGCGCGGAACCTGCTAGGATGTTTCCTCTTCCGCGGTGATGACGTTTTCAAAAAGATTGGAGTGCTGTCGGGAGGCGAGCGTTCACGCGTCGCCCTCGTCTGCATGTTGCTGCGCCCGGCGAATTTCCTCATTCTCGACGAGCCGACGAATCACCTCGACATGCAATCGCAGGATGTGCTTCAGCGGGCGTTGATCGACTATCCTGGCAGTGTGATGATCGTTTCCCACAACCGGAATTTCCTCGATGCGCTCGTCACCAAGACGCTCGAATTCCGTCCCGGTGAGCAACCGACGCTCTACGCCGGAAACATCACCTATTATTTGGAGAAATCTGCGGAAGATGAGGCGAGTAAAAAAGGTGAGGTTCGCCTGAGCACCCTCGCACCGGCCGTAGCTAACACCTCTTCCCGGCCGTCCACCCCCGGAGTGAACCGCAAGGAACAGCGCCGGATCGAGGCGGAGCAGCGCGAAATGAAGTCGAAGGTGCTTAAGCCTCTTGAGACCGAGTTCGCCGAACTCGAAACCAAAATCGCCGAGCTCGAAAGCGCCCAAGCCACCATCACGCAGCGCCTCTCTTCCGATGAGATTGCTAACGACTCGGCCAAAATGCGAGAAGCCTCGAATGCCGCGGACAAGCTCGCAAAATCACTTGAAACCAGTTATTATCGCTGGGGCCAACTCTCCGACGAGATCGAAAAGGTGAAAGCTAAACTCGGTATCGAGTAAAACAGCAGGTGGACACGCGCTCACTCGCTCTTGGTAGCGGGAGTGGCTCCATCGTCTGGGGCTAGGATCTCATTGATCAGGCGCTTGCTGCCGGTGTCTGCTAGTTTGCTTTGCGGATAGATGTTGCGGGCTTTGAGATACCAGGAAAGTGCGGATCCGGTTTGCTTCGGTGTGCGATTTTCAAACTGTTTCGCCTTGTCCAGAGCGAGCGTGAAATCCGCCACCTTCTGAGCTAACAATTCAATCTCACGGCCGAGTTTCGGGTCATCGGGAAACTGTTCCCGCAGTTCGGCGAGCTGCTCCCATGCCGCGTAATTCTGGCCGACCTTGCTGAACTCAGAAGCTTTTCCGAGCGCGGCTTCGATTTTCATGAGGTTGGTCATGATTTGTTTGAAAGCGTCCTCGCGCTTGGCGTCGCCTTGGATGGTAGGCGCGATCTCATACTGGCGTTTGGCGATCTCGCGGAAATTTCCCTCGCTTAACAAACGATCGAAATCATTGCGGGCGGTGACCATAGTGCTGGCACCGGAGATCATCGCACGGAACTCACTGAGCTTTGGATTGGTCGGCCAGATCTCGGTGGCGGCTTTAATTTTTTCCGCAGCCTTGTCGTTTTCCTTGGCGAGCAGATGTGCTTTTGCTTCTTCGATGGCGAGGTCCGATGCGAGCGTGTAAGCGGCGATCGCGCTATCAACTTTCGAGGATGGGAAGTCTTTGGCTGCGGCCTTGAGGCGATCTGCTAGTTCTTTGGTCTTCGTGTAATCGCGGGCTTGGAGTGTGCCGTAGAGTTCGTTCAAATCACGGGCGTAGGCAGCGATACGCTGTTTTTTATCGTATGAAAGTGTGGCGACGGGACCGAGATACTCGCCGAGTGCATAAGCTTCCATCAGACGCTGGGTGGCGGAATGCAGTTCATTGCGTGAGAGCATCAGATCGAATGCTTCGACATATTTTCCTACCTCGCGGATGGCTTCGTTAGAGAGTGAGTCGAGGGAGGCCACAGTCGGGCTGACACCGACGGATTCGGAGAAAAGCTTGGAGACATCCGAGTTCTTATCAATGCGTAAGGTGGTATCGCCGTCCTTCCAGATTTGGTTGTAAAAGCGGGCGGCCATTAGCACGTGTTCATACCGGCGTTGGACGAACCATTGCACCATGCTGACTTGGTATTGTGCTTTCGTCCGTAGCGTTTGGGCCTCGGTGCGGGCGATGTTCGCTTTTTTCAGAACTTCGATTTCCGCGATGCGCCGGAGTGTATCTGCATACTTCAGCGAGTTGTTACCGGTGCCGGGAGTCTGGGGGGTTCCGGTTTTCCCCGTGTTTTTGCCCTTAGTGTCCTTCGCCTCGACCATCATGCTGTCCTTCTCATGGCGAGCGGCCCAATCTCCACTGGCGATGATCGATCCTTTTTCCTCTTCGATCGATTTATTGAGCTTTGCTAGACCGTTGATGTCCTGTTTGGACAACATGGCCATATAGATCGATTCCGCAAGTGAGCCGCAGAGGTTTGCATCACCGGGGTACGAGGCCGCAGTGGGCAGCAGTCGGAAAGCGCTGTAGAGGTCCGGGCCACCGCTTTTAAATGGAGAAATGGTGTTAAGGATCTCGGTGACAGTGGCCCGGTATTTAGCGGCCGCCTCATCCTTTTCGGGCGGTTGGCTGAGGTATTTTTCAAACCGCGCTTTGAGCAAGCGGTTGTCGCCTAACGGAATCGCGACGCCACCCACGGTGATGGTTTCCGCTGAGGGATCGAGCATCGGGATCTCGTTGCCGAGTGAGCTGCTGCTAGATCTTTCTTTGGCGGGCGGGGCGGCGGTGTCAGTGGGGGTGGATTTCTGAGCAGGTCCCTGTTGCGCGGCAGGCGGCGTGTAAACTTGGCCGTGGGCGAGACCCGCGGCGAATAGAGAAATCAAAAATCGGGTTTTCATGGAAAACGGTGGGAAAAATTAGAGGCGGTTGATTCCGGTGGCGACGGGGATGCCGCCTTGCTTGAATTTCACGCGAAAAGCGTATTTCTGTTTGGTGTCGATGTTGAGCTTGTTATATTCGGGCGGAATTTCGATGCCCACGAATTGATCGCCACCCGGTGCTTCCACGCGGACGCTGACTAACTGGCCGCGGTTGGTAGTCCATTGCAGTTTCTCGTCGATCTGCCCCTCGACGAGATATTCGTTACCGCGCAGGCTGTTTCCGTTATCGAGAAGATCATCCATTTGGAGGGAGGCGACGTCTCCAAAGCCCGCGGTTTTTTTCCCGAGCATAGATTTCCCGGCGACCACGGCGACCACGACGGAGGCGATGGCACCAATAATGATTCCTGGGTGAAGACTTGAGCTAGCGCGGCGTGCCATAATGGATAAGAGCTGAAAATTGAAATGTTGAGAACTGAATAGAAGATGGCTGGGGAATGGAAGAAATCGAGAGCAAAGCGAGGGGTTTAAATTTCAGCGTTTGCTCGAATCAGTCCCACTGCGGCCTGCGTGCCCCGGCCCAAGTGGCGATGAAGGCGACTGCGATATGGGCTCCGAGGGTATAAAGGCAGGCATTTTGTGGGGACAAACCGGTGTCGATTACCGAATTCACCGCATCGTGGACTTGGATTTGAAGGGACTCCACCGAGCCGGACCATGCCCAGTAGGCGGAGATGAAGGGGCGGGTGAAAGCTTCGACTTGTTCAGGAAGAGCAAGCACCGCACCGGAAAGAGGGAGTTGGAAACCGACCAGATAGATTGATAACAATGACGCTTGTTCCGCCGTCCGCATGAGCGAGGAGATGGCTAAACAAATGGCGGTCATTGATGCATTGATCAGTAGGAGGAACCCGGCGTGTTGGAGAAAATCCCCACGGAAAGCCCCGAAAAAATTCACAAAAAACGCCATCCAGAGCGATTGCGCGATGACGAGGCAGGCGAGGAAGGCAATTTTCGAGGCGAGGTAGGCCGAGGGTCTGAGGCCACCAAATTTTTCCTTTTCGTAAATGGGACGTTCACCGGCAATTTCACGCGCGGAATTGTTAGATCCCATCAGCGAGAGCAGCACTACCTGGAACATGATGATGCCGGATACGGCAGAGCCCACCTTGGCCTGATCCGAGCGCACGCTTTGTTGTTCCTGGATTTCAGCTACGAAGTCAGTGGAACGGGTGTCTGAGTAGCGGCGGATGTTTCCAGATGCCTTGTCGCTGAAAATGGTCACAAGAATGGGAAAGCAAACGATAATCGCGAGTTGCAAAAACACCTGGCCGCGATCACGGAAGAAGATTCGCCAGCGACGGGAAAGTAGCGTGGCGAACTGGCTGAAAAAACTAGGTAAGCGCAGTGCTTCCTCATCGGCCTTCTCATTTTCCAGCACCGGGGAGGCAGGCAAATGTAGATCTCCGCTGGCAATGTGGAGCGCACGGCTCTTATCCATCATTTTCTGATAGGACTCACGGTGTTTTTGCCATGAGCTGTGCCAGCGCTCGGATGGCTGGGACGCCAAACGCGGATAGACTTCTTCGGTATCACTTACTGAAAAGTAGTGCGTCAGTTGTTCGGGCGGCCCATGGAATGCGACACGGCCCTCGTGCAGGACGAGAATCGAATCGTAAAGTTCTAAGTGGGATAGCGAGTGGGTGACTGATAGAACAATCCGCCCGTCTTTTCTTGATAGATCGTGCAGCAATCGGACGATCTCCCGCTCCGACCGCGGATCAAGGCCGGAGGTGACCTCATCGCACAGTAGAAGTTTCGGGTCGGAAACGAGTTCCATGGCAAGACCGAGCCTGCGCTTTTGACCGCCGGATAACACTTTCACTTGGCGGTCACTGATCGGGCTGAGGCCGGTTTCTTCGAGCACTCTATCAATCCGGTGATCCAGTTCCACAAGGCTGCGCGAGCGGACTCGCAGGCGGGTCGCGGCTTCCACCGACTCATCGACGGTTAGAGGATCGTAAGCGATGGAAAATTGGGGCACGTAACCGATTTCAGACGGTGAGAAATCACCCTCTTTCGACAAGTCTCGTCCATCCCAGAAGAGCGCTCCGGCGGATTCAGGGTTGAGCCCTGCGATGGTTTTGAGCAGCGTGGTTTTTCCGCAACCGGAAGGCCCGACGATGGCCATGAAATGTCCTTTTGGGACGCGGATGGACACCCGGTCAACAAGCGGGATTTCCTCGCCGTCTTTGCGGATGGTGAAGCTGACTTCTTGGAGTTCTAACACGAAAGTAAAATGGGGATTCTTTAAAACGGGCCGACTACGCCTTCTTTATCATCATTGGGACATAAAGTTTCGCCCGAAGCGACATGCTTAATCAAGCGGCACGATCCGGAGTTTGCCAGCCGGCTTGGAATGCAGGGCGGCCACCAAAGTTGGAGCCATGGAACCGGTTACCGCGTCCGGTGCCGGTGCCGGTGAGGGGGTGGCATCATTATCGAGGGCGTTTCGCAACGCGCCTTCGACGAGTTGGCCGCAGTGGATTTTCATCGGTGGCAGAGGGCCGAGATCGCCCGTAAGGTCTTGGGCGCTGAGGTGCTTTGCCTCTTCCGCCGTTTTTCCGCGCAGCAGCTCAGTGGCCATGGAGGCCACGGCGATCGCGGTTTGGCAGCCGAAGGCTTGGAAGGACGCGCGGTCGATCACGCGTTTACCGTCCTTTTCGGTGAATTTCAGCCACATCCGCAGCATATCGCCGCACTCGGGCGAGCCGACGGTGCCGACGGCATCCGCGTCTTGGATTTCCCCTTGGTTCTGGGGATTCGCGAGAGCTTCTTTCACTTTGTTTTCAAACGAACTCATGGGCAGTGGTGTAGAAATCACCGGCGAATGCGCGCGGGATGCGAATGACTACGGCCCTTTCAGCTCCATTTCAAGCATCGGTCTTGGCGGAGTTCGAAACGATGTAAAGTCTGTGAAAAATCTTACTTCGCGCTTGTAGAAAATTTCCTGCCTTTTCCAGATTCCCAAGAATTGCGCACGCTGTCGTAAAGGCTCGTGAGCTCCGCTTCAGTGAGCAGACGATACTCGATGCTCTTCGCATGCGTGGTGTCTGGATACTTTTTCACTACCATATTCTGCACCTCCGTCCCAGTTCGTTTAGCGACTTTATCGAGCAGTTCTTTCCCTTGATCGGCGAGTTGCGTGGCGACGTTAGATTCCGTAGCATCAGTGATCGGGCGGATGAAATAAAACCGTGCGAGCGCCTGGCCGACTGAGTCCACCGTGACTTCATCGACGATGAGGGAGCCATCGAGAACATATTTATGGCGGCTGACGGAGGTGATTTTGTCGAGCGCGATCATGTAGTGCCCGCCGGTGAGAGTCGCTTGCCAAAAACGGTTAGGCCCTGCGGTGTCCCCCTTAATGGCGGTGGCATCGGTGCCCGTTTGATCCTGTGCTTGAAGCAACGATGAGCAGATGAGGAAGCTAGAGAACAGAGCGAGCCAAGGGTTTTTAAACATGAGTATTACGGTGGCATAGTTCCGCCCGTTTGGCCAGCATCAGCGATAAAGATTCGGATGAGTTAAGTATTGTCAGGAGCTTGGCGAAAAGGCATTGTTTCGGCGTGGTTAGATATCGACCTAATGTCGCCGCCCTAGTGGTGAACGAGGAAGGCAACTTGCTGATTTGCGAACGCTGGACCATCCCGGGAGCGTGGCAATTTCCGCAGGGCGGAGTGGATGTGGGCGAATCGCTCGAACAAGCGCTTTACCGGGAAGTGCGCGAGGAGGTGGGCTTGGAGGCGAAACATTATGAAATCATGGATCTCCGCGAGGGTTATCGTTATCTCTATCCAGAACATGCCCGTTGGAAAAAACTCCGGAAACACGGCAGCCACGGCCAAGAGCAAACTTACTTTCTCTGCCGCCTCAAGCCCGGTGCGCCGCAGGTAAATGTGAAACAAAAACATCCGGAATTCCGCGCCTACCGCTGGATCCTGCCGGAGGAATTCGAGCTTGATTGGCTGCCCGCTTTCAAGCGCGATGTTTATCGCGAAGTCATGCGTGACTTTTTTAAAATCGAGCTGGAGTGATCCGCGATCGATTCGAAAAAAGCCTCGTAGTGGGATTCACTTTTCTCCGCGTGGCGTTCCATAAACTCCACCGGGATCCTCTCCGATCCCTATCAGGAGCATCAGCACCCGGAAGTCATAACCCATCCGCGTCTTCCACGGTCTGGCAGGCCGCACGATCTCCCAGCCGGATTCCTCCGCCTGCGCGGTGAGTTCATGGGAAGGATTGACTACCGTTGCAGACTGACAAAGGGAAAGCATCGGCAGATCCGCACGGCTGTCCGTGTAACCATGGCACCGGGCTAGCCTACCATTCTCAAAGTACGATGCAGTTAGTAATTGATAAAGTCTCGTCACCTTCGCCGTGCCTTTGTGATTTTCCAAATCTGGGAAAAAGTGACCGAACTCCACCGGCGTCCCAAGCGTTAGATCGAACCCCAGCTCACGCCCAATTTCCGCCACGTAGAACTCCGGACTCGCCGATGCCAAAATCAGCAAGTGCCCCTCGCGACGATGTTTTTCCAATTTATCGATCATCTCCGGATAGATGGCAGGCCTCAATGCTGCGGCGAATTCTTTTGAATATCTGGCAAGCGTTTCAGGGTCCATTTTCCATAAATAACAGAGAAAAACCCGCTTCATGCCCTCGTCTCCCAGTAAGCCTATCAGCGGAAGGAAGATTAGAAAAATAGGTAGGAACATTGCCCGCCAAGGTTCCCGCCGCACCACAAAATGCCGGAACAGCAACTGGCAATCCCAAGCGATCAAAGTGCCATCAAGATCAAACAGGGCAATCCCCTTTGGCGGAGTTTTTGGTAACAAGGCGGACACACACGGAGCATCTGGCCCGCCGCACTAAGTTTCAAGCATTCCTCTGCGCCAGGCTTTCGCACATGGATCACTATAAATATCCGTTAGGAAAATGGGTGTTTCAAAATCAGTCGAACTACCCCAGCCAAACTCCCCTACATCAATGCTCGCTTTGGCTCATCTTAGGTGTTTTTGGGAGAGTTTGCGTCGATTTTTGGAGGGGGACAAGCAAACGGAAGCGACTGCCAGAGCTTGGGGAACTCTCCACGCTCATGCGTCCGCCCATCAAATGCAGCCGTTCCCGAATGCTAAATAAACCGAAACCGGAACTCGATTCAAGGCGTGTCCAAACACAGGATGGATCAAAGCCATGACCGCGGTCGCTCACGAGGATCTCAAGCTGACCGCCGGTTGAGCCGCTGAGGCGCACTTGGGCGCGTTTGGTGCCCGCGTGTTTGACCACGTTTAAAAGAAGTTCACGCACGGATTGATAGAGCCAGACCTTCACGTGACCCTCTATCGGCGCTACTGCTGAATCTGCTAGAACGCGAACCGTTAGGCCGTGATTTTGTTCCATCCACCCTGCGAGCCATTTCAGCGCGCGCGGTAGATCCCCTTGTTGCAGAGCAACCGGACTCAATTCATGGCTCAAATTCCTCGCCACATCATTTGATTCATCAATCAACTGCCCGAGACGTTGTAGCACCTCAACACTCGACTGGGGGACGCCAAGTTTGTTCACGATTTCCAAATGGATTTTGGCAGCGGTTAGGAGTTGTTGCAGATCATCGTGAAGAAGCTGCGCGATTCGCCGCCGCTCACGCTCTTCTGCCTGAGTCAGCTCACCGGCAAGCGCTTGCAGCCGGGAGGTGCGCTCGGCGACTCGCCGCTCGAGTTCGTCATTCTTCACCTGAAGTTGCGCGGTCATCGCGGCGAGTTGCTCATTCGTAACTTTTAGTTCCGCGCTGCTGGTTAGAATTTCCTGCTCCATGCGTTTACGCTCCGTGTTGTCGCGGGCGATCTTCGAGGCCCCTACAATCTCGCCGCGAGCATTCCGGATGGGGGAAACAGTTAGGGAAACTTCCACGTTCGTGCCGTCCTTGCGGCGACGCTTTGTTTCGTAATGCTGGATCGTTGCTCCGCGCCGCAGGGTATTCAATATACCCGCCACTTCGTGCGTCCGGTCGTCAGGAGTAAGTATCATAACAGACTGACCTATCGCTTCCACTTCCGTGTAGCCAAACAAGTGCTCCGCGCCGTGATTCCAACTGGTTATAATGCCGTTGAGATCTTTGCCAATAATTGCGTGATCCGAGGATTCGACGATGGCGACAAGGCGGGCGCTCGATTCCTCTGCCCGCTTACGCTCGGTGATGTCTGTATGGATGCCGACCCATTCGCGGACTTCTCCCTTGAGATCCAGCACCGGCACGGCCCGAATGGAGCACAGTCGCCACTCGCCATCATGCCGCCGCACGCGGTGTTCGAACTCAAAGGTCCGCTTTTCTGCGACGGCGAGATTCCAAGCGTCGATAGTCGGCTGCGCGTCCTCGTGATGCACGGCTTTCGACCAACCGAAGCCTTGATAATCCTCACGTCGCTGTCCGGTAAAAGCACCCCAGACGCTCTGCTCTCCCTCCATCTGCCCCTCGGAATTGTTTGTCCAAATGATGTCGCTCACGGCGGCGACGGCAGCGCGGAAACGTTCCTCACTTTCCCGTTCCTTCGTCTCTGCCCGCTTGCGTTCGGTGATGTCAAGATTGGTCCCTATCAACCACCCGGCCTCCCCTTGTTCATTGGTCCGCACCGTTTGGACGGATTCAATATCGCGAATTTCACCATCATCGCGCCGGTGAATGCGAAATTCACTACGACTCTGTGCTCGTAGGCGGAGAGTGTCGTGGAGGACACGCTCAGTTTCTGGTAATTCATTGGGCAGGACGGCGGAGCTCCAATCGGTGTATTGTATGATGCCACTCGGCGTCGGTGCGATGCCATAGTGGCGGAACATCTGTGCGTCCCAAAGGATCGTGCCTGTGAGGACGTTCCATTCCCAGATGCCTACTCCGGTCGCCTCAGTCGCCAGTCGCACGTGCGCTTGGCTTTCGCGCAAGGCCGCCTCAGACTGCCTGAAACTTGTTAGGTCCGCCACTGACACCCGGCACCATGGGTTTCCGTCGCGGGCAGAAATGACCGCAGTGGCGCGAAAGCGCGCCCAAAAACCCGCGCCGTCATGTTTGACAAGGGCGAGATCGCAGACCTCTTCACCCTTCGCTGCGAAGGCGCGTTTCAGGAAGTCTCGGAAATTCGGCTGGCTCGCTGCAGGTACAAAACGTGAGAAGAATGATTGGATGAGCTCGCTTCGACCAGCGCCGAGCAAGGCAGCTCCAGTTAAGTTCACCTCCAATATCACGCCCTTTTGATCCAGCGAAAAATAGCTGACCGGGGTGAAGTCGTAGAGGTCTGTATATTTTTCTAACAGTGACTCAAGCCGCTCCTTGGGTTCTTGGAGTTCGGTGTGCTGCGTTTCCAGCTCGATTGGGTGGACCTGCAATGGGTGAAGCGTCGGGTCGGCATCCACAGCGCTTGGAAGAGTCGGCTTACGTTTCATGATTAGATGTGAACCTCGTAGTCTGGCCAAGCAGTGGTAAAATCAAGTTGCAGCAATTTCCAATTGGCAAAAAACTGTGCGTTTGAAGGAATGGAGTCAAGCTGGAGATTTTCTCGTGCGCCATGGCCATGGAGGTCCCCGGTTGCCGCGAATGGTTTCCTAAGAGCTCGCACGAGGAGGGCCATAGTCGACAATTTGGTTTACAATGGAGGAAAAAACTCCACCGAGACAAGTCCCTGCGGGGCCAAGGGTCTGGCAAGCGAACCCTTTCACAGCCGTCCGCCCCACTGGGAGAGAACGCCACTAAGCCAAATGAACCTCACTTGGCAGACACGAGGATGAAACCCTACTTTTAAATTAAACGAGCTTCACAGTGGCGTTTGTCATGAAGTAATCTAACAATTAAATAATTGGTAAGAGCGCGATGGCGCTCGGTGCGACGGGTTGCTGACCACTATTTAAAAGTGGATGTTAGGCACGGTCGCCGAGCCAGAGCTGGAGAAAACGTGTTAGTTAAGCAACCCGGAGAATGACTTGCGACCGCAGTATAGGAGAAACAAGGCGAGAACGGAAATTAGGATATTTATGGGATCAACAAGCGTGGCGCCTTTCATTAGAAAAATGTGGAAGCACATAATATTAACAATGATTGGACCAAGCACGAGCAGGCCAATGTTGCGGGTCTTCGGAATAGCGATCAATACGCCACCACAAATTTCCAGGACCTTTACGAAAGCGAGATATCCAGTCGGGTAGAGGGCGGCCATGAAGTGCGCTGGTGGCGTGCCCTCATGCGGTCCCGGAGGCATGGTAATAAAGTTGAGGAAAAAGTTCGATCCGAAAATGAGGAACAAAAGACCAAGGAGGCCACCGGCGATATTTGCAGCGTATTTCATATAATTTTCGTTAACTTGTTAGTGTTAGATATATTAGGAGGGCCTTAGGCGAGATCAAAAAGAATAGCTTCAGAAACTTCGGAGGCAAGAAAATCAATGTTACCGGCCGTTTCGGTGCTGATGGCATCGCCGGACTCGAGAGAGACGTCAGCCGCCGTCAGTTTTCCGGTGATCAGTTGAAGCCAAAGTCCCCGGCCTGCGCGCAGGTCATGACGGATCGCCTCACCCGCCTTGAGACGAACCCGATAGATATCAGCGTCTTGATGGATCGTGGCCGAGTTCTCACGGCCGTTTGGGGAAATCACGAGAACCTTGTTAGCGTTTTCAAGATTTGCCGATGGGTGCCATTCGGTGTAGGATGGCGTGAGTCCTTGGGTGTGTGGTTTGATCCAAATCTGGAGAAAATGTGCGGGCTCGGTCGGTGAAGGATTGAATTCCGAGTGGGCGACTCCGGAGCCAGCACTCATCAGTTGGATCTGGCCGGGGGTGAGCTTCCTGCCATTTCCCATACTATCCTTGTGCTCCAAAGCGCCGGCGACGACGTAGCTGAAGATTTCCATGTCGCGGTGCGGGTGGGTGGGAAAGCCACCGCGTGGCGCTACACGGTCTTCGTTGATGACTCGTATGCTGCGAAAACCCATGTGCGCCGGATCGTAATAATCGGCGAAACTGAAAGTGTGATGACTGTCGAGCCAGCCATGATTGGCGTGGCCCCGCTCGGAGGATTTGCGAAGGGTGATTTTCATAACAAAGGGATGATTCCACGTTTTCTGAAATTCTGCCAATACCGCATTTGCTAACAGCAGAACTCGGTTCACCGCCCTTGATGCTCGCCGAGCGAGCAGCTGAATTCGCTTTAAATTGGGGAATCGGTCGCAGGGCAGAATCGGTAGAGGAAAGCGAACTGCGAAGACTGAAGTGAAGGGTGAAAGAAGGATTAACCCAGCAGGAGATTTCCGTTCGGCCAGCCAGACTGACGGCCCACCGCCGACCGACCGGCCAACGATGATGATCTTCGATGGTGCGATACCTTTAGTATCTGTTAGGTAATTCCAAGACGCTTTGATCGCCGCCTCGCAAGTGTGTTCGAGAGGTTTCCCCGTGGAGAGTCCGTACCCGGGGAAATCATAGGCAAACACGCCGAATCTTTCACTGCTCCAGGTAAAGACGAGATCGGACACATCACCCAGATCTTCGGCATTTCCATGAGTGTAGAGCAGAGTAGGGAAACCCGCTTTCCATCGCTCCTATCCATCATCACTGCTGTCTAGTTTTTGCAGCGTCGCTTAGGCATAGTCCGGGCAGAGTTGGAGTGCGCATGCACAAGACGGGTTCATTTACCAAACGTGAAAGTGACGCCCTTGTTGCCCCAGGCCTTAATAATATCCTTTTCTAACTCCTCAAAAGTCCGCCCATTTAGCAGTAGATCAAGGGATTTTTCGGCGTTCTCACCAGCCGAGAGGGCTTTGAGATAGCTCTTCATGCGTTTGGCATCGCCTTGGCCGTCGAGGTGGAGAAAATAGGTGGTGATTAGCAGACCGCAGCCGTAGTTGAGTTGGGATTCTGCGGTGAAAGATGAGTAATCTTGCAGCATGAAAGTTTTGAGCGGAGGCATGCTTATTTTTGTGCCAAGAGCTCTGCCTCCCTTGTCCTTGGCTCCGTATGCGGTGGTGAATTCGACGATGGGTTTTAAGTTTCCTCGCACGGTGTAGGTTCCGGCACGATAGGGAGTGTTAGCAACGTATTCTGCTAGGCCTTCGGTAAACCAGCCCGTCGCACCTTTTCCAAAGTAGGATTCGGGCGTAAGCTGGTGGGTGAGTTCATGAGGTAGCGTCTTGCTACTTTTGTCATGATCTAACATGTAACTACTCCCTACGGGCCGGACACCAAGGCTCGTCAGCGGGACAAGAACCACCGCTTTTTCGCTGATGAAGACGCCAGTAGTGTCGGGCGGCCCACCGGCAGCAAGGTAGTCATCAACTTTTTCAAACAGCACGATTTGGAGCTTGCCGTCGGTTTTTCGTCCACCGTTGAGCCCGAGCGGCAGGGTGCGGCAAAAGAGATGAGTGGCCTCAAACATCACGGCGAATCCTTTGACGACTGTTTTTGATAGACGGACATCGCAAGCATAACGGTAGTTAGCACTCGCGTAAACGAAGTGCTTTTTTACTGCATCTTCCTCGATCACGTCGATCTCTGGGTCTTCAAGGAACTTGACGGTTTCCGGCCACGGGGAGTCGAAATTTGGGCTTTCGCTATCGCCCTTGGGCTCGGTCAATATTATGGGAGTTTTGCTTTTCCATTGCTCGCGCGAGTCATCGACATATTTGCCGTCTGCGGTCGAGAGTTTGGCAAGAGGGAATGGAATTTCACGTCCGTCCTTGAGTTTGAGAATCACCGTTTGATCATCGGCGCGCACCAGGGCGGCGGCGATCTTCCGACCCTGAGTGTCCGTCCATAAACGCGTTTCGAAAGCACCCACAAGACCTGGAAGAAGCGAGAGGATGGTGTAAATGCGCATACGTGGGAATTCAAACACAGAAACTATCGAAACTTCAGTAGGACGTCGAACTGAAACGAAAGATTTGGCGATGCAAGTCGCTGCTTGGAAATTCCGCGATCAAGGTCATCTTGCCCCCGCAACCATGGAAGACATTGGAACGAACGATAAAATTTTAGACCAACCGCCGCTCCCGCCGACGCCCGGTTTGCGCGAAGACTTGGTCGTTTTGATGAAGGTGCGACTGAATTTTTTCGTGCTGGTGACGACGTTTTTCGGCTTCGTGCTGGCTTCTCGCGGTGGCGATATGAATTGGATGAAGTTGCTGCACACCATTCTCGGTACGGCAGCGGCCGCATTTGGCTCTGCGGCGTTCAATCAATTGATGGAGGTAGATCTGGATGCGCGAATGAAGCGTACGGCAGACCGCCCGCTTCCATCACGCCGCATGGATCCGCTGGTGGCATTCGGGATCGGTTGGGTCCTATCGGCTTTTGGTATCATTCATCTCGCAGTGATGGTTGGGAATCTTGCGGCTTATCTAACGGCGGCGACAGTCGCGATTTATGTATTTGTCTACACGCCACTGAAGCGGTTGAGCTCGGCTAACACATTGGTAGGAGCCATACCCGGGGCGATTCCACCGGTCATCGGTTGGGTGGGTGCGGGTGGCTCGATTGGATGGGAGGCGTGGTTCTTATTCGGCCTACTGTTTTTCTGGCAGCTGCCCCATTTCATCGCGATCAACTGGTTGTGCCGCGACGAGTATGAATCGGTGGGCTACGAAATGTGGTCGAACGGTGATCTGACAGGAAAAAAGAGTGGAAGGCTCTCGGCGATGTTTGCCCTTTGCCTCGCGGTGTTTTCACTAATGCCTGCGTTCCTAGGTTTTGCCAATCTGTTATGGACCATTGTCGGGCCGCTGTTAGCATTCATCATGATGGCTCTCGCACTGAAATTTTCGCGTGATGGTGAGCGGACTTCTGCGCGGAAACTGTTTTTCTTCACGCTGCTATACCTTCCCGTTTCGTTGCTGGTGTTGGTTTTCGCATGGAAGCCTTTATGAAGGAACTGATCGCATCGACGAAGCGGCTCGCGAAAGATTTGCGGGATCTTGAATTTTCTCCGCCGGTGGCTTACGTCTATCGAACTTTGGATTACATGTGGGCGGGCCACGAAGAATATTTAAGACGTTACGGAAAAGGAAAGAAGCGCGTTGTTTTTCTTGGAATGAATCCAGGTCCATTTGGAATGGCGCAGACGGGCGTGCCTTTCGGCGAGGTCGCCGCCGTGCGTGATTGGATGGGAATTGAAACTGCTATCGAAAAACCATCCCGAGAACACCCGAAGCGGCTCATCGAAGGCTTTCAATGTCAACGCTCGGAAGTCAGTGGCCGCCGCTTGTGGGGTTTGTTCGCAGAACGATTCGGCACGGCAGATGCTTTTTTCAAAGACCATTTTGTTCTCAATTTCTGCCCGCTCGTGTGGATGAGTGAAACCGGCGCGAATCTAACGCCTGATAAGTTGGCCGTGTCCGAGATGGCACCGGTGGAACTCGCTTGCTTGAAGCATCTTCAGGACGTGATCACACTCTTGCAGCCAGAGTATCTGATAGGTGTTGGTGCTTTCGCCGAGGAACGCCTGCGCCGCGCGGCGAACGCTTGTGACTGCAAAGCTCGGGTTGGGCGCGTGTTGCATCCCTCGCCGGCCTCTCCTGCCGCGAATCGGGGTTGGTCTGAAGCCGCCAGTCGTCAGTTAGAAAAGCTTGGAGTCTGGTAGAACTTCACTCCAAGGTTTTCAACAATTCCTTAACCAGTCGGGCATCATCTTCCCTGCCGTTTTGTTCGAGGGATTGATTTAAATTATTAAGCAGGCGCAAGAGAATGGTGCCCGGATCGGCGGTCTGGCGGAGGATATTCCGTTGCGCCTTGTTGAGCTCCGGACTCTCTAACAAAGTTGATTGAAGGTGGAGTTGTCCGTGGTCAAAACAATCGATGATGATCGGATACCCGTCCTGAAAGATTCGGCACATGAAATGGCCGGGAAAGTTCACACCCTCAACCTCGAGTCCGAGCCTTTTGGCGACGAGAATGAAAATCAGGCATAGCCCGAGCGGGTTAGATTGGCCCTCAGAAATTGCCCAAGCGAGATCTGAGTTACGCGGATCATAGTACTTTGATTGATTGCCGCGAAAGCGCGTGCCATCGAACAGAAAGGCGCGCAGTTCGTTTTCCGTAACGATGCCGGCCTCCTCCGCTTCTTCTGCGAGGAGATCAAGCGCATCTGCTAGGGGCTGGCGCAGTGCGATTCCATCATGGAGAAAGTCTGACAACGTGCGTAGCAATGATTCGAAAGATTCCCAATCCTCGCTGAGTGCTGAAGCCCCGCCGCTGGGGGCGATCCACTCGCGGGCGAGTGTTTCGCGACGCCCCGGGCTAAGCATTTCAGTTAGGAGTTGCCTCTCTTCTTCATCTAGGAGACGCGGTTGGGTGGCCAGCCACTCGCTGATGTCCCCGCCACAAAGCGCGAAACGTTCCGCGACGCGTTGACGAATGGCGGGCGTCTCGTCATCAAGTAGCCGGAGAAGAGCATCAAGCTCCTCGGGTGCGGGAGGCGCTGCGTTCATCGCAGAATTCAAAATGAATCGAGGAGTGTGGAATGAGATGGTGCGCGATACTGGGTTCGAACCAGTGACCCCCTCCGTGTCAGGGAGGTGCTCTACCACTGAGCTAACCGCGCATGGGTGTTACCTTTGAAGGCCCGCGAAGCTAGGACGGGGTGACTATGGGATGCAATCCCTTTTTTAGCTAAAAAAGAGGCGGGAGATCCGTAGATCCCCCGCCTTTGATCTTCCTCAATGTGGGAGTGAGGAAAACGCTTGCCTGAAAGCGTCGCGATCCCATCCATCCGCAGAGGAATTTGAATTACTTCTTCTTTGCAGCTTTTTTGGCAGCTTTCTTCGCTGGAGCGGCCTTCTTTGCAGGGGCGGCTTTCTTAGCGGCAGCTTTCTTTGCAGGAGCGGCTTTCTTCGCAGCAGCCTTCTTTGCAGGGGCAGCTTTCTTGGCAACCGTCTTCTTCACTGCCTTTTTGGCGGCTTTCTTGGCGCTCTTGGCAACTTTCTTCACCGCTTTTTTGGCTGCCTTTTTAGCAGGAGCCTTTTTGGCGGGGGCTTTTTTAGCTACCTTTTTGGCTGCAGCCTTTTTGGCTGGAGCTTTAGTGGCAACTTTCTTCGCGGCTTTCTTGGCGGTTTTAACCGCGGCTTTCTTTGCTGTTTTTTTTGCAGCCATTGTTTTGTGTTGTTGGAGTTCTCGTTCGATGTTTGTTTTCTCTTCCGGCGTTAATGTGCCAGCGGAGAGGATAGCGAGGAGCGCCTCACCGAGGCGTCCTCCAAAAGCGTTTGTTAGGAAGTCGTGGGTCGCACGTTGCACGATCACTTCCTGTGAGTAGGACGCGGCATAGACATGAGCCCTACCGACTCGCGCGCGTTTCACTAGACTCTTGCGCTCGAGACTTTGCATAACCGATAGAACCGTGGTGTAGGCCCGGTCCTTTCTATCAGGAAGCGTTTCATGTACGGCGGCTACCGTAGATGGGCCGTCGTGCCACAAAACCGATAGGGCTTGCAGTTCGAGATTCGATGGATGGATCGGGCGTGCCATGAAACTTGTCTCTTCGCTAATGACGATGAAACTAGTAGTTCGATGTTCCGTCAAGTTGAAACGTGCCGATTTTCAATAAATCTTAAATATTTTTCTTACCGCTTTCTAAAGCGTGTTGCTAACGGACGTCGAGTAATGCATCTCACTCGCCTGCTTCGTGACTTTGTGGACGAGTGATGTGAGGATCAATTTTTGTTAGTACTTCCCAAAACCCATCATCTGTTGGATCGCCATTGAAGAGGATCTTTCCATCGTTAGAAACAAGCACAAACAAAGGAAGTCCTTGCACGCGGAGATCACGACTGAGAGGGTTTTCTTTTGAATCGATAAGCCATGCACCGGGTGGATTCGCTCCCAGCGGATGAATCATTTCGCGTGCAGCAGTTAGAATCTTGGTTGAGTCCTCCGGTATCAGAGAAACCACAGCGATGCCTTTATCGCTAAGGGCCTTTGCCGTGGTGATGAAGTCCGGCATGCTCGTTTCACACTCACGGCTTAGCGGTGACCAGAAGTGAAGCAGCATGGCTTTTTTGTTTTCGTTGAGCTTGCCCAGTATTACCGGATTCCCTGCAGCGATGGGAATGAGTTTGGTGGTGAAATCGATTTTCACCGCACCCATCGCTTCTTCGAGGCGCATCCGATCGATGTGTGGCGCGAAGGCAGAAGCTTGGCGCGGACTCAGCCAGAAGGCTTCCATGATGTGGGATTTGAAAGCTGTCTTGTCACCTTTCTTGAGACTATCGATTGCTTGCACGTATTCGAGGACGGCTAACCAATCTTCCTTCACGCTAAAAATCTGAGAGTCTTCTAGCTTGAAAATCTCGCGCTGTTTCATGAACTCTGGAAGCATTGCGGCGATAGCATCATCCTCGCGACGATCAATGTGATAGAGAAAACGAGCTTCGAGAATGGCTTGCTCGCTGATGCCGTTTTTACGTGCATCGGCGATGGCGGTATCGAGTGCCTTGTCCGATTCACGTTCGGATAGAAGATTGTCGAGGGCGATTTCGCGGGGGCTTGAAGTGCCGCTATCAGGTTTTTCCGGAGATCCTCCTGTGGTTTCTGCGGCAGCGGGCAGGGCAACGGCAATGAGGAAAGCGAAGATAGGAAGGAAGCGCATGGTTTAAAAAAGAAAGCCGCCGGGAACATGAGGTTTCCGGCGGCTGGTTGATTGAATCAGTGTGGTGGAATCACCATCTTTTTGCCGAGTACGACGGTGTCTTTCGTCATGCCGTTGGCTTGTTTGATGGATGCTGCGGAAATCTTATACTTCGCGGCGATGCCGGAAAGTGTGTCACCGGGGACGACGGTGTGAATGATGGCCGCTCCATTCACCGAAGATTTCAGAGTTGCCGCTGTCGCAGTCGCTGTCGCGTGAGTCGGTGACGTAGCGGGGATGTTAGGTGTGTTGACACTTGGCGAGATGGCCCCCGTGCTTTCTTCATAAGCGGCTGGTGTGTCATAAACAGGATTTGCAGGAGCGTTGACGCCGTTGGTGTCTGCGCTGCGGGGTGCACTCGGTGTGTCGTATCTATCTTTTTGTGCTGCGCAAGATGCGAGGGCGATAGCGATCAATGATGGTGCGAGGATGCGGGGCGGGGTCATGGCAGAAGTGTAATGGTTGGATTTAAAATTGTGAAGGACGGATGGTGGACCATAGGAATACGGTAACTACAACGCCGAAGATCCCCTCATTTATTCATATCAGATGGGTCGGAGGCGGAAAATTTTTTCGGCACATGCGTTTGTATGAAGTGTGAGTTCATTCAGCGATTCATCCCGGAGGTCCGCAAGTCGCTGAGCAGTTTGCCAGGCGTAAGCGGGTTCGTTGCGCTTTCCACGATAAGGTTCAGGCGCGAGATAAGGGGCATCAGTTTCTATCATAAAAGAACCCGCGGGACATTGTTTCGCGGTGTCTCGGACTTGATGCGCTGTTTTAAATGTGGCGACTCCACCAAATGAAACGAGTCCCCCAAGATCAAGCACGCGACGCGCATTTTCCCAAGGCCCGATGAAACAGTGAAATACCGCATTCACTGAAGTTTGATAGTCGCTGTATATTTTAAGTGCATCTTCAAACGAATCGTATCCCTCGCGGTCGCGCGTGTGGATGACCACATTGAGTTTTGCCTCCGCTGCGAGTTCGAAATGCTTGCGAAGGAAAACGCGTTGTCGCTCCCTGAAATTTATTTCATCCCAACCCTCGGGTGCCGGGTGGTAATAATCCAATCCTGTCTCACCGATCGCACAAACTCGTGGATCGCCCGTGAACTCTGCGAGTCGCGCAGTCGCGTCATCTGGCGCATGGTGGACATCGCATGGATGGATCCCGATGCATGCGTGAACCGCCGGGTGGTCGGCGGCAGTTAGATTCTGTTGGATATTCTCCAGACAGGTTGCTAGGGTGATCATGCGTCCCACTCCCGCAGCCTGCGCGCGGGCGATGAGGTCTGGTATTTCCGCTGTTGGGAACTGATGTGAAGCAAGGTGGCAGTGGGAATCGGTGAGCATTGGAAAATCAGGGTTTCAAAGCGGCGATTAAAGCGGCGACTTTATGGAAGTCCTTAATGCCAGGCGAAATCTCAGCGCCTGAGGCAATGTCCAGCGCCGCAGGGTGCACTGACTCCGCCGCGAGCGAGGCGTTTTCCGGAATGATTCCACCTGCGAGGATGATCGGCAGGCTCGCATGCTGTTGGCGGAATTCCTTGGCCACATTCCAATCGAACACCTCGCCGGTGCCGCCGTATAGACCCGGTGCATGCGCATCTAGCAGAATCGCGGATGCTTCGAATTCCGCTGCACGTTCCAGATCCGCGCGTGTTTTTACTCCGATCGCTTTGATAAAGGGAATCCCCGCAGCGCGAAGCGGCGCAGCGTTATCCGGCGTTTCATCGCCATGCAGTTGGATCACGTCGATCAATCCCGCTTGATATAAGCGCATGGGGAGCTCATTCCCTGCGTTCACGAAAACGCCTACCCGCAGAATTTTTCCTGCTAGATTGTGGAGCCATGAGGCTTCCTCTGGGGCAAGATAGCGCTTTGACTGTGGCCAGAAATTCGCTCCCAGTGCGTCCACTCCCAGCTTTACCAATTGATCGGCGTCACTCGCCGTCGTCACGCCACAGATTTTCAGCGAGACAGTGGTTGGATCGAGAAAACGAGCGAGCAATGGCATGGCAGCAAGGTAATCAAAATTCCTGAGTTGAAAACGCGGAACTTGCGGCACTCGAAGGACCGATTTTGAAAGCTGCTTTCGGAATTGGTTCTTGACGGGGGGCTGTCCTACTTTTGTTCTCATGCTTCCTAATCGGGGTATACTCCCCAACATTTCCAAGCCTACCCCTCATGACACCGACACCGCCCAATCACGATGATTTCATTCATAGCGAGGAATTCCTCAGCGCCTTGATGAAGCGTCAGCTCAAATTGTCTATCACCTGCGCCACCGCGTTTCTTGTTCTGTTATCTGGCCTGCCCTTGTTGAATTACTTCGCTCCCACTTTCATGGCCCAGCGCGTCGGCGGATTCACACTTTCTTGGTTGATTTTGGGTGTTTTGTTTTTTCCATACGTTTGGATCATTGCCCGCATTTTCATCACCCGTTCGATGGCTTTGGAAAACCAAGAAGTCCGCCTCGCCGCTGAAGGCAACAAACGCCAATCCTAACAACAATTTCTTATGGACTTCTCAAAAATCGATCTTTGGATTCTCGCTTGTTCCGGCATCACCGTCATTGTGACCATATGGATGGGATTCCGCTCGGCGAAAACCTCCAAGTCAGCTTCAGACTTTTTCGTCGCAGGACGCTCTGTCTCTGTCGGATGGAACGCATCCGCCATCTCCGGTGAATATCTCAGCGCCGCAAGTTTCATGGGCATCGCCGGCATGGTCATGTTGTCCGGATATGATGCGCTTTGGTATCCTGTCTGTTATGCGTGTGGTTATCTTTTTCTGTTATTGTTTATCGCAGGGCCATTGCGCCGCTTCGGGGCCTATACGATTCCAGATTTCGCGGAAGGCCGCTATGACTCACCGGTTTTTCGTAAGATCGCCGTCTGTTTTGTGCTCTTCATCGGCTTTTTCTACACCATGCCTCAGATGAAAGGAGCGGGTACCACGCTCGCCTACATTTTTCCTGGTCTACCATATTGGGTAGGGGTCGCGTTGGTCGGAGCTGTCATCACGCTCAATGTCGCGCTCGGTGGAATGAAAGGCATCACCCTTGTCCAAGCTGTGCAGTATTGGATCAAGATGTTCGCCATCTCGGTGCCAGTTTTCGTCCTTCTATCCGTTTATGGGGGCTATGGAAAAAACCTTTCGCAGAACCACTCTGTAGCCGATGGCAGCTCGCCACCGGCTATTGTCCAGACCGTGGATCGTGCGGTCACGGATCGCCACGCGTTGCCGGAAAAGGCTCCCAAGGATGAGGCATGGATCGCCCCGTTCGGCCCGCTTACCACCAAGGCTGCCAAAGCTGCCGGACTCACGGCTGCGGAGGCGAAACCTTACTCGCTTCTCTACACTTTCTCTTTGATCGTTGCGCTCGTTTGCGGCACCGCCGGATTACCTCACATTCTCGTTAGATTTTATACTAACCCAGATGGAGTCGCTGCCAAGAAGACCACCATGTGGGTGATGATTCTCATTGGTGTATTTTATGTCTTTCCGCCAGTCTTTGGTGTGTTAGGTCGTAATTTTCTGCCAGAACTTTATGCGGCGACGGGTTCCAAGGGGCCTGACAAGGTGGTGCTGGAGCTTCCCACGTTGATCCGTGCGAAATATGGAATCATGGGTTCGATCCTCAGCGGCATCACCTGCGCCGGAGCATTCGCCGCGTTTATGAGCACCTTTTCCGGGCTGTTAGTTTCCATGACCGGCGCGCTTGCCCACGATGTCTATGGCCGGATGCTCCGCCCGGATGCCACTCCTGAGGACCGTATGAAAATGTTCAAATGGTGTGCCATCCTCGTCGGTAGCGTTTCTGTTTTGCTAGGCTCCATGGTGGAACCGTTAGAGATCAACTTCATGGTCGGCCAAGCTTTTGCGATCGCCGCCGCCAGTTACTTTCCGCTGCTATTCATGAGCGTCTGGTGGCGTGGCATGACCATGAAGGGTGCCGCCACGGGCATGCTCACGGGCGGTTTGTGTGCGCTTCTATCAGCCACCATCGTGAATGCCAGCACCCTCGCGCTCGACAAAGGTTCCATGGGCAAGCTTTTCGCCGGGTTCAGCGGGATCAATGATTTTTGGAAAGTTCATCCTCTCCTGCGCATCCTTTGCGAGCAACCTGCCATCTGGTCCGTGCCTTTGTCGATCGGCCTGATGATAGTCGTTTCAAAAGCGACCCGCGCCACGATCCCTGCAGATGTTCGGATGAAAATGTTAGTCCTTCACGCTCCTGAAGATCTTGGGTTGAAACAAGAATACATCCAAGAGCAACAAGGCGCAGCGCATTGACTTGATAGGAGTGGCAAGGCAAACACGCCCTTTCTGTTTTTTGCCGAAATGCAACCGGTGTGAGCGTTGTAAGTCGATTCTGAAATTGAATCGCTTGATTCGCATCACAATTTACATTTGAGTTTCTGCTAGGGCAATCAAGCGCTCGCCATTCCGTCCGGCGCATTGGGAGGTCGTAAAAACGATGGAAGGGTGGGTGAAATGCCGGCGAGCCCCACAAAAAAACCCGCCGGACTTCCATCCGGCGGGTTTTTTGAAGTCTGATTGTTATATTATTTAACCTTCTTCGGCGCGGCTGGCTTTGCAGCAGGGGCCTTTGGTGCAGCAGCCTTGGCATCCTTTGAAGGGGTGTCTGAGGTTTTGCCGGACTTGATGTCATCGAGTTCCTTTTGAGCGGCAGCGCGTTGTTTTTCATCGAACTTGCTGGCGATGTCGGACGCTAATTTTTTACCGTCTTCGACACCGCGCTCGGAGGCGAGGGTGGCGAGTGCCCAAGCCTTTTCAGGGTTGGGCTTGGTGCCGATGCCTTCGTTCAACAAGCGGGCAAGAGCGAGGGTTGCAGGGCCGTGACCTTGATTCGCGGCGGCGGCATAAAGCTGGCCAGCGTTTTCGATGTTCTGGCTAAGGCCACCGGCGCCGCGCTCATAGAGGGTGGCGAGGTTGTTCTGAGCTTGTGCGAAACCGCCTTGGGCTGCGCGGGTGAGCCAGGTAACACCTGCGGCACTATCTGCAGCAGCGAGTTTTCCAGAGAGATAAAGCAGGCCGAGTTCGTTTTGGGCTTCTGCTAGGTTGCCACTCGCAGCTTTGAGGAGATGGCCGTAGGCGACGAGTAGATCGGGTTTCTCGCCCGCGAGCGATTGGGCGGCGAGGCGGAAATTGGCAATTGGATTACCGGCTTCCGCAGCTTTTTGAAGCAATGCCATTCCGCGAGCGCTGTCTTTTTCTACGCCTTTTCCTAAGATGTAGAAATCTGCAGTGCGGATGATGCAATCCATCTGCCCAGCGTCCTTTCCTCGCTCATATTCGACAAGAGCGGCTTTGAGATCCTTTTTTACGTTTTCCTCGTAATCCCCGAGAGCGAGGTAGGCGGTGTATTCCTTGGCTTCGATGGCTTTCTTGAGCCACTCGCGGCCTTTTTTCTCGTCGCGGTTTTTTTCATCACCGCTGAGGAGGCGGGAACCAAGAGCGGCCATTGCGCCGGCGTCACCGAGAGCGGCGGCCTTTTCATAGTTGGCAAGGGCACTCTTGGGATCCTTCAACTCTGGAAAACCGAACTGGCCTTCGTAAAAGCGAGCCACTAACAGAAGCGATGGGATGTCACCCGCAGTGGCCGCGTGTTTCCACCAGAAGATGGCTTTGTCGGGATCGGGGGCGGGGCTGAGGCGACCACGAAGGTAGGCTTCTCCGAGAATGCGGGCGGCGACGGTGGGATCGTCCTTTGCGGCGGATTCAAGCGCCTCGCGGGCTTGATCGCGCTCTTCTTCTTTCTCGGAAGCGAGCAGGATAAAGGAGAGGCGGTAAATGGAGTCCTTGTGCTTCAAGGCGGCGGCTTTGCGGTAATATTCGAGGGCCTTATCCTTGGACGCCTCGATCCCTTTGCCAGATTCGCTGGCGAATCCCATGAGATAGAGAGCCTCGGCATTGCCTTGATCGGCAAGGGGTTTTGCGAGTTCTACGGCTTTCGCGTGGCGACCTGCATTGAAGGCATCCATGGCCTCCTTGGCGGGGCCTTCTGCTGCGGCCGGGACCGCTGCAGATGCATCAGGCGCGGCTGGAACTGCAGCGTTTAAGGAGAGGGTGAATGCTGAAAAAATCAACAGATGTTTGAGTGGGCGGAGGCGCATTTCGAAAACTACACAAAATTTCTCCTGAAATGCAAGTGCGATGAAAATCCCTCAGGCCCGGCTTTCCCAGCGGGTCCGGAGCTCGGCGATGCAGTCTCCCAATAGGCTCTCATCGAACTGGTGAGTATCTACCCCCACTCCCAGATCCTGCAGGAGTATCACCGTGAGCTCACCGCCGAGGTGTTCCTGGAATTCATCCAGCCCGTCGAGCACTCTGCGACGGCCGTTCTCGTCCAGCCAATCAAGCGCTGGATGATAGATGCTGAGTTGGAGCGCATCGAGCACGTTGAGGACGCGATCTGCTACGGAAAATTTCAACAAGCCTGAGCGGGCGGAATACAGGGTGTCCAAGGCCAGTCCGATGGCGACGGCGCGAGCGTGCGAAAGCTGATAGTGGGTCATCGCCTCTAACTTATGCGCCGCCCAGTGGCCGAAATCGAGCGGTCTGCTAGAGCCAGTTTCAAATGGATCACCCCCGGTTGCGATGTGCCGGACGTGGAGTAGCGCGGACTTTTCTACACACATTTCGAGCACATCCGGCTCCGGTGCCACAAGTGCGGCCAGGTTTTCTTCGATCCATTCAAAGAACTCCCGATCCTTCACCAATGCGACTTTCACCGCCTCGATCAAGCCTGCACGGAGAGTTTCCTCGTCTTGGGTGTGGAGAAAATTGAAATCGTTGATCACCGCGTAGGGCACCGAAAACGCCCCCACCCAGTTTTTTTTGCTATGGGTATTGATCGCACATTTCACGCCGACCCCGCTATCATCTTGAGAGAGTGTGGTCGTCGGAAACCTTACCAAACGAACGCCGCGATGAGCGGTTGCAGCCGCATATCCTACGGCATCGAGGAAGGCCCCCCCTCCGATCACAAGCGCATAAGAGTGCCGATCAATGTGGGCGGAATCAAGGGCGGTCCAGATTTCACCAACCAGCACATCATCCGCTTTTGAAGATTCTCCGCCGGGAAAAACGAAAGTTCCACGAAACTCGAGGTCGATATTTAAAAAGTAAGTTTGAATTTGATCCACCAGTTCCGGCCAAGCGGCAGAGACGGAGTCCTCCAAAAAGACGATTGCCCGGCGTCCCTTTCCCTCACTTAGAATTTCTGATAGGTGAGTGTTTTCCGGGGAAAAGGCATCCCGGGTAAAAATAATACGGTGCTTGAAGGTAATGGGGATTTCGAAATCGTAGCGGGACATCAGTGCGAGAAAGAAGTAGCCTGCTTTACGCCCACTTACCAACGTTTCTTGCCTTCAAATTCACCTCATGCCTACTCCTGAAAAACTCTTTGAAACTCAATGGCTCGGTATCTATCGAATCGGACATTGGGATTTCGTTCGCCGCCCTCAGTCCGAAAATTGCGTGGGTATCCTCGCGATCACGCCGGAAAATGAAATCATTCTCGTCGAGCAGTTCCGCATTCCGCTGCAGCGCCGGGTGATTGAAATTCCGGCGGGCATCGTCGGCGATGAGCCCGAGCACTTGGGCGAGTCGCTGGCCAGCACCGCCGCTCGCGAGTTGTTAGAGGAGGCTGGCTACCGCGCGGGATCGTTGACACCGCTGATTGAGTCTCCCACCTCGGCGGGAATGAGCTCGGAGCACGTCCATCTTTTTCACGCGAAAGATCTCGTTCGTGAGCACTCCGGCGGAGGCGTGGCTGGAGAAAATATCATCGTGCATCACGTGCCCATTTTTGAACTCCGCAATTGGCTGGCCGGGCGCGAGGCTGAGGGCATGATGATCGATTTCAAAATCCATGCCGCGCTCTGGTTGGCTGGCGTCGTGGGTTGATTTAGCGTTGGCAGAAGCATGAGGAATGCTGCACTTTTAAATCGTAGATGATCGCGATGCTACCTAACCTAAACATTTCTCGCCGCCGTCTGCTAAAGACGCTGTTTTGCTCCAGCGCCGCGATGGGGCTGAATCTGCACGCCGAGGAAATTTCCTCCGCCACGCCAGCATCCGCAAGCGCGCTAGACTTCCTCGCCTTGGGCGACTTCGGCACATCGGACGAATCCCAGAAACAACTTGCGCAGACTCTAGCAGGTTACGCCACAGCGATGAAGAACAAGGCCCAAGGAATGTTTCTCCTTGGAGACAATTTCTATTACCCGATGCCCGGCGGCTTCTTGGCTCCCCGTTGGAAGACCGATTTCTCGGACATGTATCCCGCAAGTATTTTCCCTTTTCCGTGTTGGGCGATTTTGGGAAATCACGATTACCATGACACGCCCGGCAACGAAAAAATCCAACTCGGGTATTCGGCCTTTCGAGAACATAAGACCCGCTGGACGATGCCCGGAAAATACTATCGCCTCGATCTGCCTGCAAAAAAACCGTTAGTTACTTTTCTAATGATCGACACCGATTGGGAGTCCATTAACAAGCGCATCCATGGCGACCAAGTGGCATGCTGGATGAGTGCTGAAGAAAAGGCAGCGCAAATGTTATGGCTTGAAACGCAACTCACTTCAAAGCGCGCTCCCTTCACCGTCGTTGTCGGGCACCACCCGGTTTACTCGGATGGCTCCCACGGCGATACGCCTGAACTCGTGCAAGAACTCGGACCGATTTTAGAAAAGCACGCAGTTCACTTTTATCTCTGTGGTCATGATCACGATCTTCAGCACCTTGAGCTGGAGAACCTAAAAACCTCGTTTGTCATCTCGGGTGGTGGAGGCGCCCCAGTCTGCAAAAACACCGAGGCTCGCAAGGGCTCCGTCATCAACGCGACCCACGGGTTCAGCCATCTTTTCATTTTGGAAAAGCGCCTCCACGTCCGCCACATCGACTCCTTCGGAAAAGTCTGCCACGCTTTCAGCAAAGGCGTAAAACACGACTGGAAAATCGAAATCTAATAGAAAATTCCCAGGGTGCAGGCTACCTGAGAGCTTATTCAAAGCTGCGGGCGTGATGCCACTCAGTCATGCAGATGTTGCTCGATGGACTTCAGGATTCCAACGCGCCCGTCGCGGGTTTTGGACGAGCTGATGATCACGGGCGGGGCCTCGCTGAGGAATTCAGAAACACTCGCAATAAAGTTAGAAATGCACGCTTGGGTTTTGCCGGCGGATTGTTTGTCGGCCTTAGTGAACACCAAAGTAAATGGCACGGCGCAACCCGCCAGCCAGGTGATGAAATCGAGATCGATCGGTTGTGGCGGAAGGCGGGAGTCGATCAAAACAAAAACCAGCCTGAGATTTTCCCGCTGCTCGATATAATCGCCGACGGATTCGTTGAAATTGATTTTTTCGCTTTTAGCTACCTTCGCATAGCCGTAGCCCGGTAAATCTACGAGGCTCCAAGTTTCGTTGATCACAAAAAAATTAAGAAGCTGGGTTTTTCCCGGGGTGGCAGAAACTTTGGCCAACCCATCCTTGTTAGTCAGCATGTTGATCATCGATGATTTACCGACGTTCGACCGGCCGATGAAGGCGAATTCCGGCCGATTCCAGTCCGGACAGGCCTCGAGGTTTCGGGCGCTCATGTTAAAGACGGCTGACTTGATCTGCATGGAGAAACATCCTCACGGAAAGATGTTGATCCGTCGAGAGTGGGGTTTGAGGGAAATAGGGTGAACCGAAATCTAACGTTTTTCGATTGCGACAAGCGTGATATCGTCCATCTGCGGGCCTTCGCCGGTGAACTGCTTAAGCTCTTCCTGCATGCGCGTGAGGATGCCCTCCGAGCCCAAAGGGGCCGCCATCCGGAATGCCTCGGACATGCGCTCCATCCCGTACTCCTCATCCTTTGCGTTGACGGCCTCTTTCACCCCATCGGTGTAAAAAAGGATACAGTCGCCGGAATGAAGCTCCACTTCCTGATCGCGGGTGACGCGTTCAAAAACGGTGCCGCTGTCGATCCCTAGAGCGAGTCCCGGTGAGCGCAGGAGTTCGACTTTGCCGGTTCCCCTGCGATACAAAAGTGCCGGGTCATGCCCCGCTCGGGAAAGAGTTAGATTTCCGTTGGTTTCATCGAGAATTCCGTAAGCCATGCTGATGAACATGTCTTCACGGATGTCTGGAAAGAGCTGCCGATTGACTGCTGCTAGGGCTTGGGAAGGGGATGTCTCAGCCGGGGCCACGGAGCGCAGCGCGCTGCGGCACATCGCCATCAACATGCCGGCGGGTACGCCTTTTCCGGAAACATCGGCGATGACGATGCCGAATTTCTGATTTCCTAGGTCGATATAATCATAGTAATCTCCGCTAATAATTCTAGCGGGTAGATTGGTGCCGCTGATGCGGAAACCCGAGACGGCCGGGTCGCCTTGCGGGAGTAAAATGCGCTGCACTTCACGGGCGTTTTTCAGCTCGCCCTCCATCGCCCGTTTTTCGTGGGCTTCGCGATGGATGCGCGCATTGCCGATGGCAAATGACGATTGTTCTGCGGCGGAGCGAAAGACGGAAAAGTCATTCGCGGAAAAGGCTCCATCTTCGCGGCGACGGGCTACAATAAGCACTCCCAGATCCTTTCCTGCATGCCGGAGTGGAGCAAGCAAGGCGGAGACATCATCCGTGTAGCGGGTGAAAGCATCCCGGAATGCCGGGTGATTTTTTACATCTCTAACATGGATTGGCTCGCTGACTGATAGGCAATGTCCTATGATCCCTTCTTGCACCGCCACGCGGGACAAGCGGATATGGCTTTCGAGAGCCCGCGGATCGCGCTCGGCCTTCTTACGAATCTCCATCGGGATGCCGATGAGTGGCGGACATTCTTCCGAAATATAGGATGGATTCAGATAGTTGATATCCGCACCGATGAAGTAAATGGCTCCTCCACGGGCGGTGACGACTTTATCAATTCCATCCACAATGATGCGGGAAAGCACAGAGGGCGAAGGTTCGTCCTCGATCGCCAGACCTAAATCGTGGAGGAAAGAAAACATGCGCTCTTCCTCACCTTCTAGATCCTTAAATTTCTGGCGGATGAATCGGTTACGCCGACGCTGGTTTCGCAGGGCCAGCCAAAGCACCAAGATGACGACGGCAAAAAAGCACAGTGCGATGGTCTTGGGATCTTGCATCTTTGGGGGATTAGGATATTAGATGCGGTATCGTCATGGCTCTAACCTTTTGGGGGATTTTCCTGTCGGTTCTGTTTTTCAGCCAGTTCGGTTTCTAGAAGTTTAACCACATTGGAAAACTCGCAGGCATTGTGATCATTCGTTTCCATGAGCGTTTGATGTGCCTCCAAGACATGCTGAGTCCGTTGCAGTGAACTCGCGATGTTCGATGCTTGTGGGGGCTTCAGGCTGCCACGAATGGAATCCATGTTTCCCCTCCAAGGGGCGGCCGGCGGGTCGATCTCTAATAGAAAATCTAAGCCAAGATCCTCAAGCGAGCGGCGGTTCCTCGTGCCAGAATCTGCAATTTGAAGGACGCCGCCATCAAGGCTAGATAGGCGCGCGGCCATCCCGGCCAAGGTTCCCATGAATGTAGAATCCATTCCGCTGCAGCCGCCCAGATCGACCACGAGGCAGACTTCGCCGGCGGCAATTCGCTCGTCACCAAATGCCTTCATGAGGGGGCTGTTAAGGAACGAGCCTTTCCCCTCACAGCGAATCCAGCTGAACCCATTGAAGATTCCGATTAAAATAGGGCATTCCGTAATCACGAAGAAAAAGCCGTCATTTCAACGGCGAAGGGCTATAAGTATAAAATCGGACGGGCGACAGGTCAACCATCCATCTGAGAAATCACCAACTCATTGCCAAAGATATGACTGGCGAGTCGCGATCACCTGCTTGCCGCGTTGGACCGTGGCCTTCCACGCGAGAACTCTCCCATTTTTAAAGTAATTTTCACCGATGACGGCAAATTCCGCGATGCCTCGGGTATCGGATGCGGGGAAAGTTTTCACCATGCGTTTCACCAAGCTGGCAGAGGCCCCTTGTTGATATTGGAGAACCACGGTCACGTCGCCTTGGTTCGCGCCTGGGAGATCATTCCATATCAGGGTATAGTATTGTCCAAGCCGCTCCTTGCGTTCTGCCATGCTCACTGCGCCCCGCAAGCGGCGTTCTTTCTCCATCCTTACCATCGGATCATCGCCGCTGGCCCTTGCTTGATCTCGCAGTTGGAATTGTTTCACCACCAATGACTGCCGAGGACCCGCACAGGCAACTAACAACAAAACTGCAAAAAGACTGTAGTAGAGATTCACGCCCGCGATTCAATCACCCCGGGCCGCAGATTCAAGAAGCAAGAATCCGCCTCCTGCTTTCCGTTCCCGCTGATGGGCTTCCCTTGGCTTACTGCCCCTCTTTGGGGGTGTCCTCGACTTTAGGACTGGCGACTTTCGTTTTTTTAAGGGCGTCGAGTTCTTCTCCGTTAGGTGGCAGCGGCTTCGGTTCCACAGGAGGCACCGGAGTGACAAACTGATCTTTCATCGGTGAGACAGAAGGCACGGGCGTATGGACGGCAGGTGCATCTGGATCGATCACGGTAGGGATGGCACCTTCGGGCGGGAGCCCTGCTGGGTCAATGACCGGAAGCGGCTCGCCGACGCCAGTGTTGATGGGTGGATAGACTTGAAATTGGCCTGGAGCCGTCATCGCTGAGTTCTGCGCGGCTTTGGGATCTTCCACCATGACGGAGGGCACGAATCCGATTTCCCCTGTATCGAGCTCTACTTTCAGATAGCTGCCGCTGTTGGAAATCACTTTCATGGAGGTGCCGTGCTTGAGGAGCTTGTCGGCATCGCCGTCGCCATTCGGGCGTTTTTTGAAAAAGGCCGTGTTATCCATGGTGGATCGGACGAATTGACCGGCGGAAAAAACGGGGCTTGTGGTGACTCGGGGATCCATATTGCCGCCGGGTGGGCGGAGCGGATCATAATCCCCGCTCGTGATGGGTTGGTTGAGAGTGTCGCAGGCCGTGAGACTCAAAACAGCGACTGCCGTCAATGCCAGTGTGCATTTCATAGATGGGAGAGCCTAACGCACATGCCATCGCTGGTCAACGTCATTCCTGCTCGGTTCAATGGGACTCTTGCGGACTTTTCATCTAGCAGGCAATGGCAGTGCGCGGTGCGGATCAGTTTCACCTTGTAAGTGGGTTATAATAAACTGAACCTATCCCCGACTAACCACGGAAGTGGCATGGAATCCGGTGAGAATCCGGAGCTGTCGCGCAGCGGTATCCAGATACGAATCCCCACACAGCCAATCGTTCGAAAGCACGGTGAAGGCGGGGATGAGGTTAAGCTGGGAGCCCGAATACTTGCCCTTCCGTCGCTCGTCGCCCGGGAGCTGATTTATTTCGGCAAACGGGGCCATGGTCCTCCGCGAAAGGGGATCGACGGGAGAAGGTATGGGGTTTCCGCCCCTTGCCCTCTCTTCGTGAAAATATCGAATACCGAAGAGAAAATCATGAAACTAAGCCAATCACGGCGGGGATTCCTCCTTGTCGCCATCGCAGGCACTTGCCTGCTTCCGTCCATTTCAATCGCTGCGAATATCATCGTCGGCACGGGAAATGATACTTCGTACCTCGTTTTGCAATCGACCAATCTGGGCGTGCGCACCTACGTGATCCATTACACTTACTCCGCCGGTACATCACAGGATGGATATTCACTTCTATCTCAAGTTTTGGCGTTAGATAATTCCGTGACTGCCTCCTTGAGCAATTTCGGAACCCTTGCTACACCGAATTATATCGTCAACTCATTCACATATAATAGCGTGACTGAAACCAGTGTTTCATCGTCGCCTTATGTTCCCTATTGGGCGCATTGGGTGTCCGGTGGTGAAGCCGGCTACCCAACTGCCTCGCCGGTCGCTTCTGGTGCATGGGACTATGGGTCCGGCGTTTCCGCGCCGTTTCGCCTGATTGCACCCGGATCGTGGGATGCTTTGTATTATTCGGATGGAAGCACTGCCCCCTCCGTCGCCCCGGTTCCCGAAACATCCTCCGCCGTCCTCGTCATCCTTGGCTCGCTGGTAATCTTCAAGCGCCGCCGGATTTCCTGAAATTCCAACCTCCTCCCGCGCCTTTGACTCACCTCGGAGGAGCGGGGGGCCCTTTCCATGACTTTCCTCAAAATTTTTGCCGCCCTCGCGCTCGCCAATCAGGCTTTCGCTGGTCCGTATCCGCCTGCTGCGGGACAGCCGGGCTCCGACGCCATCGCTGCGAGTGATCTCCGTTTTACCACTTGGGCCTCCAGTTGCGTCGTCGAGCGCGGCCCAACGGAAATCGGCTACCTAGGCAGTAACCTCGCCACTTACGGGACGGATGCCGCGGCCACCGGCGCGTCCGATGCCACGCCGAATTCACCTTACCCCGTGGTTTCCCTCGGCGATGGAGGCAGTGCTACTCTTGCCTATTCACAACCCTTCGGTGACGTGCCGGGCCCGGATTTCGCGGTTTTTGAGAATGGATTCGCGTCCAACTTTCTCGAACTCGCCCACGTTGAAGTCAGCTCGGATGGGGTGAATTTCTTTCGCTTTCCCTCCGCCTCGCTCACCGCCGCCAGCACCACGCCGAGCACCGGCGGTCCCGTCGATCCTACAAACGTCCGCAACCTCGCCGGGAAATACATCGCCGGTTACGGCACGCCTTTCGATCTCGCAGAACTGCGCAATGTCTCGCCTCAGCTTGACATCCAGCGCATCACTCACGTCCGGATCATCGACGTGATTGGCACCAACGATCCCGCCTTCGCCTCCCTCGATGCAGCCGGCCACATCATTATCGATCCCTACCCCACGCCCTATTTTTCCAGTGGCTTCGATCTCGATGCCGTGGGTGCCTTTTCCCAAACTGCGACCACCTTCGCGGCATGGAAAAATAGCCAAGGCATCACCGCCACAGACCCCGCCACCGATTCTAATCACGACGGCGTGCCTAATCTAATCGAATTTCTCACTGGCACGGGTCGCATCTCTCCCGCGATTTCTCGCGGCTCATTCACTCTCAGTTTCCCCCGCCTCGCCTACCGCAGCGATGGAAATCTCCGTCTCGAAGGCAGCGCGGATCTTCATCACTGGACCTCGCTCGCCCTCTCCGATCACGGTGCGGCCATGACCTCCATGGCAGCCAGCGTGAGTATTGCGGAGACCGGAGTCGCTGCGGTGCAAACCACCGTCACCGTTCCTAGCAGCTCCGTTTGGAAATTTTTCCGTCTCGCCGCAGAGCCATGAAAAGCCGTGCTAACATCCGATCTCCCCGTGGCTTTACCTTGGTGGAACTGCTAGTCGTCATCGTCATGATCGTCGCCCTTTCCGCGCTCGCATTCGAAGGCTTCAGCGCCGCGAGGACTCAAGCGAACAAAGCCGTCTCTGCGGGAAACTTGCGCCAGCTCGCCGCTGCCAATCTGTTATACGTTGCCGACCACCAGACCTATTGCCCGTTTGATCTTTACGGCGATAACCTCATCCGCTGGCACGGGGGGCGGACGAGTGTGAGTGCGGCCTTCGATCCCGAAAAAGGCCTCCTCTCCGAATACCTCGGCCAGAGCCGCCAAGTCGGGAAATGCCCGCAGCTCGAACGCATGATCAACGCCTCCGCCTTCAACGAGCTCGGTGCCGGCGGCTACGGCTACAATGCCACCTACATCGGCGGCATTCCGTCCGAATACCTCAAAGCGAATCGCCCCGCCAACGTCCCTAACCCCAGTCGCACCCTCATGTTCGCCACCACCGCCCTCGCCGTGGCGGACGGCATCCAAGAATACGCCTCCGCCGATCCGCCTAACGAAGTCGATGCGAATTGGCGCGTTCGCGGAGCCCTCCAGCCCACCGTCCATTTTCGTTTCAACGGCCGTGCCCTCATCGCTTGGTGCGATGGCCATGTCAGCGAAGAGCTCCCCACCGGCAAGGCGGAAACGAACTTCTACGGCGGATCTAACACCACTTCGAAAATCGCGTTCTGCGGTCCTGCAGAGAACAACGGTTGGTGGAACCCGAGGAATTGAACGCGGTTTACGGCAGCTCGCGCCCTTCGAGGATTGCTAGAGAAAACGGATCGCCAGCCGCCGCGAATTCGCGCAGATGTCCCATCGCCAGTTCCCTAACTTCTGGCAGCGGATTTTCCAAAGCCGCTCGCAGCACCTCCCACTCCGAGTAGCGGCCTAGCAGATTTTCGGCTTCCTCCAGCGTCGCTAACGGCAGCCGCTTCTTGTAGTCTGCCCGGACCACGGATTCCAAATGCATGATGTCTTGGCGGTCCTTGTCGCGGCCGGTCTCCAGCTTGCTCTGGATCAGATCTAGCGGATCAGGGAGTAATGATCCGTCTGCTTGTTTCCAAGCGCGGGATGCTACTTCCTGGAATTGCGTCTCCTCGAATTCATTCGGGCGTCGGAAAATATCGAGCGGTTGATTTAGCCCAGAGATCCGGACCACTCCTGTTTCCTCCACCGCGATGACTAGCTCGTCGCCGAATACCTCGACCCATCCGGGCAGTCGATGGATCTTTGTGCTAGGAAACTTTTCGCAAACCCCCGCGACCACCTGAGCCCATTGCTCAGAAGACGACAGCGGATCTAACCAAATATCAGCATCTTGCGTGTGCCGTGAATAACCGTGGGCGATTACCGCCAATCCGCCAATCATCACGACCTGGTGCTCCAGTGTCAGTTGATCGATGAATGCTTGAACCGGGATAGCCATAAAGTTTCGCTTTCTTGCACTCGGGAGGAAATTTCGATACAGTCCGCGATCGAATTTGGATTCCTCAACCACGGCTCGCTGTTATCCGTGATTTTGCTCTTCGGCGGGCGTGGGCCGCGGGTTGTTAGCATTCTCCGGCGTGCCAGTCGCGCCGCGAAATCCTCCTGCAGGCGGCGGATGGAAGGATGATACTTCGTCAGGTTCACAACCGGAAATTACCACGATTCCTGCGAATGGGAAGCATGAAGCAAGGCTCGCGCGATGACAGCCCTGGCTTCTGTTAGCATTTCCTGCCGTTTCCCTCACCACGCTGGATCCTGCTGGCGGACGGCTTCGTAAAGCACGATGGCAACGGCAGTGGATAGATTCAGGCTGCGGGTGCTGCCGGGTTCCATCGGGATGCGGAGCGCGTGCTCGCCTGCCTCGGCGATGAGGGTTTCCGGCAGGCCTCGGGTTTCGCGGCCGAAGACGAGGTAGTCGCCGGCACGAAAGTCCGCCTGCCAGGGCGAGCGCGTGGCCTTGGTGCTGAGAAACCAGAAGCGGGCATCGGGCGCGGCGGCGGCGCGGAGATCCTCGAAGGATTTCCAGACATGAAGTTTCACATCCTGCCAGTAATCGAGCCCTGTCCGGCGGACGTATTTGTCTTCTAGCGAGAATCCAAGTGGCTCGACGAGATGAAGGATTGAACCCGTGGCGAGCGCAAGTCGCCCGGCGGCACCGGCGTTGTGCGGGATTTCCGGCTCGATGAGGACGATATGAAACATGAAATTTATTTCGGCTCCGTGCGCCTCGCCATGGTGATGGAAAGTCCGAGTGCGCCGATGAAAATGAAGTAGCAGGCGAGCAGTTCCAGATAGCTTTTGCAGATTTTGGGAATCTCCGGGGAGAACGCCGCACCGAGGCAGGCTCTCCAAAATTTATTACTGCCGATGACGTGGTTGAAAATGTAGATGATCAAAAGCGCCGCGCCGATGAAGCCTGAACCCGCGTGCGTGCCGATATTTGTTAGGAAATGAAGCATGGCCCGGCGGTGGCGGTAGGTGCTGATCAGAGCCAGTGAAAGTAGGATGGCGATGACCCACGCTTCGGGGAATTTTACATGAAGAATGCCGGAAATGAAGTCTTCGATTTCTCCTACGAATGCAGCTAACAATGCTAGTCCAAGAATCCGGCAGACTGGGCGATTGAAACCCGCATGGGCGGATGCTCCGAACATGACGGCAGCGGCGGCGGCGAGCAGGAACGCTTGCAGCAACTCCACCGTGCCGCGCTCAATCTGGACAGTCGGTCGATTCGGCAGCCAAGCGGGCAGCAAAATGGCGATTGAGCCACCGCAGATCAGGGTGACCCGGACCAGAGTGCGCGACCAAGATGAATTTCGCTGGGGTTTCGGAAGATCGTTTGACACCTGCGGATAGACTAAAGCTTTCGCCTAGGTCATGCAAGGCTGATACCTCGACCGAGTGATCCAAAACATGCTAGGGCTTCACTTTCCTTGTTGACAGCCTTTGCGATAGCGACGCCAATTCCTTTGTGTTACGCAGGTATTGCTCAACAGAAACCCATCGTTCTTTGCTCGTCGCCGTAGCCTTGTTGCCGGTCTTGGCAGGGGTAGTTTCCGCGCAGGCGGTCGATTTGAACCGTGCGCTCAGCGAAGGAGCCGCAGCCTATGCGTTAAAAGATTACGCGAAGGCCATTTCAAGTTATTCCTCGATCATTCAGTCGAGTCCCGATCAAGCTCCGCAGGGGGTTTACTACCAGTTGGCGTTTTCGTATTACGGCCAACTGCAGTATCAGGAAGCCGCTAACACCTTTCTCGCATACTTAAAAAAGTATCCTGCGGGTGAGAATACCGCTGAGGTGCAACTCTATCTTGGCCGTGCACAGCTTAAGCTGGAAGGTAAGGAGGATGAAGCGCTGGTGCATCTTGCGGAAGCCGCTAAAAAACCTGAATATGTAGAAGAAGCGAGATTCCTTGCTGCTGATGCCTACATCAGAAAAAATGATACGGAAAAGGCTGCCGCCACGCTACAAAATGCCATGAGCGGCAACGCTTCCGGCCCAAGTGTGATGCGGGCCTCGCTGCAACTCGTGGACCTCTACATTTCCGCCAACGATCTCGATAAGGCCATCGCAATGCTGGTTCGGCTGGAAAATTCTTCGGGCTACGCTGACGTGATCGTGACGGTGAATCACCGCTTCGTGCAAATCGGGGATAAGCGATTGGACGCAAAAGAATACGCCGGAGCACTTGCGGCCTATTCCTCAGTCCGCCCGCGGGCGCAAGTGGTGGCGATCCAAACCAAACGCCTCGCGGCCATGCGCAGCTTGAAGGAGGACTTCGATAAGCGCATCGCAAATGCGACGAAAAACAAACTAGCCCTCCCTCGCGGCACGGAAGACAAGGCGGCGACGCTCGCGGCCATGATCGAAAGCACGGACAAAGTGCTCGGCGAAGTGCGCGGGTTGACCGAATACGACGCCACCCTCCAGTATCGGATCGGTAGGTGTTATTTTAACATGGATCGTTTTTGGCCGGCGTCCGTCGCCTTTGAGGCGGTAGCCAGTGGTAATCCAGAATCGTCGGATGCGCCGACAGCGCTTTTCGGCGCGATCATTAGCCAATGGAAGTTAGGGAGGTCCGCCGCTGCGGGGGCACTTTGCCTCAATTATCTCAAGCTTTACCCGAAGGAGAAGCATGTGGGTCAAGTTTCGGAACTGAACGCAAGCCTACTTTTGCAAGACGGGAAAACCGAGGAGGTGATTGCTTTCCTTGATCCATTTTTGAAAGAGCATCCGGATAGCCCGGTGCGCGAAAAACTCCTTGTTTTGTTGGCGAATGCTCGATTCCAAGGCGGGAAATTCGATGATGCGGCAAAGGACTATGACATGCTGCGCAAGGAATTTGCTTCGGCACCAGAGTTTGAAGAATTCACTTACCGGCGTGCGCTTTGTGACTTCCTCCGCAACGACTACAAGGCCACGATCAAGGGCTTCGACGCTTACGATAAAGACTTCCCAAGTGGGGCTTTCAAGGCGGACATCCGCTACCGCCGTGGAATCATCCAGCTAGCGCTTAAGGAATATGACAAGTTGATCTCTTCCATGGGCACGCTCTTGAAGGACCCGAATGCCCAGGGATATGGTGGACAAATTCACACGTTGCTGGGTGATGCGTGGTCCGCCAAGGGGGACATTTTGACCGCCGCAACGGAATATGCGACCGCAGTGCGCACCGCCAATGGCGATGAGAATGTCATCCAATACTCGCTCGAACAAGCCTCCAGCCTGCTACGCGGATCAAGACGTTGGGATGAGCTCCAAGCGCTTTGGAAGGATTTCCTTACCCAAAATCCAAATCACCCGATGGAGCTTCGCGGAGTTTCAGAGCTTTCAAAACTCCTTGTCCGTGCCGATAAAAGAAACGAAGCACGCGACATGCTGGCCAAATACGCCCTTCGTGATATCCATAACATTCGCTCTGAATACGTGGAGATGCTCCTTAGCCAGCTTGCCGGACTCTACGTGCCGCCGCGCACGTTCAAGAAGGATGTCCCGAAGCCCGACATCGATCAATTGCTAGGAGAACTTACGAAGGAACTCGATATTCCTGAAGGTGAGCGCACGCTGACCTATTTGGCTCGCATCAACTTTGCCAAAGCGGAGCTCGCACGCATGATGAATGACCCAGTCCGTAATACACGCTTTCTGAATGCCATCGCCAGTTCCAGCAAACCTGAAGATCTTGGCCCAATCCTCCTCTCGCAAGTGGGCCAGTTTCTATTAGATGACAAGCAGCTCGATCAGGCCGCCCCACTTTTTACCCGACTCCGGGATGGCTTTCCTGAATCATCCTACTCGGACGCAGCGCCGGTCGGGCTGGGTAAAATCGCCCTCAACAAAAAAGACTATGAGGGCGCTCTCAGAGAATTTGATTTCGCTTTGAACCGCGCGGCGGGCAGCTCGATGTTGAAGGAAGCCACCTACGGCAGAGCTTTCGCACTGCTCGGACAGCGTAAAAATGACGATGCGAAAAAGGTCTTCGAAGAGATCGTCGGTAACAAGGAGTGGACGGGTCTTGAGAAAGCCGGGTCCGTCTATCAGCTCGGTGAACTTGCCGTCATTGCCGGGGACAAAGGTGCGGCGAATGTGTATTTCCAAAAAGTCTATCTTTCATACAAAAAGTTTCCCGAATTTGCCGCAAAAGCCTATATTCGTAGTGCTGAAATGCTCGAAGACTCGGGCCAGCATGATGCCGCCATTAAGACCTACCGTGAACTCCTAGCGGATCCACGATACGCGGAAACTCCCGAGGCTAAGATCGCTGCGAAGAAAGTCGAAGAATGAAAAATTTCATGCGCCCATCCTCAGTGACTTGCGTCCCCGCTTCGTTGGCTTGCGCTGCAGCTTGCCTTTGTGCGATCACCTCGCTTCGTGCGCAATCGCAAGAAGTATTCGTGCTGCAAAACGGCAGGGTCATTCCTGCAGAGTCCGTCAAGGTTTCACCGGCTGGCTTCACCGCCACCCTCACCAAGGGAACGGCGATGGAAACGGTTAATTTTACGGCGAAGGAAGTCGTTCGAGCAACCCTCCGCGAGCCTCGCGAAATTGCAGAGGCTCGTGTCCTAATCGCTTCCGAAAAAGCGGACAAGGCGCTTGATTCGTTAACCAAGGCCGAGCCCGCGCTGCTTCCCTATCAATCGGTTCCCGATTCATGGTGGCTGCGTTCCGCGATTCTCCGCATGGATGCGCTGTCCGTTCAGGGGAAGAACAAAGAAGCTGCCGCCATTGCCACCTCAGAAGTTCTTTCCAAGCTCACCCCAGAAGACACCACTTTGCTCAAAGATTTTCAGCAAGTTGTCTCCCCTCCCACCAAGGATCCCGCAGATAAGATTGAGAGCCTTCGTTCGCTGACGGAGCGCACCACGGACTCTTGGGTCCATGCCCGGATTTGGTTAGAAATCGGCAACACGCTTGCAACGCAGGGAAAAATTGAAGAGGCTGTCAAAGCATGGTTGCGTGTTGCGATTTTTGCTCCCGCTGAACGTGACCTCGCAGTTCGCGGCACCATCCTCGCGGCTCGCGGGCTTCAACAAATCAAGTGCGCGGCGGATGGGTTGAAGCTCCTCGACGATTATCTATCCGATCACCTCGGCTCTCCGTTTAAAGAAACCATCCAAATCGAAGCTGCAAAGCTGAAGCCTAAAATTAAAAAGACAACGCCCCCTGAAGACCCAAAGCAGCCTGCCGAAACCACCAAGTGACCCTCATTAAACATTAAATATCTCCCATCTGCCGTATGAAAAACCATCCAATGTTCCGTTCCCTCGCCACTTTTTTTCGCTACTCCCTGGTCGCGTGTGCCTTGTGGGTCGCATGTCCAGTCACGATCGTGAGCGCCCAAGAGCCAGCCGCTGCCGGGGAAACCGCGCCAGCGAAAAAAGCTCCTCACAAGAAGACACTCTTCGACACCATCAAACAGGGAGGGATCGTTATGGTTCCCATCGCCTTTATGTCTGTGTTTACCATTTATCTGGTGGTCGATATTTACCTGCGCACCGCCAGCAAGCGCCTCGTCCCCGAGGAGGAAGTGGAAAAAGCGCGCCAGCTTTTCATGGCGGGCGATTATGTGAATTGCTATCAAGTCATGAAAGCCACTCCTTGTGCTTTTAATAATTGCGTTAAATACGGACTCTCCTTCGTCGGGAAGGGCAAGGAGCAGACCGAAGAAGCACTGCTCGTCGAAGTCGGGCGTGAAAACAATCGCCTCCAGAATCGGATCAATTACCTTTCAGTGATCGGTGTTTGCGCACCCATGGTCGGTCTGGTCGGAACGGTCGTCGGGATGATGGGTGCCTTCGCCGCCCTCGGTGAGTCGGGTGCAGGGGATACTTCAAAGCTTTCGGAGCATATTGGCGAGGTGCTTGTCGCCACCGCCTCGGGTCTCTTCATCGCGATTCCCGCTTTCATGTTTTTCTATATTCTGCGCAACCGCCTGACCGCCCAGATGCATTGGCTGGAAGACGAAGTGACTAGCATTTTCCGCAATATGCCTTACGATCATTTCCAAGGTCTTGAAATTGGTGAAGAAGTGACCTACGCGGCGCTTCCTAACTGGATCGAGGCTGACCCGAATGCACCATTGGCTCTCTAATTCCTCACCCTTTTCCCTTTTAACCCATGGCTAGTGCTGGTGGCAACGGAAGCGACCCGGAATTCCAGGTTGCCCCTATGATCGACGTGCTCCTCGTCTTGCTCATTTTCTTCATGAGCATCACGACAGACCAAGTGGCGAAAATTGATAGATCCATCACTCTGCCTCTCGCTCCAGAAGCCAAAAAACGCGACCACGACCTGAAAAATGAAGTCATCGTCAACGTGGATTGGAACCCGGCCGCAAACAAAACCCAAGTTCGCTTTGGTGCTAAAGTTTGTGATCCCATTGAGCAACTGGTCGAAATCGTCACTCCGATTAAAGCGGCGAACCCTAAGCTTAAGCTCATCATTCGCGGTGATGCCGATACCCCCGCCATTGAAATTCAAAAAGTCATCGAGCAGCTCGCCGGTGCGGGGATTGATGATATTTCCCTCTCCGGGACTAACCGCTAAATCACACCCCCTCCATGAAACATAAGAAAAAAGGCCGCAAGGAGGTTGAATCCGTGCATTTGGGTTTTCAAATCGCGCCGATGATCGACGTGGTATTCGTCATCATGCTCTTCTTCATGGTCATGGCCGGTGCGGTGCAAGTGGAACATGAGCTGAACCTCAAACTTCCGGGCACCGTCGCGGGCGATAAGCCGGTCGCGGTGGAAGAAACACAAATTCGCATTTTGGACAGCGGCGAGGTGCTTCTGAATGATGACCCAGTAGGTGAACCGGGTGACGTGAAGCTTGTTAATCTAACCGCCACTATGATGCGCCTTTCGGAATCCTCTAAGGCCGTGCCCGACAGCAAGATTGTAGTCACGATCGTGGCCGACGAACTCGCGCCCTATCAGCGGGTGATTAATGTTTTGAATTCCCTTTCGATCGCAAAAGTGCAAAATGTCACTTTTGAAGTTCCTCCGCAGTAAAACCCTTAGTATTCCTTTATCATGAATGACTTATCAAATAATCCTTCTGATCAGGCTCCCCCTCAGAAGAAAAACCGGATTGGGAATCTGATTGTCAGCATGGGGCTCGGTGCGTTCACGATCTCGTTGATCGCCCACGTCATCTTTGGCGTGGTCGCGATCTGCTTTATGTACAAGTGGGTTTATCCACCCGAAGAGAAAGTCGATTTCCTCCCGGGCGGTGGAGGCGGTGGTGGATCGGGTGGCGAGCAGGTCCATAAGGTCCAGCAGCAACAGCAAAAGCGCATGATGAGTAATACCGCGGTCTCAAAGCGGATTGCATCCACCTCGAATACCGCAGCATTTTCACTGCCGGAATCTTCCAGCGAAATGATGGACCCCGGCCTGCCGATGGAAGCAAACTCCGCAGAGCTGGGCGGTGGCGGTGGCGCGGTTGGCAGCCACGGCAGTGGCATCGGCACCAAAACCGGTCCAGGAACGGGTCCGGGAAGTGGGTTTGGTGCCGGGCAACTCGGAATCGGTGCTTTGATCCCAACGATTATGAAAGGGCGTTGTACGGACGCTGAGCGACTCAAGCAGGTCCAAGAAGCCGGCGGCACGCCTGCGATCGAAGAGGCTGTTAAAAAGTCCCTTAAATGGCTCAAGACAAAGCAAAATCCTGATGGTTCATGGGGCAATAGGCCAGCCATGACCGGCTTCGCTTTGCTGTGTTATCTGGGTCATTGTGAGGGAACCCAGTCCGCTGATTACGGCGATAATGTCACCAAGGGCATGACCAATCTCATCAATCTTGGCCTCAAGAATAACGGGAAACTCTCCGAAAAGTTGAGCGAAAATAGTTGGCCGTACGAACATGCGATCGCTACTTATGCCCTTGCCGAAGCGCTTACTTTCTCCCGGACACTTCAATTCAAAGTTCCCGAGCTGGAGACTGTCGTTGAAAAAGCGGTAAAAGTGATCACTGATGGTCAAACCAAACAGGGGGGCTGGGACTATAAATACGCAGATGCGGGTCGTAACGACCTTTCCGTCGTTGGGTGGCAAATGCAGGCGCTTAAGGCGGCTAAAGCATCCAACGTGAAGATCGATGACTACGATAAAGTCATACGCCAAGCGGTGACTTGGATGAGTGACAAAAGGGATGGAGCCTATCTCGGCGATGGCAAATTCGCCTACACTAACAAAACCGCGCGCCCTGCGATGACTGCCGTCGCAGCGCTTTGTTTGCAGCAACACGAAAAAGGGAACACTTCGCAGGTAAAAGATGCAATACGTCTGATGATGGACGGTTTGGAGATGCGCGATGGGAAAAAGAAGCCAAGAGATGAATTTTCGCGTGTTTATAGTATGCAATATAACACTGCCGATTTTGATATTTACGCCTCTTACTACGCCACACAGGTTATGCGCAACGCCGGGGGTAAGGAGTGGGATGCTATGAACAGCGCCATTATTGCTGACATCATTCCCGCTCAAAACCCAGATGGTTCATTCAAGGTTGAGGTTGGTCCAGGTAAGGGCGCGGAGCACAGCAGTGCAGGTGGAGTGATCTACCTACAGGCTCTCGACACCCTCATGCTTGAAGTTTACTACCGTTTCTCTCCCGTCTCGGCGGGCAAGGCACGCAGCTCGGCTCTGGATGACCTACGTTAGAGGGTTCTCTGCCCGAATCTCACTGGAAGCTGGATCGGAAAGTCCCATCGGTAAGAAATGCACGGGCCTCGCCGACAAGAAAAAGCGAGCCTGCGACGAGGACCGGCGTGTCGTGTTCGACGGCAGCGGAGAAAGCGGATTGGAAATCAGCAAAAACTTCGCGAGGTGGGTCATCATCTTGAAGGAAACTTGTCAACTCTGAAACCGGGACCGCGCGTGGAGTATCGATTGGGCAGAGAAAAATCTTCGCAGCGATAGGGGTGAGCTCGGCGAGGATACCGCCGATGTCCTTACCGCTGACTGCACTGAAAACGAGAGCAGCTTTTTTTCCCGGATAGCATGCGCGCCAGGTATTAGCGAGAACCTGGGCGGATTGTGGATTGTGAGCACCATCGAGGACGATACCCGGGCGAATGACTTCAAAGCGGCCGGGCCAGGCGACGTGCGAGAGCCCGTAGCGCACGCTGTCTGTGCTGAGCGCGAGTCCCGCTTGATGCAGCGCGCCCAGGGCGAGCGCTGCGTTCCACTTCTGATGCTCGCCAACAAGTGCCATCGGGTAGCCGAGAAGTGGACCGTCGATGAACTCAATGGGTGCTCGGACTTCGTTCGCTTCTTTTTGCAAAACGTGGATGACCCCGGAGTCTTGTGGTGCTGAGATGATTGGCTTTCCGCAAACAAAAATCCCTGCCTTTTCGAGAGCAATTTTTTCGAGTGTATCGCCGAGCCACTGCATGTGATCAAGGCCGATGGGGGTGATCACACAGATATCGGCCGGCACTGCGGTTGTGGCGTCGAGCCTTCCGCCCATCCCGGTCTCTAACACGATCATTTCACAATTGCACTTTTTGAACCAACGCATGGCTAAAACAAGGGTGATTTCAAAAAAAGTCGGGTGAGTTTCCATCTGCTCACAGATTTCCCGCAGTTCGCCGAGCATCGCAGCGCACGCCTCCTCGGAAATCTCTTGGCCGGAAACTTTGATACGTTCCCGGTAATCCATGAGATGCGGAGAGGTGAAGAGGCCGGAGCGCTTGCCACAAGCTCTTGCGATGCTGTCAATCATCGCGCAAGTACTGCCCTTCCCGTTAGTCCCGGCGACGTGGATGACGGTCACTCCATGAGCGGGATAGGCGAGTGCCTCTTTGAGCAAATGGCGCGGTCCATCGAGTCCGAGTTTGATCCCGAACATCTGGGTAGAAAACAGCCAATCGATCGCCTCGCGGTAGTTCATGGGGTGGCACCATCCATCACCCGGATTGAAAGATCTGCCAAGCAGGCAATTTACCAATCTGTGTGGGCTGTGGGAGCGTGACCGTCGGACGTTGCAAGTGAACAAACCAAGTAGAGTGAGCCTTCTTGTGGGAAAACATCTGGAATTGCGCAGGCCCAAGTCCCACCTGCCGGGCATTTGACAATACCATGCGCCAGATCGAAGAGCCTCTGCTTAATGTAGCCCTTCTTCAGCATTTGTTGTGCGATGTCAGGGGTACCATTTTCCGCGCGAAGATGGCCACCGTAGTTGTAGCCATACAAGTTTTGATAGGATCTGGTGGCGACTTGCACATTCCGGAGCATGAGCACGCAGCCTGCGCGGTCACTGCCACGTTTCCAAGCAAGGGCTCCAATCGCTAAGATCGAAACAAGTGATAGGAGTGCGGCAATCACCACCGTGAGTTCGAGTAAGCTCAAACCACGGTTCCGCACAACTCGGGGGGGGAGTCGTATAATCATCAGTTAGGGGGGGAGCCACGATGCTACTCCCATTTTACTCTAGCGGAATTACGCATTCGCGGGTGGAGCTCGCGGGCTCTTACAATTCCTTGACCCAGAGATTTGCAAAGTCAATCGCTGCACCTTGGTGTTGCAGTCCTATGGGGCCGCGAGCAGGCACGCCCAAAAGCTGCGCATTTTCGATGACGACACGACCGTTGAGAGAAACTGTTAGTCGATCCCCGATCATAGTAATCATCGTGCGGTTCCACTCTCCGAGTGGGCGGTCCGCCTTAACTTTGGGTGTCACAGAGGCCCGAACTTCTGCTGGCATTGTAGGATCAGTGCGATAGCCATCAATCTCGCCCGAGCCGATGGTCCAGTTCCAAAGATTGACTTGGCTTTTCGTATTCCCGCGAAGATAGATCCCGCTGTCGAGTTCTTCGATTTCGATGAGTTCCGGCTGACCTTCGGCACCTGTTTTTTCAGTTCCATCTGCGAGGACGATGGGCCGGAATTCCTGCGGTCCGCGACGACTCCAGCGCCAATCGAACACAAATGTAAAATTGCCGTATTCTTTTTGGGTCCAGAGGTCGGGGGATTTGCCGGTAATAGAGCAGTGTTTGAGAATACCGCTGTCAGCCCTCCACTCGTTAGAATTTGTTAGGTCAAGCTTCCAATCGGCGAGAGTCCTGCCATTAAAAATCTGTTTGAACCCCGCGGCTGTCACTCCGTCCACATTGGCCGCAGGTGGGATCTCAGCGATCTGAATGCTTCTCAAGGCCACGCCGGGACCATGGCCAAGCCAAGCAATGTGACCGGAGCGGCGTTTCACGCCTTCATGTCTCGGATTGCTAATACTCAGGTCGTCCAAATTGGTGCGGAGAACGATTTCCCCGTTAAGCTCCACAATAATCGCCGACCCGAGCACACTCACACGTTCGTGGTTCCACTCGCCGATGGGCTTGAGTCCGGAATTTTTGGCGGGTGCGAGCTTGTAAATGGAGCCGTTGAATTGAGCTGCATTGAGGTCTTTGTCTTGTGTTGAGGAGTTGTCGAGAATCTGGATCTCCATGCCCGTGTAGGCTCCATCTCCTGTGCCGGGGTAGTGAATGCCGAGACCGCTGTGTCCACCGGGTGCTAGCTTAAATTCGAAATCTAGGATGTAATTCGAAAATGTTTGTTCGGTGATAAGGTTTTTCCCCTCCGGTGTACAAACGAGGGAACCGTCCTCGATCACATAGCCTTCACCGGTCCAGCCTGCGAGATTTTGTCCGTTGAAAAGCGGGTGCATCACAGGTGCATCTGCGGCGAAAACTTTAGTTGCGAGTGTGAGTGCCACAATGAGTGGGAGGTATAACTTCATGATGCTGATAGTTGTCTACTGGAATGAAAAGGGCGTGAAGCAGAATGATGAAAATTACCATCTAATAAGTTTATGTTTCGCGCCATTTAATGCAGTAGCAGATTTGCTATAATTCAGCGGTCAGCAGCAAGGGCGTCCATCAAGTATTGCGCCGGACGGAAATTTTCGATGAGCACTTCACGCTGGCTGCCACGGTTCATACGGACCTGGCTGATATTGAAGTTCGGAGTTTTGTGTGGAGCGAACAAGATGTCGTCATGAGTCGAGTTCTCATGTTTTTTGAACATATGAGGAAGAATGTCTCCGCCGAGATGGTCGTCGCGCCCGGTGGCAAGGTGGCAGGTGCCGAGCACTTTTTCATCTTGGATATCCGCGCCGGAAACCGGAAGAACTTGGGTGCCGAAGCCCAGCTCACCGAGCGTTCCCGTCATGGGATCATCCGCGAGACGAGCGTTGTGGGCATCGATGGTGGATTGACTTCCTGAGATCAACGTTGAGTGAATGATGCAACGGTTTTTCACTTCGAGCACACCCAGTGTGCCATCTTCGTATTTCATTGGGAACTGCCCCCGCGCGTCGTTCGGCACGAAATAAACCTCACCTGCTGGCAGATTCGCAATATCAGGTTTTTTCCCGGTGCAGAGACCGTGGGATTTCTGGGCATCTTGGCCATTCAAACCAAGCCAAGCTGTGAGAACCCGGCCGTCTTCAAGGGCAAAGTCAATTTCAATGGAATCCGCGTTTGTTAGTGCTCGGCGCAAGCGTTCGGCGTCGCCGGATACTTCGTGGTAATCCACGGCTAGTCCTGAGTTGAGAATGATGTCATTGAGACCATGCAGAGTTGCACCGCGGAATCCGTATTCTTTACATTTTGCAGTGAGAGGCGCGGTTGCCGAGAACGTCGAGATGCAAAGAATGAGATCGTAGTTCGGATAGATATCATTATCCAGTGATAAGTGGTTTCCATGAGTGTCCCAAACATCGTCTCTTAAATCGAGGTTAGAGCCATGGCTACAGCGGAAAGCGAACATTTCACCACCGCTCATATTCAAAGCGTCAAGCGCACCATTTTTTAGTCCTTGGTAAAAATGCTTGTAGGCGTTTTTCTGTACCGGGAAACCATCTTCGTTCACGAAGGCGAAATCCTTGACGTGTTCGGCAGGCTCATCGAAATCAATTAGGATGCAGACTCGGCAACCTTTCGTGGGTGCGAAGACAGTACCAAGAAGGCGCACAAGGTCGAACTTCGGGAAGTTACGCTTTTCCGGGTGTAAAAGGATTTCTTCTGCAAAATACTCAGGAAGCGAGGGGGCTACGTCAGTTAGCATCATAAAGCATCCTAAAACCAATGGCCGCTCCCGCAAGGGACGATTATGAAAAATTTATGGGGCCGTTTAGGAGGCTTCGCCGCCGTTGTTTTTTTGCATTTCGGCCAGCACGCTGGACATGTCTTCCAAGGTGTCCCAAAGCTCTTGGACCACATAAAACGGAGCACCGCAGCGCACCACAACCGCAAGACAATCCGATGGCCGTGCGTCTAACTCGATGATCTTACGTTCCATGATTTCGTTTTCAGCCTCCAAAATGAGGCGCGCGTAGTAGATTTCCTGGTCCATCCTCACAATCACGGCCCGAGAGATCCTGGCCCCAAAAGCTTCTAGCGTCAGCAGATACAAATCATGCGTTAGGGGGCGGGGGGGTAGTTGGCCGCTCAGTGAAGCGTTGATGGATGCTCCCACAGCGGGATCAATGTAGAAGACGATCGCCTTGTTCCCATCGCCGAGGAAAACGGCGCACCCGGCTTGGGTGGGCAACAGGGCAATCGGCTCGACACGAACGAGATTTGGCATGTCCGACAATCATTTGGAACGGGAGAATTTCCAAGAGGAAACGCCTACAGAGGCCATCGTTTTCATGAAAATCATTCCATCACATCGCTCAACGCGATATTGGTAAATATTCGAGGTCAAATGTGTCGATTCCCCCCGAAACCATTAGAAATCGCCATTTTATTTCCCCCGCAAATCCATATTCCACAAAGGATTGGAGGGGGTTGGTAAAAAATTTCAGAAAAAC
>JAYVNE010000258.1:0-2610 GCA_043758615.1 Akkermansiaceae bacterium
GAAAAATGCCCTGCCGGTGAAAGGGGTTTCAAACCCCTTCTCCACAGCCGCATCCGCCTCGCAGGGATTCCACAAAACTTCATGCGCGGCAGTATAACAATAATGGGTGCGGCAAAGGTTGAGCGATAGAGAAGACTTCAGCTGCGCTCGGCTTCAGAGATTACGACATCGGTCTCGGCGTTAGATGAACCACTCTGAGCGTGGTCCGCATCGCATGACTGCACGATGAGTGAATGCTCAATACTCCCGCTTGAGGAGGTGTGAGGAAATTTCTTCCAGACGCGCGGCCTTTTTCCCAAGGGGCTTTAATGCGTCCATCGCGGCCTGTGTCAGCTTTGCCGCTTCCTTGCGCGAGGCGTTCAGCCCGAGGATCGCGGGGTAGGTGGATTTTTCAACCGCCTGATCCTTGCCTGCCGTCTTGCCTAAGATCTCAGTAGTCTGAGTGACATCGAGGATATCGTCGATCACTTGAAATGCGAGACCCAGTGCGTAGCCGAATTTTGTTAGCGCTTCGAGTTTCGCCGGTGTTGCGTTGGCAGTCATCGCTCCGAGTCGCAGTGAGGTGGTGAGCAGCGCCGCAGTCTTCGCCTCGTGAATTCTAACGAGGTCGCGCTTGGTGAGTTTTTTGCCTTCGCCTTCGAGGTCCATGACCTGTCCACCGATGAGCTTGCGGCTGCCGCCGGTTTCCGCGAGCTCGGCGATGTAGTCGCCGACGTTGTAGCGTTTTGTGGCCCGGGTTTTGGCAAGGACAATGAATGATTCGGTTAGCAATGCATCGCCGCAGAGCACGGCCATGCCCTCGCCGTAAACCTTGTGGCAGGTGGGGCGGCCACGGCGGAGATCGTCGTCATCCATGGCGGGTAAATCATCGTGAACCAGCGAGTAGGTGTGCATCAGCTCGACCGCGCAGGCAGGGGCGAGGGCGTTAGAAATTTCACCGCCACACGCTTCCGCAGCGGCGAGACAAAGCACCGGGCGCAGGCGTTTGCCTCCAGCGAAAATGCTATAGCGCATCGCCGCATGGATCGTTGCCGGGCGCTCCTTCGCTTTCGGTAGAAACGCATCCATCGCCGCGTCCACTTCCTTGGCGCGGGCGGTGAGGTAGGTTTTGAGATCCATGGAGAGGGGAAGAAGTTGATGGTCTATGGTTGATTGTTGATAGTGAGAAAAGATTGAGAGGAAGAGGAATCCATTGTCTTTCCATCAACTCTCAACCATCAACCATCAACTTCTTCAAAGAATCTCCGCGATCTGCACGGCGTTGAGCGCTGCGCCTTTCCGCACTTGATCGCCGACGACCCAGAGATCGAGAGCGTTCTCGAATACCAGGTTCTTGCGGATGCGACCGACGAGGCAATCGTCTTTGCCAGTGGTATCGAGTGGCACGGGGAAAACTTTGTTAGCAATATCATCCACGACTTTCACACCCGGACGGCCCGCGTAGGCAGCCCGCGCGGCATCGGCATCCACCGGTCGCTCGAATTGCGCGGTGATAGAAACCGAGTGCGACCGATAGACCGGCACGCGCACGCAGGTGCAGGAAACCCGCAGGTCCGGCAGGTTCATAATCTTTCGGCCTTCGTTGAGCATTTTCATTTCCTCCTTGGTGTAGCCGTTGTCCGTGAACGTATCCACCTGTGGGATCACGTTGAAAGCAATCTGGCGCGGATAGACTTTGAGTGTCACCGGCTCGCCTGCGTTGATCGCCTTCATTTGTTCTTCCAGTTCGATGATGCCTTGTGCGCCGGAACCGGACACCGCCTGATAGGTCGAAGCGATGATCGAGCACAAGCCGAACGCCTGATGCAGCGGAGCAAGCGCCATCAGTGAAATGATGGTCGTGCAATTCGGATTTGCGATGATGCCACGCGGGCGGTTCTTCGCGGCTTCTGGATTGATTTCCGGCACCACCAGCGGCACATCGGCGTCCATTCGGAATGCGGAGGAATTGTCGATCACCACCGCACCGGCCTTCGCGGCGGACGGGCCGTATTCGAGGGAAATCCCACCACCCGCGCTGAAGAGGGCGATGTCCACGTCTCCGAACGAATCGTGCGTGAGTTCTTCCACGGTGATTTCCTCACCCCGGAAGGTCATCGTTTTCCCTGCGGAGCGTGCCGAGGCGAGAAGTTTGAGTTTACCGAGCGGGAAATTCCGCTGTTCGAGACAAAGGAGCATTTCTACGCCGACGGCACCCGTCGCACCAACGATCGCTACAGTGGGATGATTCATTTGGATAAAACCGGCGTCTTTTGCCGGGGCGCGGAGCATACCGAGATCCGCCGTGCTGGCAACCCCTTCGTTCCACCCCCAACCGAGCGAAAATTTTGGCTCAAATATAATGCTTGAACGCCAAAGGCGCGTTGCTTGTCAGCGGCCCACTGATGAGCACCTCACCCACGGCATCGGCGAATTTCAGGGTCACGGGTTGGCCATCGGAATGACGACAGGAGTTGTAATTTAGCTTGGCCATTTGTTCCAATCAATAGTTCGTGTCGCGCCCGTTTTTTTGATATATACTGCCGCGCATGAAGTTTTGTGGAATCCCTGCGAGGCGGATGCGGCTGTGGAGAAGGGGTTTGAAACCCCTTTCACCGGCAGGGCATTTTT
>JAYVNE010000259.1:0-8169 GCA_043758615.1 Akkermansiaceae bacterium
GCTTCGGGCAGAAATCTCAACCTGGGAGCCGCGACTACGGGCGCGGGCACGACGAGTTTCAGCCTCGCTGGGAGCGGCAAGCTCGCGATTGGCGGCACCGTGCAAGGCTTGCAAGTCACGCCCGCGGTGCAGGTGTTTTCATTCACCGGCGGCACGTTGGCAGTCTCCACCTACAACGCTACGAATCTGCGCGCGACCACGGCGGGAACCGTCGGCACACTCCTGCAAAGCGGCGGCACGCTGGCTCCGGGAGACTCAGGCATTGCGGGCAAAACGGCTATCACGGGCGCTTACAACCTTGGTGCATCCGGCACCCTCGCCATGGATGTCGGCGGCACCACCCAAGCGACCGCATTTCAAACCGGTCTATACGACTATCTAACTGTCTCAGGTGCGACGGCGTTAGGCGGAAATCTCTCGATCAAGCCCATCAATAACTTCACGCCGACAAATGCGACCACCTTCACCATCCTCAATTCCACAGGCACACTTTCCGGCGCGTTCGCCAACGTCGCTTTTGGCAGTCGCCTCGCCACCTCCGACGGCAAGGGCAGTTTCATTGTCAATAAAGTTGGCAACACCGTCACCCTCAGCGGGTATCTCAACACCTTCGAAACTTGGCGGCAATTTTACTTCGGAGCTTCGGCCACCGATTCCGGTAATGCTGCGAATATTGCGGATCCTGATGGCGACGGGCTGACCAATCTCGTTGAATTTGCCTACGGTCTGAATCCTCTCGTCAACAGCAGCAGCGTCATCACGATTTCCGGCAACAGCGTTACCAGTCATGGCATTGCCACTGTTAGCTTCACGAACACCAGCACCGGAGTGGATTACCGCGCCCTTTTTGGCCGCCGCAACGATTATCTGACCAGCGGCCTCACCTACACCGTGCAGTTCAGTGCGGATCTGCAATCATGGGTCTCCAGCACCGTGACCCCGACGGTTATGGCAGACGATGGGGTCATCCAGGCAGTGACGGTCCCCTATCCGTTCTTCGTCAACGGGCGGAAGGCCCGATTCTTCCGAGTCGTCATCTCCATCCAGTAAAACCGCAAATGGATTGAGCCCCTCAATGATTATTGGACAATTTATGAATACAAAACCGTGGCAGGCATTGGATTGGGGTGTTTTCACTTTGGCCTGCCCCTGCACCGCGCGGGCGAACGTGATTTGTAGCAACTTGCATCATGTTTCGATTCTGAAAAATTTCACCGGCACCTGTTTGAATGTCGATACGGCCGGAGTTGCCACTACGGAAAGCACAGGCCAGCTTGGCATTGGCTAGGAGGGTTATCTAGCTTTCAGTTTACGAAAGATAACCCTGCAGGGTCATACTGTGGCTCGATGCGTTTGGTCTTCACCGCGAACACCACGGGCGCGGTGATCCGCGAATGGGCTTACGAAACTAGCGGGACAGCCATCGTCGCCGGGCGCGTTCAGCAAAGCACTGTTACCGCTGGGATGCAGACGATCACACTTTTTCCAAACACCGGCGAAAGTTTCAATCACCTTTGCCCGTAAGGTTTTCGATTCTACTTACATCTCTATGGCTTTCGGCCAAGGCAATCAAGACAATGAATTACCCGACGTTAAAATGCACGGTGTTTGCGATGATGGCCTTTGGCTCAAACGCGCTTCTAGCTGGGGCTTCGCTGGAAGCCGGTTTTAGGTTTCCACCCGTGCTTATGAAAACAAGACGCTATCTTTCGTATTGCTTGGCTTGGCGGCCGCTTCGACCGCCCACGCATACTCGGGTGCCTCGGTCGGCCCGGATCACCCTGCCGCCATGATGACCCTAGTCACCACCAAGGCCGCACCGCCGCCCAAGCCGCTTTTCGACCCGCGCACCTACGGCGCCGCCACCACCGGCCCGATCTCCGGCCTCCGCATCCTCAACAACACCGTGCTCTCCGCCCAATACGGCGGCCTGTGCATCGAGTCGGTGGACGGTTCCTCCGTGAGCGACGTTCTCGTGCGCGGACTCGATCTCACAAACACGGGCCGGCAGGGCAGTTCTCGGTGCTTAATAGAAGAAAGGGGTTTCAAACCCCTTCTCCTTATTACTCCAAAACCCACAAATCTTTATGCGCGTCAGTATAACGTCACCGCCAGCCCGACGCCCGCCCATGGCTCGCCACCGAAGATGCCGAGGCCAAAACCACCTCGTGCCTAGATCTGAGTTCCGCCTCGCCCACTTTACCCAAATCCTGATTCACTCCCCCACCATGAAAATCCTGCCCCTGCTCAGTATCGCCCTGTTCTTTCAAGCCGCCAGCGCCGCCACCCTAGAAGAAGATTTTAAAGCTCCGCCCGCCGCCGCGAAGCCGATGGTCTGGTGGCATTGGATGGGGCACAACATCAGCCGGGACGGCATCACGAAGGATTTGGAGGCGATGAAAGCTGCCGGCATCGGCGGAGCCACGATCTTTAATCTGACGTCCAACGTGCAAGCCGGCGCTGCGCCCATGCAAAACACGCCGTGGCCGGAAAACGATTACCGCAGCCCGGCGTGGTGGAAACTGGTGCACCATGCGGCCGCCGAAGCGGATCGTCTCGGCCTCAACCTTGGCATGCACAACTGCGTAGGCTACTCCGCCACCGGCGGCCCGTGGATCACGCCGGAGCGGTCGATGAAGGTCGTCGTATGGTCAAAAACCCCGGTCGCGGGCGGCACTCCATTCTCTGGAAAACTGGCGCAACCGGAAACGAAACTCGGATTTTATCGCGAGATCGCCGTCGTTGCGGTGCCCGACTTGGCGGAAATCCCCCGGGAGCAAGTGCTCGACTTGAGCAGGCAATTTTCCGCTGACGGCACCTTGAACTGGACGGCACCTGCCGGGGCGTGGCTGATTTATCGCTTCGGCTACACCACGACCGGACACGGCTGTGCGCCTGCGCCAGAGGAGGTGAAAACCCTCGAATGCGACAAGCTGAGCGCCGCCGACTCCCGCTTCCATTTCGAGCAGGTGCTGCAACCGCTCAAAGAAAACCTCGGTCCGCTTCTGGGGAAATCGCTCCGCCACCTCACGCTCGACAGCTACGAAGCGGGAAATCTCAATTGGACTGAAACCTTCCGCGATGAGTTTAAACATCGTCGCGGCTACGACCCCGTGATCTGGTTGCCCACGCTCGACAAGAAGATCGTCGTTAGCGCCGACCTGAGCGCGCGGTTTGCGTGGGATTTCAAAACGACCGTCTCGGATTTGTTCGTCCAAAACAATTTCCGCCAAGGCAAGGCGCTGATGAACGCGCAGGGGGTGCAAATGTATCTGGAGCCTTACTCGGGCCCCTTTAACACCATCGAGGGTGCCGCCGTTCCCGACATGACGATGGGGGAATTCTGGCTCGGCAGCGGCGGTGAAATCAGCCGCGACATCGTGGGGCCCGCGCAGGCCGCCGGCATCAAAATCATCGCGACTGAATCCTTCACCGCGGCGCCTCAGTTTGGGGCGTGGTCTGAAACGCCCGCCCTACTAAAAACGTCTGGCGACGGTGCCTGGAGCAGCGGCATCAACCAACTTTTCCTCCATCATTGGGTGCATCAACCGCTCGCCGACGACCTCAAACCCGGCCTGAGCATGGGCTGGTGGGGCACGCATTTCGGTCGCCATCAGACTTGGTATGAACCGGGCAAGGCGTGGTTGGCTTACATCGCTCGCTCGCAGGCCTTGCTCCAGCGCGGTGAGCCGGTCTCCGATTACCTCGCGGTGGACAAAGGCGCGGGCCTTGGCGCCAATCGCGCCGATACGATTTCCGCCGCCGATCTCGCGGCGCAAGGCTCGGTTAAGAACGGTCGCATCGTGCTGCCGAGCGGGCGCAGCTACGCGTTTGTGCAACTGCCTGCGTCGTCGCAGCTGTTGCCCGCCCTCGCGAGCAAACTCAAAGTGTGGGTCAACGCCGGCGCGGTGGTCGTAGGCACACGGCCCGACGCCTCGCCGAGTTTGCAAAACTACCCAAAAGCCGATGCAGAGGTCGCGGCCATGGGTCGTGAACTTTGGGGTGCAAACGCCGAGGCGGAACGCCCCGTCGGAAAAGGACGTGTGTTTTTACGCACCGATGCCGCCTTGGCCGCTCTTCAGCTCGGCCCCGATTTCGCCGCTCAACCGGCGCAATCCACGGTTCGTTACACGCATCGCCGTGACGGCGACACCGAGATTTATTTCGTAACCAGTCGGGATCAAAAAGAACTGAAATTCACCGCCCGACTGCGCACATCCGGGAAAATCCCCGTGCTATGGGACACCGAGCGCGGCACCCATCAGACGGCGCCGAGCTGGCGCATGCAGGCCGGTTACACGGAAGTGGATTTGATCCTGCCCGCCAACACATCCGTCTTCATCGTGCTCCGCGAAACGACTGCGGCCACCGTCTCGGCGCCGCTGCCGGAAACCAAACCAGCGCCTGCACCAGTGGCCATCGAAGGCGCATGGGAGGTCCTCTTTCCGGAGGCCGGGAAGATCGCCTTCCCCGCGCTCACCTCTTGGACAGAATCCAAGGTAACTTCGGTGAAATATTTTTCCGGCACGGCGACCTATCGAAAAGTAATCGACGTCCCGGCCAATTGGCTGGAACTCGCACGAACACCTTGGCTCGATCTCGGCGACGTGCGCGAACTGGCGCACGTGCGCATCAACGGCATTGATTGCGGCGTCGCCTGGCACGCGCCGTTTCAAGTGCCGGTCGAATCCGCGCTCAAGCCGGGCCAGAATGTCCTGGAAGTCGAAGTTACCAACACCTGGGCCAATCGCCTGATTGGCGACGAACAGGCGGCGGAAGATTGCACGTATTCGGCTCCGATCGTCGGCCCTTTTAAAGATAAAGCCGGCAATCCTCTGCCAGTCGGCCGTAGGTTGACCCAGTTCCCCGATTGGCTCATCCAACGCGCTCCAAGACCCTCAAGCCGGAAGACGTTCTCGAATTGGAACTATTTCACCAAGGATTCTCCGTTGCTCGTTTCCGGCCTGCTCGGACCAGTCCGTCTGTATTCACACGATTAACTAACCCACCTACTCTTATCGATGAAGCTCTTTACCCTTTTTCTACTTGGCGCTTTTTCACTGGTGAATCTTTATGGTGCTGACGAAGTGCCCACCCTCAACGCGCGCATGGCATGGTGGCGCGATGCGAAGTTCGGCATGTTCATCCACTGGGGGCTTTACGCCATTCCCGCCGACGGCGAGTGGCACATGCGCAAGAACCACCTGCCGATGGCGGAATACAAAAAGTTCGCGCCGCAATTCAACCCCACCAAGTTCAACGCCGACGAATGGGCCTCCCTCGCACAAGACGCCGGCATGAAGTATCTGGTGCTGACCACCAAGCACCACGATGGCTTCGCGCTGTTTCACTCGCAGGCGAGCGACTACAACATTTTCGATGCGACCCCGTTCAAGCGGGACCCCCTCAAAGAATTGTCCGTCGCGTTGCCGAAATACGGGTTAAAATTAGGCACCTATTACTCCATCCTGGCCGACTGGGGCCATCCCGGCGGAGGAGCGGGCGAACCCAAGTGGGATCCGGCGCAACAGGGCTCCTTTGACGACTATCTGAATAAAGTCGCGGTTCCCCAAGTGAAGGAACTGCTCACCAACTACGGTCCGATCGCGGAGCTGTGGTTCGACAACGACGGCTCCGCCAAGGCTTCCCCTGAACAGGTCGCTCGGATCGCCGAGGCGGTGAAGCTGCAGCCGGACATACTCGTCACCCCGCGCCTGCTCGGCTACCCGGGAGATTTTGAAACCGCCGAAGCCAGCCTCCCCATGCTCCCCCCGAAAAAAGACTGGGAATTCTGCACCCGCACCAACGGCGCCTGGGGCTACACGAATGCCCCGGCTCGTTCGCTCAAGAGCCTGCTCGACGAGTTGACCGAGGCCTGGGGCAAAGGCGGCAATGTTCTCCTCAACGTGGGGCCGGACGCGACGGGCGTGATCCCCGCCGACTCCGCCGTGCGGCTGCGCGAGATCGGCGCATGGCTCAAGGTGAACGGCGATGCGGTTTACGGCTCCACACGGGGACCGTTTGACTACCTGCCCTGGGGCTGGACCAGTCGCAAAGGCGACCTGCTTTACTTGTTCATCCAGCGCTGGCCGGAGGACGGCAGGATCAAACTGCCGATAGCCAACGCGGTGGCGAAAGCTTGGCTGCTCTCTTCGCCCGCGCAGGATTTACCCGTCGAGCAAACGGGCAGCGTGGCGATTGTGAAGGCTCCGAAGACCGCGCCAGACGCCAGCGTGAGCGTGATCGCCCTCAAGGTTCGTGGCGAGATTGCGCCCTTCCATTCCCTGCTGCTCAACAAGCCGGTGATTGCATCTGAAAATCAGTCGAACGGCGGCACCGTCGTGAACGGCGGCACTGGCGGCGACTGGCGCATTAAAAACACCACTGGCACACTCGAAGTGAACATGGGCCAGTCCCAGACGTTTTCCGTCCTGCGCCTCACCCTCCCCTACACGCAGGCCACCAAGGTTCTGCTTGAGGTTAAAGACGGCGAGACGTGGAAACCCGTCTGGTCCGAAGAAAACCCCAAGGGCATCTCCTTTATAAAAACCTTCCCGACCGCCACCGGCCAGATCGTCCGCCTCACCGTGACCAGCGCGAAGCCCGAAATCCGCGTCGGCGTCTTCGAGCTGTTCCCATCCCTCTGAACCGCATCCCCCACACTCTTGCGAAACCCAAGTCTATCTCCCTGGCGAACTCCGCAGCGCCCATGTAGAGCTCCTTATTATCCTATCCTCCTTATGAAACTGACCCTTCTCCAACTCATTCTGCCCTGCCTCGTCGCGATCACCCCCGTGGTGGCCCAGACGGACTCCTCGCCGCGTCAGCGCGTGTCGCTCAATGCCGACTGGCGCTTCACCAAGGGCGATCCCGCCGATGCCGGTGATAAGCTCAGCTACTTTAAAAATCCAGCCGTGCGCGAGGCGCTGCTCGCCTCCGTGCCGCCGTCGCAGCTCATGGGGCCACAACGCGAGTTTGGCGCCGCCGTCAGCTACGTCAGTCCGTCGTTCAAGGACACGGATTGGCGCGCTTTGAGCCTGCCGCACGACTGGGGCATCGAAGGCCCGTTTGAACAAAAACTGCCAGGTGAATCCGGCAAGCTCCCATGGGCCGGCGTCGGCTGGTATCGGAAGACCTTCACCGTGCCAACGGCAGACGCGGGGAAACGCTTTACGCTCCAAGTGGACGGTGCGATGGCCTACGCGATGGTCTGGTGCAACGGCCAGTTCGTGGGCGGTTGGCCTTACGGCTATTCGTCGTTCCACCTCGACCTCACGCCCGCCCTGAAACCCGGCGCGGAGAACACGCTCGTCATCCGCCTCAACAATCCCGAGCAGTCCTCGCGCTGGTATCCCGGCGCCGGCATCTACCGCAACGTCTGGCTGCTGAAAACGAATCCCGTCCACGTCGCGCAGTGGGGCACGTATATCACTACCCCCGAGATCAGCGCGGACCAGGCGAAGGTTTTATTGAAAGCCACCGTGGCCAATAACTCCGCGGCCCCCGCCACCTTGACCGTGAAGACCGACGCCTTCCTCCTCGATGGGCAGGACCACCGCGCCGCTCGTGCTGCCTTCTCGGAGACGTCGCCTCCCGTCGCCATCCCCGCCGGTCAGGAGGCCGTCGTCCCCGTCGCGGCAACCGTAAAGAGCCCGCAACTCTGGTCCACCGAAACGCCCAACCGCTATTTGGCCGTCACGACCGTCATGCAGGACGGCAAGGTGGTGGACACTTATGAAAGCAGCTTCGGCATTCGCACGATTGAATTCACCGCCGACCGCGGCTTCCTCCTCAATGGCCAGCACGTGCCCATCCAGGGCGTCTGCAATCACCACGACCTCGGCGCGCTCGGCGCGGCGTTCAACGTCCGCGCCGCCGAGCGCCAGCTTGAGATTATGAAAGAGATGGGCGTCAACGCCCTGCGCACCAGCCATAATCCTCCCGCGCCCGAACTGCTCGACCTCTGCGACCGCATGGGCATCCTCGTCATGGACGAATCTTTCGACTGCTGGAAAAAAGGCAAGAAGGGCAACGACTACAATCAGCTTTGGCCCGACTGGCACGCCCTAGACCTGCGCGCCGAATACCACCGCGATCGCAACCATCCCTCCATCATCCTCTGGAGCATCGGCAATGAAGTGCTGGAACTTGGCGACGCCGTCAACGGCC
>JAYVNE010000260.1:0-23347 GCA_043758615.1 Akkermansiaceae bacterium
CAACGTTGGCTGAGTTGTCGATCCAATAGCTCTCGCGCTCGAATGGATAGGTGGGCAGGTGGAGGCGGCTTCGGATTTCGCTGCCGAAAAACGATGTCCAATTAGGAGTTAGCCCGTTTTTCCAGAGGTCGCCCACAGCACCGAGAAGATCCGCTAGATCTTTAGTAGAAGAAGGCAGGGTGGAAATAACAGGCGTGGTTCCGCGATCGAGATGTTGAATGGTAAATGGAGCGAGTGCACGGCCGGGGCCGACTTCGAGCATGACGAGGTCCTGTGTCTCTGCAAAGGCGGTGGAAAGCGCATCCTGGAAACGGACCGTGTGGCGGAGTTGACGAGCCCAGTAGGCCGGGTCCGCGAGTGTGGTCGCATCTATCATCATTCCAGTGCAGGTGGAAATCCAAGGAATGCTTGGCGGGTTCGCTGGAACCATTGACGCATCCTCCGTGAATGTGGCGATCATCGGTTCCATCATCGCGGAGTGGAATGCATGGGAAGTGGTCAGCTTGCGGCATTCGATTCCTGAAACGTTGAGCTCATTTTTATAGACCTCAATGGCCATATGGGAGCCTGAAACCGTGCAAAGCTGTGGGCTGTTGACCGCTGCGAGATCGACGTCTTTAGGAGTCGTTAGAGTCTCGGCTCCGGCTCGGACTGCGAGCATTCCTCCGCTTGGGAGATTCTGCATAAGTCGTGCGCGGGTGGCGAGAAGCTGAAGCGCATTTTCTAACTTGAAAGTCCCAGCTAAAACGGCTGCGACATATTCTCCAACACTGTGACCGATCAAAAGCGAAGGCTGGATGCCCCATGAAATCCAAAGTTTTGCCAGTGCGTATTCCACCACGAAAATACAGGGCTGCGTGAGGGCCGTGCGGTTGATATCGCGCTCTGCCGCTTCGCGCTCGTGCTCAGACGGATAGAGAGTCGATCTCACATCGTGTGCAAGGAGAGGCCGCAAAAGCGTGGCGCACTGGTCAACGACTTCCCGGAAAATGGGCTCCGAATCGTAAATCTCGCGGCCCATGTCCGGGTATTGTGAGCCTTGACCCGGAAACAGGAAGGCGACCCGTGGTGTCGTTGTTGGAGCGCTGCCTGATTTGCCGGGTTCACGGAGTTTTACAATGGCCTCAGCATGGTCGCTTGCAACAAGGGTTCGCCGGCAAGAAAATGCGCGGCGACCCGTTGCTAGAGTGTAAGAGACATCTGCTAGATCGGGAGTTTTGTTCTCCAAATAATCCGCGAGCCGCAGCGCCATCGCGTCGAGCGCGGTTTCCGTTTTCGCGGAAAGGACGAGGAGATGCATCTTACGGCCGGGTGTCGTAGGACAGGGCTGCGGTGCCTCCTCGATCACGACGTGGGCATTCGTACCGCCGACGCCAAAGGCACTTACACCTGCGAGCCGCGGCGTTTCACCAGCTTTCCAATCGCGATCCGAACTAACAGGCGAGAACGGGCTGGCGGAAAAGTCGATGCGTGGGTTGGGCGCATTGAAGTGGAGCAGTGCCGGTATTTTCTCATGGCGAAATTGTTGAATCGTCTTGATTAATCCCGCGACACCGGCCGCGCAATCAAGGTGGCCGATGTGGGTCTTGCCGGTGCCAATGGCGCAGAATTCATTTTGCTCAGCACCGCCTTCGCGGAAAGCCTTGGTGAGTGCCGCGATTTCGATCGGATCACCTAACGGAGTTCCCGTGCCGTGTGCTTCAACATAGGAAATTTGCGAAGGTCGGACCCCGCCGGAGGCGTGGGCGAGGGTGATGACTTCCGCCTGCGCATTGAGGCCCGGTGCAGCAAAACCTATCTTGTCCGCCCCATCGTTGTTGACGGCCCAGCCCTTGATCACTGCGAGGATCGGGTCGCGATCCGCAACCGCATCGCTGAGACGCTTTAGCAGAACTACTCCACAGCCGTGACCGAAGACGGTGCCTGCGGCATCCGCATCGAAAGCGCGGCAAGTTCCGTCCGGTGAGACCATGCCTTCTTCTTCAAATAGATAATCCCGCTGTTGGGGAAAGCTGATAGAAACTCCGCCTGTGAGTGCCATATCGCACTGATAGGTGAGCAATGCAGTGGCGGCTTGGCAGATGGCGACGAGCGAGGTCGAGCAGGCTGTTTGGATGGCCATGCTTGGTCCACGCAAATTGAGTTTATAGGAGACGCGGACAGGCAGGAAATCCTTATCGTTGCCGAGCATAGTTTTATACTCGGAAACCTGATAGTTTTTCGCGAGTTCGCCGCCATTTCCGAGGTTGTGAAGGAGATAGGTGTTCAGGCTTAGTCCGGCATACACGCCGATCATCCCGGGGAACGTGTGGGGATCGTACCCGGCATCTTCAAGTGCCTCCCACGAGCATTCAAGAAAAACGCGATGTTGCGGGTCCATCAGCTCGGCTTCTTTCGGATAGATACCAAAAAACGAGGCATCGAACATGTCAGGATTGTCAAACATGCTGCGCGCTCCTACGTATTTCGCTCCATCCGATTCGGTGCGGCTTGGGAAACGGGTGATGCCGTCTTTCCCGGCGATGAGATTCTGCCAGAACTCATCGGGGTTCTGAGCGCCTGGGAAACGGCCTGCCATGCCGATCACGGCAACGGCTTCGGTGGAATGAGTGTCTTCGTTCATCGGGAAATGGGTCTGCGGAATCGGGAAATGCCCGCTTGGGCCAAACGAGCTCGGTCTTGTGCGGCATTCGTAACAGTAGAAACGCCTTTTGGAGAGAGAAAATCTGCGATGGCGCGCGCGCTCGGACAGGCAAAAAGTTCGGTGATGGGAAACGTGCAACTGAACATTTTCATCAGCCGCACGTGGATGATTGCCACGTGAATCGAGGTGCCGCCTAAGTCGAAAAAATTGGCGTTAGAGTCAGTAATTTTCCGATCCAAAACCTCCGACCAAAGTGCCAAGATCTTCGCTTCGATCGATGTTCCTGAGGCCATCGGAAACTGCACTTGATTACCGCTTCTAGCAAGTGCGAGGCGGTCAATTTTTCCATTAGGTGTCAGCGGGAAATTCTCCACTAACCGAAATTCGACGGGGATCATATAGGCCGGTAGTCGGTTGGCCAAATACTCACGGAGTTCGGCTGCTACCGCAGTTCCTTGGATGTGGGCGATCAAACGATTCTTGTTTGAAATGACAACCGCCTCTTGGACTTCGTCGTGTTGAGTTAACGCGATTTCGATTTCCCCAAGTTCAATGCGAAATCCATTGATCTTCACCTGATTGTCGGCGCGGCCACGGAACTCCAATAGATTTGAGGGGTGCCGCTTCGCCAGATCTCCGGTGCGGTAGAAAAATTCGGTGAAAGCCTCTGCGGTCCGTTCTGGATCATACAAGTAGCCGCCCCCGATGCCGGCTCCTGAAATACAAATCTCACCTACCTCTCCAGGACTTACCGGATTCAGCAAGCCGTCCCTGATAGAAATCAGGACATTTGGAATTTCCCGACCGAGTGGGACGAACGGATAGTCATCTAAGTTCCCCTTGTGGAGGCGGTGATAGGCGGAAATGTCCGTGCACTCCGTGGGACCGTAAGTATTGACGACTTCCGCATTGCAATTGGGGTGTTCGAGCCATGCGCGAACCCGTGAGATGGAAATGGGCTCTCCCCCTAACACGGCATAGCGAAGCGACGCGATGGCTGCGTATTCGTCCGAGGCAGCAGCATCTATCAACGGATAGAATGCACTCGGCGTGCAATTGAGCAGGGTGACACTATGCTCACAAATCAGCGATAAGATACGGGTAATGTCATAGGTTTGACAATCATCGAGTATCAATGTCCCACCGGTGGCCAAGGGTGCGAAAAAATTCTTCTGTGTTAGGTCAAAACTCGGCGAACTAATGATCAGGGTGCGGTCACAAGGTCCGAGGGCCAGTTCAGTGGAATACCAATGAAGCAGATTTTCAAATCCACGATGAAAGACCGATGCGGCTTTCGGTTCACCCGTTGATCCCGAGGTGAAAATCGCATATATGAAATCATTTCCCCCAATCGCAAGCGGTGAGCAATCCGTCGGAGTGTGGGCGATCGCTTCCCCATCAATGCAAATGGCACGGACATTGGGAAATTGATCTGATAGATTCTTTTTAGTGACTACAAAAGCCAACTTTGATGAGTCGATCATTTGTGCGATTCGCGCGGCTGGGTAGCCGGGATCGAGCGGCACATACGCCGCTCCAGATTTGAGAATTCCGAGGAGTGCGGCAGGAAGCTCCAAGCAACGATGAAGCCCCAAGCCCACGAAACTTCCGGGCATGATGCCCGATGCTCGCAGGTGGTTCGCAATCCGGTTCGACAACGCGCTGAGCTCGCGATAGGTGAGCGAGTGCTTTCCACTAATGACAGCAATCTGCTCAGGCTGGAGAAATGCCTGTTGTTCAAACTGATCGGCCCATCGAGCGGGTGAAGTGGGAGCTTCTGGAGTGAATTTGAGAGGGAATAAATCCATTGCGGGGGCGAGGGGGGAAGGGGCGAGAATTTCTATTAATGACTCGCAAATAGTGATTATAAGCTTGTCTGAAGTATTTAACTTCTAATGTGAAATATAAGTGAACACTAACATCGGTTGGTGATCCTGATATTACGCGATCACGTAAAGTTTAGACTCTTGATATGGGTTGTGAGTTGATGCTATCAATGGATCGGGTTGCGTGCTGCTGCCCTTGATCCATGAATTTTCAGAAACCATATCCCCCCCGGATGGTTGCTTTGATAATAGCCTGTTTATCGGCTAGTATCCAAACTTCTTTTGCCGCTCAGGAGACCTCCCCGATCATTAATGAACGGATGGATTCCAGTGTTGAAGCTGTAGTTGAAACCGTTCCTTTGCCACCCGTAGTGCAGCAGGATCAGGTGAAGCACGATGGATGGGAGCTTGGGACGCTCATCTCCGCCGCTTATGATAGTAATATTTTCCTGAGCTCGTCGAAGCCTACCTCCGACATGGTGTTCCGGATCGGTCCTGTGATTGCCTACTCGACGGGCGACCCCGCGACGGCCGAGGGAGGCTTTGTTAAAGTCGCTTACCGTCCGACGGCAGTCATTTATGCGGAAAATGATTCGGACAATCGAGTTGATCAACAAGCGTTGCTCACTGCGGGTTGGCGTGGAAAGACCACTGAACTGACTTACAAAGGCGCAATTCAAAAGCTCGGAGATGCCACCGCAGATACGGGTAGGCAAACGGATCGCCTAGAATTCGAGAATGAACTACGTGCTGCTTGGCGGCCCCGTGAAAAGCTTACGTTAGAATGGGCCATCGGAAATCAACAATCTTCCTACTCGGATTCGACGCTATTCGATTCCAACAAGATCTACTCCGAAATTGTTTCGCGCTATGCCTACTCGCCGAAAACCCAACTGGCACTGGCCTATCAGGTGGCTCGTTTCCAAGTGCAGGGTTCTCCCGACCAAGATACCCAGCAGTTAGCGGCTGGGTTCGATTGGCAACCGCGGGAAAAGATTCGGATCCTTCTCAAGGCAGGTGCGGAATACCGTAAAGTGGCCAAGGACTCACAAGTAAATCCTATCTTGGAGAGCCGGGTAGAATGGACGCCGCGAGAGGGAACTTCTATTTACGTCACAGCCTATCAGAGGCAAACGACCTCGGCATACTATGCTGGCCAAATCTATAATGCCAAAGGCGTGACCGCAGGGGTGTCCCAGCGCTTGAGCGCCAAATGGACGGCACGTGTCGAGGGTGGTTTCGAAAAGGCAACTTACTCACAAGTTTCCGGTTCCGGCGCATCCGGACGCAACGATCGCATTTGGTTTGTGCGTCCAGCCCTTGAGTATAAGCTCACGGAGGAAGCCAACGTCGCGCTGTTTTACAGAGCATCCAAAGACAGCTCGAACGATCCAGCATTCGGCTACGCCCAGCAGATGGTCGGCTTCGAATTCATCTATAAATTCTAATGCAAGCGCCCCTCATGAATTTTAAATATCTTACACTTCTTCACCTGCTTCTCGCCGGCATGTTCGCCGGTTTTGTGAATGCTCAAGGTGAAAACTCCTCCGGCGTGATAGGTCGGATGGACAACGTGGAAATCCGAGTTTTCCGTGAAACCGAGCTTACCACCCGCAGTCAGCTTTCTGCGGATGGAACCGTATCCATGCCGCTGATCGGGGCGATCCGAATTGAAGGGATGACGACCGATCAAGCCGCCGCTGCGATCACTCACAAACTGGCAGATGGCTATTTGGTAAAGCCGGAAGTTAGTGTATCCATCGAGGCACGCATCCGCAGAACGGTGACGGTTTTGGGCCAAGTCCAACGTCCGGGAGTGTTTGTGATTCCGGCTCACCGACAATTGACGCTGGTCGAGGCGATCGGGATGGCGGGCGGTGCGACAAGGATTGCGAACGCTAAAAAAGTTAATCTCAAACGGCCTAACAACCAAGTATTCACCCTGAACTTGTCGGATATCACGGTCGGCAAGGGACAGGATATCCCGCTGTCCGATGGAGATGTCATCACCATTCCGGAGAGTTTGTTCTGATTTTACACACGACTTTCATCCGCTCATGTCACTTTCAAAACCGATAGAAAACGCGCTCGTCCAAAGGGCGCCGCAATTGCCCGCTCCAGTGGCAGCCGGTCCGACGTATTTTTTACCGAAAGTCGAGCCAAGCCGATTGATGGGCATCCTACTGCGGCGCGGATGGATTGTGATCTTAGCGACGCTGATAGGAGGCGGTGCCCTGTATTACGTGGCGAGCAAAATGCCTAAAATCTATCAGGCTTTCGGATCGGTCCTTGTGAATAGCCAAGCCCCACTTGTCATGGATATTCGTGCGGTCGCTCCCGAGCAAACACGCGATCTCGATGAAATGCGATCCGTGGAGCAGGGGTTGAGCGCAACCACACTTCTGATGAAAGTGGTCAAAGCGAATGGTCTGGACCAAGATCCGGATTTTGTCCCCGCGGGAGCAGGCGAGCAGGCGCAATTAACAAAAATTTCTAACCGCGTGAAAGTCGCACTTCGCCGTGGCACTCGGATCATCGACATACAGGTGGAGGACACCCACCCTGAACGCGCAAAGAAGCTCGTAGAATCACTGGTGACCGAGTATGAAAAATGGACGGATGAACGCCAAAAAACGATCATCCAGAAAGCCACCGACGGGCTGACGCATGAGGAAGAACGCCTTCGTGCGCGGATGGAAAGCTCAGCAGGGAAGCTGCAGGAATTCAGGCAAGCACACCCGGTCCCTGGTTTGGAGGGCAGCCAAGGAGTCAGTCCGGTTCGCGATGATCTAACGTCTTTGAGCGCGCAGCTCACCACGGCCAAGTCCACCCGCCTGCGGTTAGAGTCTGAATTCGAGGCATTTTCAAAGTTTGATTCCGCGAAACCGGAGGCACTCGCCGGCTTGGAAACATCCGAACGCGGCACTGAGGTGTTGGCGCAAGTGCGCGTGCTCCAATTGAAAGAAGCAGAATTTGGCCGCGTGAAGGAGCGCTACATGTATAAACACCCGGTCTATAAGGAACTTTCTAATGAGATTGAAACTCTCAAGAAGAATCTCGCGGCGACCGTGCACACAGCGGGTGAGGCTTTGGAGCAACGGTTCCGGATCGCCACAGAAAACGAAGTAAAACTCGAAGCTGCTGTCGAACTGGCCCGCGGCAGTGCGGTAGATGTGGAGGGGATACGTGAGCAGTTCCGAGGAATGGTCCGTGATGCCGATGCGGACCGTGCATTGCATGATTCCGTCGCATTGAGACTTCGAGAGATCAGCCTGTCTGCATCGGCTCCTGCCTCAGTACTGCGGTGGCAGGATACACCCCTAACACCTGAATTTCCCAGCAGCCCGAAAAAACTCATTTTCGCTGCCGTTGGAATGTTTTTCGGAATGTTAGGTGGCTTGGCTTTGCTGGTTGGCCTCGAACTTCGCGATGACAAGGTCCGCGACTCGGCTGCTGCGGCCCGTGCTTCGGGTGCGCCGCTTTTGGCAACTTTGCCGGTGATCGGCATTTCCGGTGACGGCATGATCCTTCTATCCGATCCTGCTTCTGCCGGTGCCGAAGCCTTCCGCCGTTTGCGCGTCGTGCTCGCTCCGCCACCGGGCAGCAACACTGCCCGGACCGTTCTTTTCGCCAGTGCCAAGGCAGGCGAGGGGAAATCATTTTGTGCTCTCAATTACGCAACGGCGCTTGCGATGCAGGGCCACCGCACGCTATTGTTAGACGCAGATCTTAGGGCTTCAGGTCTGAGTCGCCAACATGTTACGGGTGGATTCGAAGAGTCCGGCCTTGGTGCTTACCTTGCTGGAAAAATGGATCCCGCTCAGACTTGTTTCGCCACGTCGCTGCCAAATCTCTATCTGCTTTCGTCAGGCCCCCCGCGACCGGATGCTGCGGAATTACTTGCTGGCACTCGTTTTCCATCACTTCTTGAAGACGCCTTCCGCTGGTTTGATCGGGTGGTGATCGACACGCCGCCTGTGCTTGCGGTTAGCGACATGTTGGCCATTGCACGCTATGCCGACCGGACTTGTTTGATGGTACGTGATGGCTGTAGCGACGGACGTGAAATCAAGCGCACTGCTGATTTAATCCGATCCGCTGGCGGGAATCTTGTAGGTTTTGTTTGGAACGAATTGACGAAAGCGGATTCAAGTTCTTCCTCTTTCGGCCTTGGTGCCCCAGTAAGTTGCCCCGCAATCGCAAGTCCTCAGCCGCTTGGCGTGGATGCTGCTCCACGCTCTTCCGATACCTACGCGATCACGCCAACTTTTGCCTAGTAAATCTCAATATTCTACCATACCTTTCACGCCGTTGTTCCCCCCGAGCAACTCGCCATCTCCCCCGGTGGCTTTGATTCCTCCCCCCACCCCCCAGAAACATGAATTTGATATCCCCCTTGGTTGAGGGTGAGTCCTCGCGGACTCGTCCCCTTGATACCCCGACGGCACCCGCCGAATCAGTAGAATCTTACACTCTCAGACACCGCCACCGCCCATGGGTAGCTCATCAAAAACTCGTTGCGGTTAGTTTTCTGGGTGATGCTGCGATTGTTTTGTTAGCGATGGTCATCGCCTACCTGATTCGTTTCGATACGGGTATGCGTGAGGTTGGGGTCGTGGACCCGATTATGAATATTTGGGGCTACTGCGGGCATGTACTTTTAGGGAGCGCTTTTCTCTTGTTCTTGCTCGTAAATTTTCGACTGCACGACCCGAGACACTTTCTAGCGGTTCGTAAAACTTTTGTGACAATCGTGAAGTCCTGCGTGATTTGGGCGTTCGGGTTTTTAGCAATTGCCCTAGTTTTAAAAATAGAGCCTAACATTAGCCGCCTTTACTGTGTCATCGGCAGCCTAACTTCAATGGTTGGCTTGTTGAGCTGGCGCTGGGTGCTTTACTGCATCATCCGCCGTGAGCCTTTCGCCTGTGCCCTTCGTCAGAAAGCTGTTTTTGTCGGATGGAATGGTGAGTGTGATCGAGGGATCAAACGTTTCGGCAACGGACGCGCGAATCAAATTTCGATTATCGGCACCGTCGCCCCGTCGAGATACGCATTTGAAACGATGCCACCCCCTGAGGTTCCTGTGCTGGGCACTTACGAAGGGCTGCGTCCGATCCTCCGTGCTTCGGGCGCTGATGTGGTCATGGTAGTGGACGGAGTGTTGGACCGTTATCAAATGTTAGAACTCGCCGAAACGTGCGGTAGGGAATTTATCGACTTCAAACTGATCCCTAGTTGCTTCCAGGTTCTCGTTTCTAACCTCCAGTTAGAAAGCATCCATGGCATGCCCGTTCTCGGAGTTGGGAAAATGCCGCTGCACCACGCATTTAACAATGCCGGCAAGCGCATGATTGATATCCTCGGGAGTCTTGCGGGAATGGTGATCTTCGCTCCCATCATGGCGGTATTCGCCACCCTAGTTTACTTGGAGTCTCCAGGCAGCGTGATCTATCGCCAGCGCCGAATTGGCCTCAATGGTCGCCCGTTTTTTATCTACAAAATCCGCAGCATGAAGCTCGATGCGGAGGTGAAGGGTAAACCCGGATGGACCGTAAAAGACGACCCCCGCCGCCTCAAGATCGGTGAGCTGATGCGGGCTTGGAACATCGACGAACTCCCACAGTTCTGGAATGTCCTGCGTGGTGATATGAGCCTCGTCGGACCACGTCCCGAGCGCCCGGAATTGATTGAGGATTTCAAAGAAGAAATCCCGCACTACAACGTCCGTCACAACATTAAGCCCGGCGTCACTGGCTGGGCTCAGGTCAACGGACTGCGTGGCGATACCTGCCTGCGCGAGCGCGTGAAGTTTGATCTCGATTACATCGAAAATTGGAATTTCGGCCTCGATTTGCAAATCATGCTGATGACCCTCTACAAACGCGGGGGCGCATGTTAAGCCTGCCTTCTACCGAAGGCATGTCAGAGATTTTAGCAGCAGAAACTACCCGACGCCGTGATCGCTCGATCCGCTTGGCGGTGATCACCTCGTTCGTGTCCAAGTTCGGCACGATCCTGCTTCAACTGCTCTCCATCCCGCTTGCCGTGAGGGTGTTAGGGCGGGCGGAGTTCGGGCTTTACGCCACGGTCAATCTTACTCTGTCCACGATCTCACTCTTGCAGGTGGGCGTCGGCCCGGCTCTAACGCATGGCCTGACTCGCGCCCGTGCCGAGGGTGATGAAATCAAACAGCGCGAACTCGGTTCAACTGCGTTTTTTTTAATGGCCGGTATATCCCTGCTGGCAGTTATCATTCTAGCAACGGTGCTGCTTGTCATTCCCGTGCCAGTTTTGTTCGGCGCTGCCTTTGCCGGAAAAGAATCTGCACTGCTGCCTGCCTTATGGGTCGGCCTCGCCCTGTTTCTTTTGCTTTTTGTTCTCAACCTCACCGAACGGATCAGAGAAGGACACTTGGAGGTCGCCTCTAACAATCTTTGGGGTGCCTGCGGAAATGTGATCGCGGCATCCTCCGTGGCAGTCGGCGTCTGGTATTTCCCGCAGGTGTGGTTCCTCGTGCTCGCCGTTCATGGCTCGATGGTTATTTCGAAACTCTGCAACACCATCACGCTATGGAAGAAGCACCCGCTGATGCTCCCTTCCCCGAAATTCTTCCGTCTAGCAACCGCACGCCACCTCTTCTCGGACGGCCTCGCATTTTCTTCATGCTGTCTTGTCACCGGCATCATCGAATTTAATTTTTGCGGCTGGCTGGTCGGGCGTGAAGGTGGACCCGCAGCGATTGCTCTTTACGGCGTCTTTATTAACCTAACAATTATGCAGCTCGGCTTCGTCGTCATGCTCAGCACCCCCACTTGGCCGGCCGTTGCGGAAGCTTTGGCGAGAGGCGATCGCCCGTGGGCTCGAATGGCGGCGAAACGCCTCTATCTATGCGGCTCGGGCTTCGCAGTTTGTTCGGCACTGGGCCTCCTTGCCCTCGGGCCGATTCTTCTGCCGCTCTGGCTCGGTAAGGATTTCTCGAACATCGGTCGGCCCCTCTTGGCCTGTTATGGATTGTATTTCATCGCCCACGTTTGGCGGCATCTCAACCACGCGATGATGATCGGCACGGGCCAAGTTGGGAAATTAGTAAGAATCCAATTGCTTGAATCCTTCGTGGTCGCGGTGATCGGTGCGCTTGTCCTTCATTACGGTGGAATGGAATGGCTCCTCGGCACAATGGGCATCGTAGTCTTGGCCCTCACCGGCACTGCCTTACCCAAGCAAGTGTGGCGTGCCCTGAAACTCTGATAGGTCTCCGGGACCGAGGTCCAGTTTCCACCAGTACTTTTGAATGAATAATAACACCTTTGCGGGCGGGTATTAACGTGAATGTGATAGACGGCACTGGGACATTGATACCGCAACGATATTGGTATGGCTCGTGTTTGGGCGAAGAATCCGTCTCATCAAGCCCATTTTGTTGAAATGCAACTCCTGATTCCTTTTTTGTTTTCTGAATTTGGTCGGCGTAAGAAGCAATCCGTGATGCGTATGATTTCTCTGCCACAGAACAAAACGCGCTCCACATTGCATTTGGTATTTTGCGACGTGCTTCGGTGAAAAACATGGCTTGGTAGCTCTTGGAAAAGGCGGCACTCCCAGTCGTTCTAAATGAAAAGAGAATCTCTTCCTCGCTGCCAAGAGTCATTCCGGTGACCTGTGTATATTTTCTTTTCCAACAGATCTCCCTAATGCACTCGTAGGGGTAGGGAGTGCCAGAAATAAGGAAGTCTTCAGGAAAAATGGTCAGACCATCCACACTTACCGGTTGCTCTCGCGTAGGTGTCATCGGATGATCATGATCAGTTCGATCTCTAGTTGAGTCGGATGGTATAAAATTTAGTTTAGTTGCTAATTAGTTACCTTCCGCCGTCAGCATCTAGTATAATATGAAATTCGATTCCCAGAGGAGGAGGGCAATTCGTGTGACCAATAACTCGGACCAGAACGGCTGAATGTCAAAGAGCACGCAACCCTAGCAGCGGGAGCGAGCGCGGAAACGGAGGTGAAGCCATGAAGCCACGCTGGATGTCTCCGACAGGGCGGCTGGTGACGGTTGCTGTGGCTCGCCTTGTTCGTTGCTCTTCATTTTGGAGTGCGAGGTGCGAATCACCACATGCCTGTGCGCTTGTCAGTCCGGTAAGTGTTGGTGGTGCCATTGAGAGTCTCCGGGTATACGTGGAGGTAATCCCACGCAAAAGTACTGATATTGTGCGCGAACCCTTCATGCATATTTCCGAGCGACGCAGAACGATAGATGATACGATCGGATACCAGTCCTTGGACGACGCCATCCTCGATGCTGAGCATGTTGGAGCGCGTATCCTTGGCGATGTAATACCTCAAAATCTGCTTCTCGTCTTCGGTCAGACGCTGAAGTCGCTTCATGATGCCCTTGTGGAATACCCTTTTCCGCCAGAAGCGCTTGATCCAATCTATCCCCCCTCCGCCGATTGCTATGAGAAGCAGGATAACCGAAGACAGGAAAAGAATCCCAAGAATAGCGCGTTGATCCTTTGCAAACTGCGAAAACCCGAGAGTCTCTTGGAATTCCGTGCCGCCAAAAAGTATGAGGCCAGCCACAAGTCCGACTGCTATAAGATAACGTGGAGCGAGCTTCAGGCACTCAAGGATTGTCTTCAGGATTCCGTCAGTCATGGTGTCTTAAATTCTCCACGTCTTGTTAGACCTCTTGTTTTTTGCTTACGAGTGGGGGTTCGGACTCCAATAATTCATCGTCGGGAATCACGAACACTTCAATTCCTGCGTCTGCACATAATGCCTCCATTTCGGGGTCGTGCGCGCCACACAATGCGACAGTTCTTAGTGAACGCGGACTATATCTTCTCATTATCTCGCGCGAAAAGTATGCCTGTCCCATGAGATACATACCGACCCGTCCTGGCTTCGTCTGAACAATAATCAGATCCTTTCCTTCAAATTGATGCATTCCCCCAGATTGCATCGAAGTGGTCTCTCCTAAGACGATGATCCCGTCAATCACTCGTTTGCCAATGTTGCGCTTGGAATCTGAGGAAATAGCATGGAACTCCTCGATGAGAAGTCCCCCTTGATTGCTCCAGAACTTACGCGTTCTCCATGTTTCGTGTTTACTCATTTTTTGCCTAACAGTGTTTATTCTCCCACCTCTAATTGGATATCTAACTTTCAAGAAGCAGGTGAATGATACTGGGAAGCGTATGCGGAACTATCTGATAGTCAAGCAAAGAGGCTTGCAAGACGGTGAGCATTTCGAGGCTCCTCATTGCTTGATGCCACTGAACAGTCAGGCCCGCCGAAGGATTTAGATATCGTGGTTTTCGGTTCATTACACTTTTGGAGCTCGAAAACTTCGGGCTGGTCGAAGGAGTGAGATTTTCATGGACCTTCAGTTTACCAGACAAACTGGGTGGGTTGGGGGAATCTAACGTTCCTTGAGAGCTCAAAAATCCCGGCTCGCCTCGCGTGGGGCGGGCTAGGGTTTGGGACTGAAGAACAGGCAGGAATGCCTGTATCACGTGGTTGCGGCGTTTTCATCACCCGAGCATCCCGTGAACCTTCAGGTTATTGCCATTCAGATCGAATTTCATACAAGATCAGACCCAGCGGAATCTGGATCTTACGATGCGACCTCGGCGGATTTGACTTGTTGGAAAACCCACAAACTCGCGATGCTAACGCCGATTGCTAACAATCCAAGTTGGTCATAATGGAGCAACACTCCATTCGCGCCCTCTGCCACCACCATGCTTCCCACACCGGTGGTTAGCCCCGATGCGAGGTCTCGAGAGCAGGCCACTAAACTCATGTAAGCACCGCGTCGTGCCGGTGGCACCGCCATCGAAATTGCCGCTTGGCTAGGGATGAAGCGTGCACTTGCGAGCATGAAGAAAAATCCGGCCATCACCAGCACTTGCCACTCTGGGCGCGGGCCGGATGATGTTAGGATTCGAATGACGATGCAAGCTCCGGCAACAAGAATGCAATACATGAAGAATTTTCCATGTTTGTCCGCGAGCCGTCCTACTAACGGTCCGGTGAAAACCGTCACCGCACCGCCGACCATATAAACGAGAAACAAATCCTTTTCCGCCATCCCCACATTTCTCACTAAAAATGGAGAGAGAAACGGAATCACCGTGAAATGTCCGAATACCATCATCATCATCAAAGCTAGGCCTTTCCAAGCATTCCGATCTTTCAGTAATAACAGAAAATCTCGTCCTGATCTTACTTGTCCGTCTTTCAAATGACTCTTTACCGGCGGTAAAATGCGGAACAACAATGCCCACACCACGGCAGCGATTGCGGCAACTGCTAGAAACGGGGCCTCCCATCGTAGCATCTGGGCCAGCTTCAGTCCGAAAGGCACACCTAACGCCGCCGCCACGGAAAAAGCGGTCATGATGATACTCATGCCGCGTGCCCGGCGTTCCGAGGGCACGACATCTGAGACGATGGCCATGATGGTCGCCCCACTCACTCCGCCGAACGCTCCGCAGATAGACCGCGAAATTAACAGCATTTCCCAAGTCTTGGAAAGCCCGCATGCCAGCGTGCCGAGAGTGAAGCCAGCGTAAACGAAAAGGAGGAGATGACGCCGGTCAAAGCGGTCGATGAATGGTGCGCTGGCTAAGCCGACGATGCCAGCCGTTAGGGCGAACGAAGAAATCAAACTGCCGAACTGCTGCGGAGAAATCGCCAACTGCCGCATCAGTTGCGGGCCCAGCGGCATCATCACCATGAAGTCCATGATTTGCGTGAACTGCACCGCCGCTAGAAGCAGAAGCAGATTTCGCTCAGAGAGGGGACTGGCCACTCTGCTTTTCATCACGTCTGATCTATCGGCCATATTCTCCGGCGACGGGGGTATCTAAAATCCCAAGAAAATGCTCGAGCTGTTGTTCGATATAAAGGGCGTGATCTGGATTTGTCAGCCCGCCGATCAGTATCTCCCGTCGATTTCCACGAAGCACCGCTTCCACACGGTAGCTTGCGGATGAGCCGTCTTGTCCGTGGCTGATTTTCTCAATGCAGTAAAGCTGCTCCACTTCGGTAGTTGCTAGAATTTTGTTTCCCCTCCATGGCAGCGGTCCGGACTTGACCTCTAACGATTGACGACTCGCGCGGACGACGGTGGAGTTCAAAAATAGAGCAAGGACATAATAGACCAGGAAAATTCCGACGCCCGTGTGAATGAGCCCAAATACAGACATGAACCACAACCCCTGCGTCAGGGTGATCGTGTGCCACATGATCATGAAGCCGTTCCAGATAATTGCGAAGAACAGCAGGAAAAACGCATGGATGCCGTACCACCGGCGGCTGATGTCGAGTGACTGAGGATTGCGCAGGATTTGGAAGGACTTGGGCAAGGCGACTTCGGGGCGCATGAGCATGCGATCTCCCGTTCCAGTGATCGCAAAGAGCGCCTGACAGTGGGGACAACGCGCCGCCATCAGTTGTGGTGAGAAATCAGCAGGGGCAAGGTTAGATCCACAGTTCTTGCATTTCAACTCCATGAGGTTCGGAATGCGAATGGATGTTTCCATAATTGTTAGAAATGGCGTGAGAACCTTAAATGAGAGTATTAGTTAGGCAAGTTACTCCGTCGGAACGTGGGGTTCAAAGGTCATGGCGCGCTCGTGCTCGCGGGCTTTTGCCGCTTTTTTCGCACTTTGATAGAAATACTCCTGCACGCGAAACGCTTTTTGTCCCTTCTCGCGGACGATGCGTTGTGAGCTTCCGTCAGGCATTAGCTTAGATGCTTGGGTGTTGTCCTGGAAGTAAGAGTCCAAAATCCTAACAAGGCGACGTTTTAGGGTGGGCTCCTCGACGGGAATCATCAGTTCGACGCGTTTTTCTAAATTGCGCGTCATCCAGTCGGCAGAAGCAATGTAAACCCCGCCGCCGCCGCCCTGATGGAAATAGAACAAGCGGGCGTGTTCGAGGTAGCGATCAATCACGGAGATGACTTCGATGTTTTTCGAGTATTTTGGATCGCCCGGCTTGAGGCAGCAGATGCCGCGCACGTTGAGGCGGATCTCAACGCCCGCTTGAGAGGCTTTATAAAGCGCGTTGATGATCTCTGGATCTTGGAGGGAATTCACCTTGCCGATGATGCGGGCGGGCAGCCCTTGTTTGGCGCGCTCGGCTTCTCCGGCAATCATATCTAATAGCTCCGACTTCATCGCGGTGGGGGCGGGAACGAGGCGTTGGAAACGCAGCAGCTTCGAGCGCCCGGTGACCGCATTGAAAAAAAGCGACGCGTCATTACCATACTCTGGCTTACATGTTAGGTAAGAAAGGTCGGTGTAAAGACGCGAGGTCGTTTCGTTATAATTTCCCGTGCCAAGGTGGACGTAGCGACGCAGGTGGCCGGATTCACGGCGCACGATCAAACAGATTTTTGCGTGAGTTTTTAGGCCTTTCACGCCGTAAACGATCTGTGCTCCGGCGCGCTGGAGCTCGTCGGCCCGGTTGAGATTGCGGGCTTCGTCAAAGCGAGCTTTGAGTTCGACGAGTGCGGTGACGTGCTTGCCATTTTCCGCTGCCTTGATCAATGCATCGATGATCCGTGACTTTCGCGCGGTGCGGTAAAGCACTTGTTTGATCGCAATCACATCCGGGTCTTCAGCGGCTTCTTCGATGAGTCGTAGGACCGGCTCGAAGGATTCGTAAGGGTGAAAAAGAAGCACGTCCTTCGAGGCGATCGTTTCAAACATCGAGGCACCCGGAGTGATAGAGGGGGAGTTCTGGCCCGGCCAGTCGGTATCGCGCAGGTGATCAAACCCTGATAGGAATGCTAGCTCCATGAACGACGCGAGCCCCGGTGGCCCATTTATCCGATAGATTTCTTGGGGCGTGACGGCGGTGACGAGTTTGATCACACGAGCGAGATCGCGCGGTGCGTCCGCGCGGATTTCCAAGCGCACCGTATCCGCAAAGCGGCGGGCAGTTAGGACATCCTCCATTTCTCCGGCGAGGTCGATGGAGTCGTCCTCTTGCACGGCGATATCTCCATTCCGAGTGACGCGAAAGGCCGTGGTGGCGGAGACGGTTTCACCCGGGAAAAGCTGGTCCGCGTGGGTGGCAACGAGGTCTTCGATGAGCAGGAAAGCATGCTGATCTTCGTTAGTAATGACATTCACCCGGCGGCCGAGCGTATCTGGAATCGGAATGAGAGCGTGGCGAGAGGTTTGGGATTCAGGATCGAACAAACGGCATGCGACGATGATTTGGAGCGCCGGAATATTCGGCGGCGGCCCCTTTGGATCGACGGCGAGAGGGGTGAGTAGCGGAAAAATCAAATCCTCAAATGTGGCGGCGACTTGCGCTGACTGCTCGACGGATAGATCGCTGGATTGCAGCGGGCGGATTCCTGCTTTTTCTAATGCGGGGACGATCACTCCGGTGAGCAGCGCATATTGTTCCGTGCTCATCTTGAGCATGCGGTGGCGAAGTAATACTAGAGTTTTAGTAGGCGTGAGACCGGATGCGTCCGGCGTTTTCCAGCCGCTACGCCGCATCAGTGTTAGGCCGCCGATGCGAACTTGGAAAAACTCGTCGAGATTGGAAGCGGTGATGGCGAGGAATTTCACTCTCTCTAGCAGCGGGAGATCGTCACGGAGGGCTTCATTGAGCACGCGCTGGTTGAACTCGATCCAGGAGAGCTCACGGTTAAGATAAGGAATGGACATGGTAGAGATTTGAAATTTCAGATTTCAGATTTAAAATTAATTATCTTCGTCGATCACCACGCTGAGTCCGAAAACTTGTTCGAAGAGATCGGCCTTAGAATCCATGGCGAGTCGCTCGACGGCGGCATCGGCGAGGCCGGGAAGACGTAGGCGAAGTTTGTTCGAGACGCGGGTGATTTCGAGTTGGGAGACGCGCTGGGCGTGTGTGCGTTCGAGCGCATCCGCCACACGCAGCAGCGCGGCAAGCTTGGAAACGCGGATGCGGTCATCTGTGCTCAGCGATGCGTAAGCCGGATGATCCAAGCGCGGTCCGGAATGGCGGTGGTAGCGGGCGACGAGGGCGACGATCGTAACATCTAGCCGGTTAAGCCCAAAGACCTCAGAATTTAAAATGATGTATTCCGAGTGCTTGTGGTGGGCGCGGGGACTGACGTAAGTGCCCACCTCATGCAAGATCGCTGCGACTTGTAACAGAAGCGCATCGTGAGGTGTTAGCTGATGGAGATCCGTGAGCGAATCGAAAAACCGCGTACAAAGATTGCCCACATGTTCTCCGTGGCTGGGATCGGACTGATAGCGTTCTGCTAGAATACGTGCGGAACGCAGGACTTCCTCGGCAAAAGCCCCAGTAAATTCGCGGGAGACGAGTAGATCGTGGAGCAGGCCTTGTTCATATTCGCTGGTCGGAATATGGATTTCCTTGAGCTTGAGAGTTTCCGCAACGGCGAGATTGATCTCCAATGCAGGCAGTAAGGCCTCAGCGGTTTGATAGTCGAGTTGGAAACGTTTCACAAGTTCCACATCGCTCATGTTAGATGCGTCTGCGGTGAACTGGCGGAAGCTTTTGAGCGAGCAAGCCTGGCTGGCAGTGGTGAGAGAAGTTGCGACGGATTGCAGCTCATAACCGATGACGATCAGTCCATCGATGGTAAACTCTGAGAAATCAAAGCGGATCTGCGCGAGGTTTCCGTAAGCATGTTCGCGGATGACACGGAGCATCGCGGGTCCTTCCGCATGGGAGCCCTCGACGGCTTCGCGGGTGCGGTGGGTGCCCATCCGGTAGCTGGTGTAGCGGGTGATGCCGCCGTTTTGAAACAGCAGCGCGCGCGTATTGCCAGGGCCCACATGGAGCACCAGAGTGGTGTCCTTTCGCATGGCGGGAAGGTCCTTCAGGCGGCGGCGGGTTTTCAGATAGATGAGGCGGGTCATCTCGCCGTCGTCGATGGTGCCGACCCGAAGTCCGCAGGCGATGCGGATACGGTTCATGACGGTTTCGTGATTGATGGCCTCACTGAGAATGTTAGTGGCCACCGCGCGGGTCACGCCATGGGGATCGAGACCCAGTTCGGCGAGGGACTTTTGATAACCTTTGATGATCGAGACGACGCGCTCGGTGGTGGTGGCACTCACACTGCCATTGCGGAAAATATCGCGGGCCACGGGGGCGGGCTGTTCCAAGAAATCAATAGGCGTCAGGGTGCCGTCATCTGCGCGCTCGGCGACCATCATCGAGACTGAACTTGCCCCGATGTGCAGCGCGGTGAAAAGATTTTCAGCGGCGACGTTGGTTTTCTCAATTTTCCCGAGTTTCGGCATCGCAGAAAGACAACGCGCAAAGGCCGATCTTTCAATCCTCAATTGGTGACATCACGCATCTTCTCCGAGTCCGGGCTTGTCACGGCGCGGCGACCGGATGATAAACCCAAGCATGCCAGTCAGAGGAGCGTTGGAAAAATATCGAGTGAAACCGGGCACTAAGGTGGACTTTGGAGAGCTCGACAGCAGCGAAAAAGTCCTCTTCTTAGGTGCCCGCAAGGAAGAGATGGCACCGCAGTTTGATGAGCTGCAGGACCAGCTTCAGAGCCTTCAAAAAGTGCTCTATGCTCAGAATAAGCACCGCATCTTGGTGGTCATGCAGGCGATGGACACCGGCGGCAAGGACGGCTGCATCAAGCACGTTTTCTCACGTATCGATCCTCAAGGTCTCCACGTCTCCTCGTTTAAAAAACCGAGTGAGGAGGAGTTGGCGCATGATTTTCTCTGGCGCGTCCACTCGAAGGTGCCCAGCACCGGGCAGATGGTGATTTTCAATCGCAGCCACTACGAGGACATCATCGCGGTGCGGGTGAAAAAAATCTATCCGGACGAAGTCTGGAAACGCCGCCAACGGCATGTGATCGAGTTTGAGCGCATGCTCGCCGAGGAAGGCACCACGATTGTGAAAATTTTCCTGCACATTTCGAAGGCCGAGCAAAAGCGCCGGCTCGAAGCGCGTTTAGCCAATCCGCTGAAGCATTGGAAGTTCAACCCCGACGACTTAGTGGATCGCGCCCACTGGGATGAATTCATGAATGCTTATGAGGATGTGATTGGCAAAACTTCCACTGAAATCGCGCCGTGGTATGTCGTCCCTGCGGACCGCAAGTGGTATCGCAACCTCTGTGTCGCCCGAATCATGTTAGATACGCTGAAGAAGCTGAATATGGAGTTTCCTGCGATCAGTTGGGATCCGGGCACGCTCAAGATTGAGGACTGATCGTAGCGATGGGTGGTTCTATCAGATTTTCTTTCCGGTGCTTGGCTGTATTCGCGGCGGTGGGCTTTATTGCGTTTTTTGTGTGGATCGTAGTCATCGCTGATCGGGGGCAGGGGACCCCTTGGTGGGCGGTCATCATCGATCCGATTCCATTCGGGGACAAGGTGGGCCATTTCTGTTTGGTTAGCACTCTTTCGTTCCTCTGCAATCTCGGTTTTTGCGCGAAAAGACCCGATTTCCTGCCTCGATTCGTCACATCGGTGACTTTTATACTGCTTACCGTATTGACGTTAGAAGAGCTGTCGCAAGCGTTTATCATCGGCCGACATTTAGATTTTTATGACTGGCTCGCCGATCTAGCAGGACTCACGTTCGGGCAATTTTGTGCTGCGAAAATCCAACGCGTTTGCGGCAAAGCGTGATCAAAAGGTGTCTATTTGAAGCGGGCCGATGGCCATTCTATCAGTTTAGATTACCCGTGACCAAAGCACTTTCAGATAGCGCGATTCCGGATAGTTTGAAAGTGTTGGATGGTCTGGCCCAGCCCCCGTGCGATCAAATGTTTGCAGCCGCTTGTTCCTGCGGTGGGCTGAGGAAATGACGATCTGCTCGAACTCCCCGGCGCCTAACATTCCAGAGCACGAGCAGGTTACGAACAAGCCCTCCGGCGCGACGAGTTGCAGCGCGAGCTTATTCAAGTCTGCGTATTTGGCGGTGCCGATGTCGTCTTCGCGGCCATGAATGAACTTCGGTGGATCGGCGATGACGAGATCCCAAGTGCGGCCATTTTCGATCATCGTCCGCGCCCAAGTGAAGGCATCGGCGTGGGTGAATTTGACGCGTGCGTTGTTTAAATTCGCATTGCGCTTGGCCATTGCGATGGCCGTTTCATCGAGGTCCACGCCGGTTACGTCGCTCGCTTCAGCGAGAGCGGCGGAGATGCCGAAGCCGCCAGTATAACAGCAGAGGTCGAGCACGGTGCGCCCGGCTGCTAGAGCACCGAACTTTTTCCGGCTGTCTCGCTGATCGCAGAAGAAACCGGTCTTGTGGCCATCGGAGAAATCGATCTCGTAGCGCACGCCGTGTTCACGGATTTTCACCGAGCGCACGTTATCGGACTCGACGCCACCGCGATTCGGGATGCCTTCAATGCGGGCGAGATCCTGGTCCACGCCTACGACCACGCGTTTCGTGTCGAAGCATTCGTGGAGCAGCGGCAGCCATTTGGGCAGGCGCTGCCAGGCGGCGAGATTCGTGATTTCTACCGAGAGTACATCCGCGAATTTATCCGCCACAATGCCCGGCATGAAATCCGCATCGCCGTGAATGGCGCGGTAACTATCTGTTTCCGCGTCCAGTTTTAAGACCTCGCGGCGGAGTTTGGCGGCACGGTGGATGGCATTTTCGAAAAACGTTTCATCATCCAAGGTTTCAAGTGAGTGGCTCACTACCCGCAGCGGCATCCGGGATTTCGGGTTCCACAGCCCCCAGCCGAACGGCGTTCCCTCTTTTCCTAACACCAGCACGAACGAGCCCGGCATGGCGTCACGGGAAACCTCACCGATCATTTTCGGCCAGATCGAGGGGTGGAAGGATTGATACTTGAGTTGGACAGTCGGCACGGTGGGGAACCAATGATGAAACGGTCCAAGACTCAAGAAATAAGACCGATCCGGCGTGGTGGGCAGTGGTTAAATTCCTCTTCAATCAAAACCATTGCTCCTTGTTTCCATTGCCATCTCCCCCGGATTCAGAAACGGCGTGCTTTCATTCCCACCCCTGCATGTTCGAACAAGTCTTCAAAAACATCGACGACGTCCTCTGGAAAGACGCCGGATGCACCAGCAAGATCGACCACAACAAGACCCTCACCGACAACGCCTCCGTCGCCCTGCGCAAGCTGCTGCTAGAAAGCTGCAATCTCCATACCGTGCTCGATTGCCCCGGCGGCACCTTCATCGGGGCGGGTGTGAAAACCGTGGTGCGGTTTTTCGAAAAGGGCAGCAAGACCCGCAAGGTCTGGTTCTATCAGCTCGATCCTGGCCGCAACATGGGGAAAACCAACCCGCTCAACGATGGCGACCTCGCTGACTTCATTGACCGGCAAAAGAATTTTGAGGACTCGCCGAAAAGCTGGAGCGTGGATGTGAAGGGCATCGTTCCGAAGACCTTCGATCTCTCCGTGAAAAACCCGGAGGGCGGCGAGGAAATCATCCACCGCGGCCCGGCGGACATCATGAAGGAAATCACCGCGCTCGATGCCGAGAGCGCGAAGGTGCTGAAATCTATCAAGGCGCTGTTATGAAGAAGGGGTGGGAGACGAAAACATTCGAAGATTGCATCGAGGCGGTGAAATACACCCGTCGTCATTTGGAGCCGTGAAGACTCTTCCCATCAGCGTGCCGCCGTTTGCCGCGCAACGTGCCATTGTCGAAACCCTAAACGCTCTAAGCAAACAAACCCAACGCCTCGCCAGGCTCTATCAGCAAAAGCTCGCGGCGCTGGAGGCTTTGAAGAAGTCGCTGCTGTACCAAGCCTTCAGCCAGGGCGGTTGTCTGGTTAGTTGATTTGCGGCGGGGGAGTTTTCAGCAGGCGCAAAGCGGCGTAGGCTTTGGCGGTGTGGTGGTGGAAGCCAGCATTG
>JAYVNE010000261.1:0-2584 GCA_043758615.1 Akkermansiaceae bacterium
CGACTGCACGTAGGCGAAAAAATTGCCAGCTTCGCCCAGCACCGCGCTTTGTGGGATGGCGATGACGGATTCCGACTCGGCGGTGACGATGTTCAATTCGGCTCGCATGTTAGGCCGGAGTTTGAGATTCTCGTTTTTGATTCGCACCCACACTTTGAGAGTCCGGGTATTGGCATCGAGCTGGCCACTGAGGAGATCGACGGTTCCCGTGAATAACTCCTCTGGATAAGACTCCACCTTGATTCGGACTTTTTGTCCGGTTTTGACAGCGGCGATTTGCCCCTCGAATATCCGGCCCTCAGCATAAACTTCCGTAAGATCCACGACCTCTAGCAGATGTTTGTTCGCTTCCACCGCATCCCCTAACACAACATCCCTTTCAATCACCACACCGTCTATCGGCGAGACGTAAGAAACGCGCGGTGGTGGATTGCCGGGTTGAAGGCTCTCCACCTCAACTACCGACTGGTCTTTTCTCACTGGATCTCCCAGAGAGACACCGATGTCGGAAACCCTCCCCGCGATCCGGCTGGTGACTGCCGCGGTTCGGCTTGGGATCGCCTCGATCTGACCGAGCACTAACACCGTCTTATCCAGCGTCCGGAGTTCGGTTTCCTCGACTTGTAGGGCGAGGTTTTTCTTCGCCTCGGCAGAGATGGCAATCGGGCCGGTGGTCGGGCCGGCAGCGTCATCGCCTGGTGCTTTGTCGTGACCGGCATGAGGGTAGGCCAGTGTGCTGGCAGCCAAAAACAGTGCGAACGTGAGAGGGAATTTGGATCGGCTAGATTTCATGATAAATGCGTGCGGAAGGGATTAGCGGGAGGGTAAAACGCTCGCCGTCGCGGTTTCCCACGCGGTTCTGGCTTTCAGGAAATCCCCGACGGACTCCAAATAGGACTGGCGCAGTTCCGTGAACTGTTGCTGCGCCTGGATGACCGCAGTGATGGGATATAGGCCTTCGTCATAACCCTTCTGAAGCAGGTTCATGTTAGTTTCTGCCAACTTGAGGGAAATATCCCGATATTGCCGAAGTATTCCTTGTTGGCGGCGCATCTGGTTTTCGGCGCTCTTGGCTTCCGTCTTGATTCGCAATTCCAGTGCTGACAGTTCCGCTGCATTTCGCTGCCGGTTGACCTGGGTCTCACCGACTTTTGCGTCGTTGTTGTTCCAGAAGGGCAAGGGAACCGTTAGGGAAATACCAATCAGATTGTCAGCCTTGGTGCCGATGGGTGAGGCGAACTTTCCTACCGAGCGACTGTAAGCGAAGCCGACCGTCCAATCCTCCCACTTCCCGGCCTTGGCCAAAGTGATCTCTGCTGCGGCGCGGTCGATGCCGAGTGCCGCCAGTTGATGATCCGGTCTCCTCGCATTGGCCTGTTTGGTCGCGGCGGTTAAAGCCTCTTCGTTCAGCTCAAGATTAGCGAAACCAGACAGCATTAGCGATGTGTTTGGATTTCTTCCTAGCAGGCCATTCAGTTCCGTCATGGCGATTTCCTGCCGATTCAACAAGGCCGCTCTGGCTAGGCTCAGTTGCTCCGCTTCCATCTTCGCAAGATTCACATCGGCTTCGGAAACCTCGGCGACCTTGAACCGCTTCTCGGACGAATCGATGAGTTTCCCAATAATGCGGGCAGTCTCCTCATTGGCCTTCACTTTATCCCTGAGAACGAGCCATTCCCGGACGCGGTCCATGACTTCACCCGCAAATAACCGTTCCTGATTGCGGACTTCTGCTAGAGCCATCGCGACATCGACGCGTGCCACGGCTCTCTCCTTTTCCAACCTACCAGTGATCGGGAAGCGTTGCTTGAATCCGACGGAAAAATTGTATTCGCCCTCATTTTTTAGCAATCGATCCTGAGCATGGCTTAACTCTAACTCAGGATTAGACATAAGGCCCGCCTGTTTCAAGCGTGCTTCCGCCTGTTGGATCGCATAGCGTGCAGCCATGAGATCGCGGTTGCTCCGCAGCGCCGAGGTGACGGCCTGTTCGGGGGTGAAGGTGAGTGCAATCTCTTCCGCCCAAGTGGAACCGGTCAAAAGTATAAGGAATGAGCAGACGTGCTTTAACATGTCGGTAGTGGAAGAGAATTTCTAACCATCAAGTTTGGAGTGCCGGTTCAATCCGCGCCCGGATAAAATATGAAAAGTTCTGGCCGCAGATTTTTTCTAACTCCCAACCGTGAGAGGGTTATTTCACCTCGTCGCCACAATGCGGCATCTTCGCACCGAAGTATGGGTTCTGAACTTCGTTAGGTGATTTTTGAAGCCAACTGGCTCCCTTCCCGCCGAAAGCCATCGGACAGTGCATCTCATGTAGGGTCTTCTTTTCCTTTGTCGGCGGAATGGCAGCATCGCTCAACTCCTTGAAATGAATGCGTGCTTCATCCAGAGTTTTACTATCGGCGATGGCTTGGTAATGCTTGACCAACGCGCTGTCCTTGTCGGCTTTTACCAAGCCGCCGGACGCTTTCTTGGCCGCTTCAAGATCGTCCTTGTAGAGTGCGGTGGCGATGACCGAATAGCCTTCCTCCATGACACGGGCTTGGGCTTCTTTACGAGCGGTCTCATGGTGGGGCTCTTG
>JAYVNE010000262.1:0-8077 GCA_043758615.1 Akkermansiaceae bacterium
CCAGACGAAGCCTCTGATCCTACTGGCCCCGGAGAAAATCATGGAAAAGGAACTCTCCGGGCTGGCTTCAAGGAGCGAAGCGGCACGGATCCTGCTGCCTGAGATCGACGAGGACGGCCGTGTCGGCTTCTGGGACGAGGTGACAGAAGGCGCCCTTGCCGCGAATTTCAAAAAAATCTCCCTGAGCGGAGTCGGTAACCGCGTGGACTGGGCGTGGGCGCAAGTGATTGAACACATCAAATCCGAGTAATCATGTTAGAAAACATTTGCAAAGCCGCGAAGGAACGCGAACTCTCCAACTGGAGCGCGAAATTCATTTTGCCCGAATTCATGAAACAATCTAACACCCCCAACAAAAAATATTTAAGCTCTCACCCTCCGCGCGCTCTCAGCGACCTTTGCGTCTCTGCTGTTTCACTCTTCCCCACTCTCCCAGCGAGAATCCAAACACATAAAACAAAAATGAAGCACAAACTGACATTCGCCCTAGCGGCGTCCCTAACAAGCACCGCCTTTGCGGAATTCAAAGCTCCGCTCCCGGAGTTCAAAAATGAAAAGCAACTCGCCGAATGGCGGGCTGAAAAAGCGGCGGAAACCGACGCAAAATCCGTCACCCAGGAAACCGCCTTCTACACCGGTAAACCGTATCTAGCATCATCTGGTGACTACGTGTTCAAATACCGCAGCTATAGCCCGGAGCTAGCACGTTGGACTTCAGAAGATCCAAGCGGGTTTCCTGATGGAGCGAATGGCGTGGCCTATCACCCATGTCCGACCAACAGCTTTGACTATGAAGGTCTATTTACCGTAACTGGCGCAACAACACCGACCGCGCCAACAACCACAGCCACCTATGATGGTAAAACATACACGATCACCGCGCACACAACAACCAATGTTGCAGCCCAAGCTGGCGCAAGCCTTGCAGGAGTGCTAAATATTTCTTCTTACATATCCAAAGATTTTGGAATAGAAGGTGGGGCCGTTATAAATATAACCATGAGCGGAACTCCAGATGCGCAGCAGGATACAGCTTACCATTGGATACAGACTGTTACAACCAATGATCGTGGAAAATCGAGAACCTTTCCTGATAACGGTAATGGACCCACACCATTTTATGATAACGGCAGCACCGCCGCTGGGCCAGGCTTCTTCAAAGATAATCCCCGACGCTTATATTATTATCTCCCACTTTATAGTCTTAACTCACTAACGTGGGACGCTACACTTGAATATGTGAGTTACAATAGCACGACTGCTGTAACTACTAGTTATGGAGGAATAAAATGGGGCTTTACAATAACCGAGTAACAAAAATATAATGTATATATACCTCAAACTTTTTTCAATCGGTGCAGTATGGTCGGTATTTTCTTTTCCTATTCTAGCTGCTGAACCTGAATCCGAGCTTCGATTCGAAACCATCATCATACCGACTGCTACGAAGCTGCCCGCAGAGGGCGAAATTACTTCCATCTTGCTGGCACTAAAAATAACAAATATTTCAATTCATACTATAAAAATCGAAAAGTATAACACTCCTATTCCGTTTTTAGAATCGCCTTCCCGCAAGATCTCTGAAACATTGGTAGCACATGACGCTTACCGTGCTCCCGAAAAAGGTGACTTATTTTTCCTGCAACCTCTTCATTCGACCTATATTCTTGTCGATTGTTCGATCAAGTGCTCTGGTGGAATTCGATCTATTTACGGGACTCTAAGGGACGGTGGTTATTGGAGTATAGACAATATAATGGACGGTAATTACAAAATTTCGCTTCATTATAAATCTGGTCAGGCGAGCATATCAAGCAGCGACTTAACAGTAAGTGAGTCATGGAGAGTCGACGCGAAGATAGTAGAGGAGGCATGGAAAGGCGACATGAAAAGCCCTGCGGCGTCTTTATTATTTACTCGGTAGTCACTTAAATGGGGTAAGGCTGCTCAGATTCACATCCAAGGTCGAAAACCACTACAATTCAACTCGATGATCAGATAAACCACCTTCCAGCTCAATCAATTCTGCCGCGTCCTATCCGCGGCAGAAGAGCAGTAGGTGACTTCAACATCAGACATTAAACACGCATCATTGGACATCGAAGTGGAAGAATGAATGTCCATACTCATTTACTTTTTCTACTCGGTGTTCAATGTCTTCATTTTTATAGTTACTCAAAATTGCATTCATCAGGCGACCAAGGGCGGAAGCACCTCCAATCCCCAATCTTCTTCCACATCCTCTTCCGAATCCTTCCTCTGGGACGGTCTGGCCCTGCTCAAGCGAAACGACACCATTTACATCATCGAGTCCCACCCCAGCGGCGGCATCCCCATCGCCTCCCACCCCGTCGGCAAGCCGGAAGAAATCACCTACCACCTCAACGACCTGCTAGGCACTACCCTCGCCACCGTCGGTCCCGCGGGCGTGAACTTCTCTCACCTCACCTCCTTCGGCCAGCCGCTGAAAGACAGCTCCAGCACCGGCACCCTCAGCCCCGATGCTCCAACCTCGCCCACCAATCCCGTTCCAAGCCCCCACCAACTCCCGCCTACAAAGCGATGAATTCAATTAAGACAAAGAAAATCAAACCACAGATTTCACAGATTCCACAGATTGAAATAGATAAGACAAGTCCTCTGTTGAAAAGTATATTTTATCTTCCTCTTATCAGTGTACATCTGTGAAATCTGTGGTTAAAACTCTTATATTCTCTTTCCCCCTCTCCCCGCGAGAATCCAAACACATAACACAAAAATGAAATACAAACTGACATTCGCCCTAGTGGCGTCCCTAACAAGCACCGCTTTCGCGGCGTTCCAGGCTCCTCTCCCGGAGTTTAAAAATGAAAAACAACTCGCCGAATGGCGTGCTGAAAAAGCGGCGGAAACCAACGCAAAGTCCGTCACCCAGGAAACCGCCTTCTACACCGGCAAACCGTATCTAGCATCATCCGGTGACTACGCATTCAAATACCGTTGTTACAATCCAGAAATGGCCAGATGGACTTCGGAAGATCCAAGCGGATTTCCAGATGGAGCAAATGCATCAATTTACGCCAAGAATAACGTCATGAATTCTTTCGATTTTCAAGGTCTAGATACCAAGGAACTGGGCGGATTTTCAACGGATTATGGTGCTTGGAATATGGTCACGGATGTCACAAAAATGTATAAAACGGATGTTCCTGGTAGCACCGTTTCCAATGGTTCGCAGGATGAGATGAAAATCACGTATAATATATCCGGAACTTTTGGTGCCGAACTGAATGGTAACATTGGAAAAATTACCGGAAGCATCCAAATTGGCGAATCAATTGCCGGAACAGTAAGGCCTGGATATACTGGTAAATTGGAGATCTACTGGGATGCAATCGCTACTATTGTAGGTGGGCTCCCAACCGGGGGCAGCGTTGTTTTTCAAAAGTTCAAATTTGTAACATATGAATAAAATATTTGGATTATTACTTTTAATAGTAAATTTTAATTTATTGCTAGCTCAAGATATCAGCACTTGGGGCGGGAGCAAACATGCAGCGAATCAAATGGCACAAGGAATACCTCCGTCAATTGTGGCTAAGAGCATTGAAAATGATTACCATGTGATTATGATTGATGATCAAAGTGTAATTCTAGGATTGCAAGCCAAGTCTGGTGGCGTGGTTTTTATTTATCGGTCAGAAAACGATAAAGTGTTATTCAGATCTGGCAATGTTGTAGTTTCAATTCCTATGGGTCATTCCAATGAGAACGGAGATACCAGATGGATAAGTGCCGTATTGACTCCCGATCAAAATGACATATCTAAGTATAGTATTAAGATATTAAGAAAAGAAACTAAGATTTATGATAACGTAACTCTTAGCAGAATTAAAGGTGATTCCTCAGCGTCTTGGGATTTCAAATAAACGAACCGACGTAAATAGGGGCGACAATAGGTTCAGGCCGCTCGGATTCACATCCAAGGTCGATAACCAACGCGATGATCAAATAAACCACCCTCCAGCTCAATTAATTCTGCCGCGTCCTATCCGCAGCAGAAGAGCAGTAGGTGACTTCAACATCAGACCTTAAACACACAACATTGAACATCGAAGTAGAAGAATAAATGTCCATACTCATTTACTTTTTCTACTCGGTGTTCAATGTCTTCATTTTTATAGTTACTCAAAATTGCATTCATCAGGCGACCAAGCGCAGCAACATCTCCAATCCCCAATCAACTTCCCCCGACAAAGCGGTAGAACATCGAACGCCCAACATCGAACATCGAAGAATAAAGCTAAAGTTCACCTTTCTTTCATCTTAATTCTCTTCACTTCGACGTTCGATGTTCAGCGTTTGATGTTCGATGTTCCCTCCCACTCTCCCAGCGAGAATCCAAACACATAACACAAAAATGAAATACAAACTGACATTCGCCCTCGTGGCGTCCCTAACAAGCACCGCCTTCGCGGCATTCCAAGCTCCCCTCCCGGAGTTCAAAAACGAAAAACAACTCGCCGAATGGCGGGCTGAAAAAGCAGCAGAAACCAAACCAATATCCGTAACTCAGGAAACCGCCTTCTACACTGGTAAACCGTATCTAGCATCATCTGGTGACTACGCATTCAAATACCGTAAATACAACCCGGACTTGGCACGATGGACATCGGAAGATCCGAGTGGTTTTCCGGATGGTGCAAATTTGAATTTTTATGCTCCAACACCAACATCACAGTTTGACTATTGCGGATTGAACTCGGGTGACATCGCAATAGTCGGAGCTGTTGTTGAAGGATGGAAAAGTTTGGGATTTAAGTATTCTGGACGACTAGCGGAGCATTCGTTACAAACAGGAGATGATCGTTTTGCCGAATCAGATGAACTTGAAGCACTTAATTCGTCTAATAAGTTTTCAGACCTTTTTAACAAGGCGTATTTTCAGGCGAAGTATTCTGCTGGCACTACGACAGGAACTGATCTTGTCGACTACAGCGGCATAAGCGATTTGGGACACTCCTATGGAAGAGTCTCATTTGATTATACTATTAGCCTTTCTGGAACTAACTCGTATAGTGTGGACTTCTCGTTTGAAGACATCTACGATTTCAATCCGACTTCAGGTAATCCTGCCATCCGCGCTTTCAATCGATTACAACAAGCCGGTATAGCTTCTATATACACAACTTCAGGCACATTCACAAAATCATATGAATAAAATTTTATTAATTTTGTTTAGCATCTTAAACGTTACATTCGCCTCTTGTAGTGCAAAGGAAAATCCAATTCATGGATGCACTGCGGAACAATCAGATAAGGTGTTCTCTGGAGATTTTGAAATAAAAAATATTGAATCGATCGGTGTTATTAAAAGTGACCAGAAAAGTATTTATCCAATACCAGATATTAAAAACGATAAAAATGCGAGTTATATCAAAAACACAAATTTTTATTTGAATTTTCGAAAGTCACTTATTAATCCGAAAAATAGAAAAGAAACTCTAATTTCTGAATTCTACCCAAGTTTTCATATTTTTGTGTTTTTCCATTCTGGAGGCCATGCTTGTTTTTTCGGGAAAATGGGATCTTCTGGTTTTATTTTGGAGCCAATGTTTATAGGAGACTCTTATTCTTCAAGAAACAATGAAATATATAATTTATTTGCATCCGAATTAAAGAAATAAAAAATGGGGTCAGACCGGTCAATAGTACACTTAAGGTCGATAACCACCAAAATCCCACTTGATGATCAGATAAACCATCCTCGAGCTCAATCAATTCTGCCTTGTCCTATCCGCGGCAGGAGAGCTGCAGGCGTTTTCAATATCGTACATTAAACACACAACATTGAACATCGAAGTGGGAGAATGAATGGCCATGTTTATTTACTTTTTCTACTCGGTGTTCAATGTCTTTTCCCTTTATTCTTATAAGCCAAAAACAGTAAGCAAAAAGGAATGAAATACAGACTAACATTCGCTCTTGTGGCTTTTCTAACGAGTACCGCCTTCGCTGAATTGCATCAAAAGATAGTCGAAGCAACCAATCAACGTCCACAGCTGGATCGTATGATCGAGTTGAATGGAAAGAAGTTTAGTTTCATCATTGATGGTTCTCTTCAGTTTGACGCGAATACCAAAATCCTGGATTCAAAGATTTCCTTCTTGGTAAAGAGTGAAAATAAAGTTGTCTGGAGCGATCCGCTAAATGGAAAATATTTGGTTTCAGTATTGCCAGAGAACGGTGAGTTAGAAGTGTCCAATTATATTGGCACGACATCCAAAATGCACTCCGGTTGGACCGTGTTGACAAGGAGATTTTCTCCAAAGGTTACGGGTAGCAAAAGGGGCGTTGAATTCTGGGCGATTATAATGAGTGGAGATGTGAAAAAACTGGATGTGTTTGACGACTATAAAAAGTATGATTCGAAAAAGAACTATTTCGTTATGGATCTAGAAGGGGCGTCGGCGCTTGTGGTTAAAATTGGCTATGTTTCACTAATTGAAACGGTACAGTAATAAGTAGTAAATAGAGTCGGGCGCTCGGCTTCACATCCAAGGACGAGAACCACAACTAGCCAAATCGATGATTAAACTAACCGCCTGCTTTCTCACCCTCTTCTGCTGTGTTCTATCCGCAGCGGAGGAGCAGTGGACGGTTGCCAGCCATGGCATGAACGTCCCGTTCAGATCCTGGCAAGCCGATGGAGCCAGGGCCGGCACGGGAGTGCTGGTCTTGGTGCCTGGCTACAACGGCAAAGGTGAGCAGATGCTGGACGGACGATGGAAGAAATTCGCAGAGAAGAATGGTCTGATTTTGATCGCGCCGACCTTCCACGCGGAGGGCAAGGAGAACAACGAGGGCAAGGGATATTACTATCCGGAACAAGGCAGCGGAGAGGTGATGGAGAAGGCGCTGGAAGAGGTGAAGAAACGGACCGGAGTCTCGACGGACAAGGTGTTGTTCTTCGGGTTTTCCGCCGGGGCGCATTATGTTCACCGCTTCGCGCTGTGGAAGCCGCAGCGGGTGAAGGCGTTCGTGGCGTATTCCGCCGGTTGGTGGAGCGAGCCGACGGCGTTGGTGAGAAAGGTGCCAGCGCTGGTGATGTGCGGCGAGGCGGATGAGCGCTATGCCGCGACTTTTGATTTTTTCAAGAAGGGCCAGCGGCTGGGGTGCCCGTGGGTGTGGCGGTCCTACAAGAACACCGGGCATGCGCTGACCCCGGCGGTGAGGGACATGGCGGAGGTGTTCTTGGCCCATTATGCGGGGAGCGAGAAACCGAAAGAACAAGCAGGAATGCCTCTATCACGGTATGGGGACGTGCAGACATTCCGGAGCGTGGCACAGGCGGAGCGGGAGACGATTCCCGAGGAGTTCCGAATCGAGCTGCCATCCAAGGAGGTGGCAGAAGTTTGGGAGAAGGAGGGGGAGTGAATGAATTCGAAGAGGAATTCAACCGCAGATGAACGCAGATTGAAGAAGGGATAAGATACGTGTTTATTTCTTATCTTACTTTCAACTAACTAACTTTTAACCTCTAACTCTTAACCTCTAACTTTTAGCTACTATCCATCATGAAACAACACGAGACACTACGACGGCGGATCTTTGGTATTCGAGAGGTTTTCAACCGCGAATGGGCGCGAATGAACACGAATGGGAAAGAGGGGAGTGACGGAGGGATTGAGATTTCAGCCGCAAAGAGGCGCAAGAAGGGCGCAAAAAGGGAGACGGTCAGAATGGGTGGCGCGAACGGGGCGCTTGAGCGATGCCAAGGTGCGGGCGTCTCCAAAGCCGCGTCTCCAACAGCTTTCATCTGCTCTTTTTTTGCGTCCTTTCGCGCCTTTTTGCGGCTAAGCTTCTCCCTATTTCCTAGCCGAGCCGGTCTCGGCTGCGCGAGTGGCGTTTTCCTGCTCGCATCCGGCACGGTGGCGCATGGCCAGAAACCGGTGAAACCCGCGGACACCGTCTCGGTAAAGCTACCCGAGCGAGTGGAGACCTTCACGATCAAGACCCGCTCGGAACTGAACAAGGAGATCCCGTTTTATATCAGAACGCCGAAGAACTATCAGCCGGGAAAAGCGTATCGCCTGCT
>JAYVNE010000263.1:0-8054 GCA_043758615.1 Akkermansiaceae bacterium
CCTACCTCGCTATCAAGTCCGAACTTCATGGAGACAATGTTCCGGTGGGCCTCCTGCACAGCCGTTTTCCGCACTTCCGGCGCGAGGAAAATGAAAAACACTGGATGGACAGCCTCGGCAAAGACACCTCGCGCCGCCCATCCGGTTGCGTGCTCGTCGCCACCCAAGTGGTTGAGCAATCCGTGGATATCGATGCCGATCTCATAGTCACCGACCTCGCCCCCACCGACCTCCTCCTTCAGCGCCTTGGGCGGCTCCATAGGCACCCACGCCCGCGTCCGGCTGGATTTGAAAATGCCACCTGCAGGATCCTTCAGCCAGTGGTGAACTGGTCCGCCGATCCCCAAACCATTTGCAAAGAACTCGGTGCATCCGCCTTCATCTATCCGCCCATCGCCCTGTATTTTTCGCAGGAAGTTTGGCGCGAGCGGGATACTGTTACTCTACCCACCGACATCCGCGAGCTATTGGAATCCCCGCTCACACTGAGAGATTCATTGCCCGCAGGAGTGGGAAAACTGGCCGAAAATCTTGCGGATGCGACAGAGTGCATGAAGGAAAAAGCCAAGCGCCAAGGACCATTCCAAGATGCCTTACAAGACAACGAAGGAGCACAAACCCGTTACAACATGCAGCCCTCCGCGCTTCTCGTTCTCCTCAATGAGACACCGCGAACTCATGGCTACCAGACCATCGTCACGCCACTCCAAGGCACCTCACAAACGCTGATTGCTGGCATTTTCCACTACGATCTCGCCAAGCTCCTTCACGAGAATGCCGTCCGCATCCCCGCCTGGCTCGTCCGCGCCGCCTACTCGAAACAACCGGAATGGCTAGGCCAGCACATCGGCGATGCCGTGCTTGCAGTGTACTCGAACACCTCGACCGCGTTGGAAATTATTGGCGGCGAGGGTCTTTCCTATCGACTCCACTATCGTCATGACCTGGGCGTTTGGTATGAAAAAATCACCGACCGCCCTACGCCATCCGATGATCCAGACGATCTTGATTCTTGGTTCTAACTTCTATCATCTTCTCCCACATGAACTTCAATCTAACCTCCGATCCATGGATACCCGTTCGCTACCTCGACGGGCGCTCCGCATCAGTCAGCCTTCACCAGCTATTCACCGAGTCCGCCGCTATCGCGGATCTCGCCGTGCCGCCGCATGAGCGAATCTCCATCCTGCGGCTGCTCGTCTGCATCACCCAAGCCACGCTCGGCGCACCAGACACCAGCGATGATTGGGATGGGTGGGGAAATGATTTGGAACCGCGCGTATCAGATTACCTCACGAAATGGAATGAGCACTTCAATCTCATGGGCGAGGGTAAGCGATTCCTGCAAACACCAATCAAGGACGACAAGGATTACCCCACGGCGCAGATTGTGCCTCATTTTTCCACCGGCAATAACCCCACACTTCTCGATCACGTAGGTGATGAGAACCGCGAACTCGCTCCCGCCTTCATCGCACGGGCCATGCTCGCCTATCAGAATCATTTCGTCGGCGGCAGTCTCGCTTCCAAAGTGAAGGGTAACGGCCCGGCCTTGAAAGCTCTGCACACCTTCCTGATCGGTGGAACGCTGCGCGAGACTATCCTGCTCAACTGCATGGACACGGAGACCCTTCACCCGTCTTCACTTGGCAAGCCCGTCTGGGAAGGCGGCGGAAAATTTGACTACCTAGCCCGCCTCGCTCCCGCCCCGTGCATGCTCTGGCTGGTGAAAGGCGGCACCCGCATCTGTATCGACCAAGGGACAGTCTATCCAGATTTCGAGGCGACGGAGGTTCGCGAAAGCTCCTCCACCGTAATCGTAGGCAAGCGTGGCGGAGTGGAAACGCCAGTCCTGCTCCGCGCCAATATCGGCAAAGGAATTTGGCGGGATCTGCATCTCATGACCGTCCTGCGGGAAGGTGGCTCCAAAGCCCCGCTCACATTCAGGAGTCATCTGGATGCTGATGCTGCGCCACCCGAGGTCACCTTCTGGAGCGGGGAACTTATCAAGGCAAAGGACGCTAAAATTCTCGATGCCGTGGAGTCTTTTTTCACAGTTCCCTTCGAATTGTTCGGTGAAAACGGTCAGATTCGTTATCAAAGCGGCGTCACCCATGCGGAGGATTTTTCCAAGCGCATCTACGGCGCGGTAAGGACGTATTACGCAACGCTCAAGCAAGACTCTGCTCCCACCGATTCCGCCCAGCGTCATTTCTGGAACACCCTTGACCAGCAGTCAGAAATCTTACTCCAGCTCCTCAAAGGCGCTGGCACCGCAGATGATTCGATGGGCAGCGCCGAATTTGGTAAAGGCCCTGACCCATGGACTACCGCCGTCCGTGCCGCAGCGAATGCCGCCTACGAGGCCACCTGCCCGCGCGGCAATCCCCGCCAACACCAAGCCTACGCAGCGGGCCTCCGCGTGCTGCGACCGCTACCCAAGAAGGTCAAAACAACCACCCGCAAGCCTGCCCCAACCACCACCGAATCATGAGCACCACCGACTATCAGAAACAAAACGAAAACTTCGTCGCCTCCCTCATCAAGGTTTGCGCCGACCGCGGCCACCGCGCCGCCCTGCGCCGTTGGTGGAGCGAAGGCACCCGCCATTACGCCTATCCGATTCTCGGGAAACTCTTCGCGCTCGATGACGACCGGAAAACGCTGCTCGCCGCTCTCTACGCTGTCCATTCCAAGGATTCCGCGCCCGCCCATGTTTCTGGTGCACACTCCATCGGCAGCGCGGCGCTGAAACTCGGCGGTGGCAGCACCAGTGCGAACGGCTTCGATTCCATGGAAAGGCATTTCCGCCGCTTGCTCGCTGCGGAATCACCCGACGATCTCGGCACGCAGCTTCACCGCTTCGTCAAACGCCTCGAACGAGAATCCATCCCGCTCGATTACGCCCGCCTGCTTGGCGACCTCCGCCAGTTTCGCACCAACCCGGAAGCAGTAAAAACCCGCTGGGCTCTCGCCTTCTGGCAAGCTCCCGCCGAACAATCCATCTCCGCCGACGCATGAGCCTGCACCTTACCAAAATCGAGATCGACTACGAGACAGCGCACAAGGCCGGTCTGCGCGATGCCTACGGCTGGCACCAATGGGCGTGGCAGGCGTTTCCCAGACGACCGGAAGCCGACCGCGATTTCCTCACCCGCCTTGACGATACTGGCGACGGCTTCCGTTTCCTCATCCAGTCCGCCACCGTGCCTCAGCGTCCCGGCACCTGTCCCGAGGATACGTGGCGGACGAAGGAAATTCCCGCCAGTTTCTTCCAACATAGCCGCTATCGTTTTTCCCTGTTAGTAAATCCCACGCGGAAACTCGCCGCCCCGCGCGATGCCCAGGGCAAACGCCGGAATGCCAAGCGTATCCCGGTTTCCACCCGTGAGGATCTGCTGGAGTGGCTCTCACGAAAAGGCAGCCAGCACGGCTTCCTCGCCGATCCCGCCACCCTCCAAACTATCCCACGCCCGCGCCAAGTCTTCGTGAAAAAAAGCTCCGCAGACACCCAGCGCCACGCCGGACTCCACAGCGCCACCGAGTTTGTCGGCGTCCTAAAAGTCACCGATCCCACTCTCTTCATCCAAGCTACCCACACTGGCATCGGCTCCGCCAAAGCCTTCGGCTTCGGCATGCTCTGTCTCTCACCAATCTGAAATCATGTCCGCCCCATCAGCCCCGCAAACCGTTACAATTTGTAACGGTTTGGAAACACCAACAGCCGAACCCGTGACGAATCGTCACGGGTTGAAAACCTTCCCAAACTCACCCGTCCCGCTACTGGGGGACAAATCGTCCCCCAGTAGGTTCTGAAAATCTCCAAGAAAAACTCTCAACTCTCAACCAACATCTATCAACTCCAATGAACCTCATCGAACTCCATATCCTCCAGTCTTTCCCCGTCACTTGCCTCAACCGCGATGATGTCGGCTCCCCGAAATCCGCCACCTTCGGCGGCTCCCTCCGCGCCCGCGTTTCCAGCCAATCCCAAAAGCGGGCCACACGCCTGCGTTTTAACAAAGCCTACTATGGAAACGAGTTTCACACAGAGCGAACAAAACTAGCCCATGAAGGTTTGGTTCGAATTCTGATCAATGGAGGGCTTAGTAAGGAAAGTGCTGAACCTCTTGCACTCGAGGTTTTGTCTCGCTTGGTTGACAAATCCGGCGCTGCCAAAGCAAAGACTGACAAGAATGGACGAATGAATATGCCAGCATTGATTTGGTTGTCACCTGCTCAAATTCACGCCGCTGCGGATGCAATTCTGGCCAACAAAGATCTAATTGAGACTGCCACTGCTGCAAATGCCTCTTCGGACAAGAGTAAAAAAAGCGCGGCTGAAAAGGATCTTAAGAAAGCTCTAGATCCTGTTGCGAAAGCGATTCAATCAGCGGGAATTTCTGACGCTGGAGACATCGCCCTCTTCGGACGGATGGTCGCCAATGATCCCTCTCTAAATGTTGAAGGAGCTTCGATGTTTTCCCATGCGCTTTCCACGCACACGACTTCAAATGAAATCGATTTCTATTCTGCGGTCGATGATGTGAAGAATCAGCGCGGTGAGAATGACGGGGAAACTTCTGAAGACGCCGGAGCTGGAATGATCGGCACGCTCGAATATAACTCCGCCACCTACTACCGCTACGTCGGCATCAATCTGGACCTGCTCTTCGATGCCAAGCACCTCGGGCCGATTTGCGAACAAGAAAAGCGCAAGTCCCTCCTCCGTGCCTTCATCACCGCCGTGCTCACCGCCATCCCCGGTGCGCGGCAAAACTCGATGAATGGTGCCACCCTGCCCATCGAAGTTCTCGGCATCCGCAAGGAAAATGGCCAGCCGCTCCAGCTTATCAACGCCTTCGAATCGCCGATCAAGCCGAAGGGCAAGGGCTACTCAGTCGCCTCCCGTGACGAATTGCTGAAACATCACGAGGACTTGAAAAAAATCTGGAACATCGAAACCACCGTAGAATCCCTCCTCACCGAAGACGGTCTAGGCACCTTCCTCGAAAAACTCCTTACCACCGATGTCTGATCCATCTAACACCCGCGCCTTCGCCATCCTGCTAGATGGTCCCATGCAGTCCTGGGGCAGCTCCTCACGGTTTACCCGCCGGGAAACCGAGGCATTTCCTACCAAGAGTGCCCTCATCGGCTTGCTCGCCGCCGCCGCTGGCATCGACAAATACGCGGACGACGAGGCGGAGAAACTCGCGCCTTTTTCCGCTCTGCGGCTCACCGTCTATCGGCTGCCGCGCAGAGAGAAATCGCTCGTCGGGCGCCTGTCAGACTTCCACACCGTAGGCGGCGGCTACCCTGATACCAGAGAGGGAAAAATGAATGTTCCACCGATTGCTGGGAGAACAGATTCGGGTGGTCTCAAATGGAAATCACCAGAGCAGCGGACTGTCATCACCCACCGCACCGACCTCACGGAAGCCCGCTTCATTACCGCATTCGAGGGTAATTCAGAGACTGTTAGTGCCGCCATCCATCATTTGAAAAATCCCGTTTGGGGCGTCTGGTTCGGGCGGAAAACGTGCCTGCCCGCCATGCCGCTTAGTCCGCTGGAAGGAGTAACTACGCAAACAGTGGTGAGTTCCCTCCTCGATAAAATCCGGGAATGGGAAAATGCCACCGGCCGCCCGTCGATCCCACTCGAACTCCTTCCCACCGACCTTGAGCGATGGGAAGAGCCAGAACGGAACCAAAACCAGCCCGGGGATTTCCATCTCCAAGACCAACCTGTCTCCTTCAAGCAGCGCGAGTTCCACGCCCGTCCCATCCGTCACCGACTTCCCGGCGAACTCCCCTGATCACCAAATCCGCTTCACCCCATATCTCTCAAACGCATCATCCGATCCGATCACCGCGCATTTTTCCTGCAAGGCCTGCGCAATGAGCATCCGGTCAAAAGGATCTTTATGATGAAACGGCAAATCTTGAATCAACCGACAGTGGCGTGGGGAAATCGGCAACCACGAAACCTGATAGCGTTCCGCATGGGCCAGCAGAATGGTTTCCCAGTCGTCAGGCAGATGAAAATCAAAGCCCTTGCCACTCCCTTTCAGGCCGATCTCCCAGAAAGTTACAGGCGACAGGAAAACCTCTTTGGCCTCGTCAAGCGCGGCGAGAGCCGCAGGGGACACCTTTGGGGCGACCAAGCACCACCAGAGGAAAGCTTGAGTGTCGAAAAGCAGCCTCATTTCCAATCCTCCTCAAAGCTTTCGAAATCTTCTTCGACCTGTTTATCGAGAGCCGGATTGTTAGTGAGATACTCGATGACTGACTCGCTGAAATATCCAGCCAATGCGCCACAGCCTGAGGAACGCTTGATTTTTGAGGTCGATTCCACAGCACGAAGTTCCACCACCGGTTTGTCCCTCCTTGAAATAATCACTTCCTCCCCACGCTCCACCGCCGCGATCAGCCGTGAAAGATGCGTTTTCGCCTCATGAATCGTCACCTGCATGGCCGCAAACTAGTCAACTTGACTAAAATTGTCAATCTCTCCGGCATCCGGCATCCGGCATCCGCCATCTGAAATCTGAAATCTGAAATCTGAAATCCCCAATCTCTCCCTCCCATGCCCATCTTCGAACGCCCGCCCCTCGATACCCTCGCTCCCGCCAAGGACCGCTGGACCCCGATCTATCTGGAACATGGGCGACTGGAGGTGGATGACTCATCGGTGAAATGGATCGGTAGCGATGGACTCATCACCCGGCTTCCCGTGGCCACCGTCTCCGCGCTCATCCTTGGCCCCGGCACCACCATCACCCACGCCGCTGTGAAAGCCGCCGCCCAGTGCAATTGCCCGCTGCTCTGGCTGGGTGAGGATGGCCTGCGCTTCTACGCCTTTGGCATCACGCCGAATCACGACAACTCCATGGCCCGCATCCATGCCACTGCCTGGGCGAACAAGAAATCCCAGAACGAGATCGCCCGGCGGATGTTTCTCCATCGTTTCCCGGAAGCCTCCGTCCACGGTGTGAACATCAAGCAACTCCGCGGCATGGAAGGAAAACGGGTGAAACAAACCTACGCCGATCTCGGCCTGAAGTACGGCGTGACCTGGAAAGGCCGCGACTACAAATCAGAAAACTGGCAACTCGCCGATGGCATCAACCGCGCGCTATCAGCCTCCAATGCCTCGCTCTACGCCCTCACCGCCGCCGTCTGTTGTTCCATGGGATTCATCCCCCAGCTAGGCTTCGTCCATGCCGCCGGGACATTGCCATTTATCTACGATGCGGCAGACCTCTACAAACATGAGACAAGCTGGCCTGCCGCTTTCGAAGCTCTGTCCATCAATCCCAACGATGATGGCACACTCGTGAGAAAACTCCTCAAACAAAAAGTCGAGGAAACTCGTATGCTCCGCAGAATGCCGGAAGATTTGAAAAAACTCTTCCTCGGCCTCGGCGAGAATCCCGACGACTCCCCACCCGACCACCCTCTCCAACCCCACTCAGAAGCTTAATGTGGACGAGAGTTGAAAGTTGATGGAAAAACCTGCTCTCCAATCCCCAATCCCCAATCTTCTAACTCTTAACTCGGCCCCCCATGACCGTTCTCGTCTGCAACGATGTCCCGCCAGCCATTCGCGGTCATCTCAAGCGCTGGTTCATCGAGCCAAAACCGAATGTCTTCGTCGGCACGCTCAACGTGAGAACGCATCGTAAGGTGATGGATTTCATCCTGCGAAATGCCTCAAAAGATTTTGGCATGTTGATCATTTCCTCTGCTCAGAACTGTCAGGGCTACATGGTCGAGAGAATCGGCCCTGATGGAAAAACTGGCAGAATCGGCGTCGATCTGTCAGGAATCTCGCTGATCGCCGAGTCATGGATCGATCCCGACAATTGTCCATTCTAGCAGAAATTTGACAGATTGACACACCCACGGATTCAATGGAAACTTTGCAAAGTCTTCTGTAAGTCCTTGGTAACTGCAGAGATTTACCCGCGTGGGGATGGCCCGGGCATTGCCGAACTCGTCATGCGTTCCGGCGTGATTTCCCCACCCGCGTGGGGATGGCCCGTCTGAAA
>JAYVNE010000264.1:0-2558 GCA_043758615.1 Akkermansiaceae bacterium
ATGCGCAGTAGCGCGCAAGTTTTGATACCCGTAGCAGTCCTTCTGTTTTTCGGCTTTGCCTGGACTTTTTGGCATCGTCATCAGGATCAAGAAAAGAAACACCCGCCACAGGCATCTGTTCCGCCAGAGCTACTGGCGAGCCCGCGCACCCCGATGGTCACTGAAACGCCAGTCGCACCAATGCCCGTTTCCCCGCCCGCGACGCCTCCAGTCTCGATTCCGCCACCCGCATCCGTGGCTACCATCTCACCTGACCCGGCAGCCAAGCCGCCGGTTGAAACCGCCGCGCCCAATATCGCCGCTGCCACCAAAGACCATCCTTTCATCAACTCCCTCGGTATGAAATTCGTGCCCGTTCCTGGAACACAGGTGCTCTTCTGCATCCATGACACGCGGAAGGGCGACTACCGGAAATATGCGGCAGCCGTAAACGGCGTGGATGACTACTCGTGGAAAAATGCGCAATTCCAAGACGTGCTTGTAAGTGAGAACGATGATCACCCGGTGGTAAACGTAAGCTGGCAAGACGCAAAATCATTCTGCGCGTGGCTTTCCCAAAAAGAGGGACGCAGTTACCGCCTGCCGAAAGACCACGAATGGAGCATTGCCGTTGGCATCGGTGCTCTCGAAGACGAAGACGCCAGCCCTAAGAGCAAGGACAGAAAAATCTCTAACATGTATCCTTGGGGCACGACTTGGCCACCACCATCAGGAGCGGGGAACTTTAGCGATGGTTCATGCAAAATGAGGTTTCCCAAATTATCAGAGATCTATGGCTATCAGGATGGATTTGCTACGACCTCACCCGTGATGAGTTTCCAGCCGAACCAGCTGGGCTTGTATGATCTGGGCGGGAATGTATGGCAGTGGTGTGAAGACTGGTATGATAATGAGCACAAATTTCGTGTCCTACGCGGAGGGTCTTGGGACGAAAGTATTCGTGAGAGCTTATTGTCCTCACGCCGCTTTTTCGGAACGCCCAACATATATCGCAACTTCAACTTCGGCTTCCGTTGTGTGCTGTCGGGTGGTGCTTTGAAAATCGAAAGCACCTCTCAGATTTCTGGTGACCAAGTAGTTGCAAATCAATCTCCAAATCAGACTGAACCCGGCAAGTCCGAGATTCAACCGCCTGTTAACACTACGGGCAAGAAGATCACGTCACCTCAAATAGACTCGATTCAAAACAGGAGTGAAACATTTGTTCGCAAGACCGTCAACGCGGAAAACTCGCACGATTTAAACTCCATCATGCCTCTCTATGCGGAAGCTGTAAATTTCTTTGACAAAGGATTGGTCAATCAGGAAGTGATCAGAAAAGACAAGGAAGAATATTTTCAGAAATGGCCAATTGCAAGTCACACCATTAGAGGAGGTATCCAGTCAACCCAACTCAGTAACGGACTTACAAGGACAGAGTTTGCGACCAATTTTCACAATAAAGGCTTGGATGGCAAAGTTGTGGATGGAACGTGCAAGCACATATTAATACTTACAAATCAAGAGAATCATCTTGTGATTTTGGATGAGAAAAGCGCAGTAACGAAAAGTGAAGTTCTGCCGAAAATTGTTAATAAACTTAACCCGGCGATAAACGATGCAAGTCTTGCAGGCACATGGGCTGGCAAGATCACTACGCGATGGTTAACTCACAACCGATTAGTGCAAACGCGTGATTATTGCATAGCGTTTGAACCTAACTTAGATTTGGCGAGGATTGCGGATGATCCTCCGGGTGCCATGAAAAGAGTCAGCCGAGATAAAGTCGGGCTATCCATCTATTCTGCTAGTGACGTGCCAAATCTCGGTCGCTTGATTTCAAATGAAACGTTTAGATTGAAAGATGATGGGACTATCTTGTATTATTGCCCAGTCTATCTTAATGGGAAATTGGATGGAGAAGTTTCTGGCATTTTGTATCGAAAATAATGATGTAGGCTTGCATCAATTATATTTTAATACTGAATAGGCATTATCTCTCAAATAACGCATTTACTAACTTGTAAGTTTCTAAAAACTGAGGAGAAGACCGGGTGCCGAAGATCCAATATATTCTGCTACGTTCCACTGCGTGCCAGGAACCTTGAGCCGACAAATCCTACCACAAGCACTACGAGCACTGCGCCAATCACCCACCCCATCCATCCGCCACCCTTCCACTCTGCATGCATCACCACTGGCTCCGACATGGTCTGGCTCAAAGGGAATTTCCACCGCACAGTGTTGGTCTGCTTATCAGTCTGCGTGGAGTTCGCATTCACTACCTCACCGGGAAAATGCACGGTATAGACCAGATAATTATTCCCCATCAGCAGAGTGCCGAGGCCGCGCGTCAGAAATTCCTCGCCACCTCCCTTTGGCCGTGATGATGTCATGCTGTCGAGTGTGCGCTTAATGACTGGATGCCCATTTTCGTTCGTGACAGAAATGGTTCCGAGAATAGCAGCCGGACTCCCGTTACCACTTCCCAGCCAACTGAGTTTTTCCACGGACGTAAATGCCATGCGGAGGCGTGTGACCTGCTTGCCGTTTTCCTTGAATGACTCAAACGATTTAAG
>JAYVNE010000265.1:0-8043 GCA_043758615.1 Akkermansiaceae bacterium
CAAATTGCGAGTGGATCCTGACAATCGCTACCTTGGCGCAGCTCTAGCGAAACTCGATCTGCTGGATGACGGGAAACTAGAGAAACTCAGCGGCATCACCCTCGCCTACGGAGTGCTGCTGCTCACGGAAGGCACGGGGCTTTATTATGAGAAGCGGTGGGCGGAGATTCTAACGGTGATCGCGACGGGTTGCTTCATCCCTTTGGAACTGTATGAGCTTTTCGTAGCGGTATCTCCGGTGAAATGTGTGCTGCTGGTGATAAACGTGGGGGTTGTGATTATTCTTATTTTCACCCTGCTCCGCCAATCGACCAAGCGGGGCTTGAGGGGCTTGAGGGGCTTGAGGGGCTTGAGGGGCTTGGGGTGATGGTTTCTGGTGTAGGAAGAGGGGAAGCTCGTGCTGTTAGGCAGGGCTGTCTTTGAAGATTTTGACTCGGAGCAAGATGCTCCTGCAACGGCCTGGAGCGTGACGCTCCAGCCACGATGCCCCGCTGTGTGGCGTGCTGATGTTCCATTCGTCCCGGCCTCCTAGGCCGGACGGCTGGTATCAGATCGGTTTTTTCTCGATGAGGCGGAAGCGATCGAGGTAACTGCCGTTGTTAAACTTGCGGCAGCAGTCATAACAGGCGACGGAGCGCTTGATAGGTTTGACGCGGTGAATGACAGAAAAACAGTTAGAGCAGATATAGGCGTGCTTGCGCTTCATCTTGCGACGCTTGAAGGGCAGGTTGTGAAACGGTTGCTCGCCGGGGATGCCTAGGTCCGCGCAGGCGATCTGCCATTCTGGGCCGTGCGGCTCGATGCGACGGCGGCCGCAACGCTCGTAGGCCACGAGGTGGGCGAGTTCATGCTTGAGGGTGCGCCAGAGTTCCTCAGGCTCGCATTCTTTGAGTTTCGGATTGAGCTCGATGGCACGATCCGGCCACCAAGCGCGGCCGGCGGTGGTCTGCATGCGAGGGTTCCATGAGACGCTTACCTTCCGCGCGAGCTCGTGAAGCAAAAGCGTTTTAGAGGCTTCTACACACCATGCTGTTAGGCCGCCATCCTCCCGGAGTGATTGCTTGCGAGCGGCTTCCGCAGGTTTCAGGACGCGGAACCAAGAGGTCCATCTGAATTCAAGCTGCGGCATGCTACGATCCATTTGAAAGACGGTTACCAGCTTTCATGAACGATGGCAACAGGGGCTTCTGAAGAACGACGATTTTTTATGCGAAGTGAAATTTTTCGGGTGAGTGGTGTGAAGGGAAAATGAAATTTCTCGCAATGGAAATTTGCCTCGGCGGAATTTCCATCCAAAGTGCGCGGATGACTGAAAACTTTCACGGATGGGCAGCTACAAAGCCGGGTAACGCACTGGCAGAATTTGAATTCGATCCCGGTGCGCTGCGCCCGGAACAAGTGCAGGTGAAGGTGGAATCCTGCGGGATCTGCCACTCGGACCTCTCGATGCTCGATAACGCTTGGGGGAACGCCAGCTATCCGCTGGTGCCCGGTCATGAGGTGGTGGGTGTGATCGAAAAAACGGGCGATCAGGTGAAGGGCCTGGCCGTGGGCGACCGAGTGGGACTCGGTTGGTTCGCCGGGAGCTGCATGTCCTGCCAGCCTTGTCTATCAGGACATCACAATCTTTGCGCGAAGGGCGAGCAAATGATCGTGGGTCGCCACGGTGGCAACGATGCTGGATTTCTGCACCCGCCATTCGATCGCACCGGTGATCGAGACATTCGCGATGAGCGACGTGAATGCCGCGCTGGATCAGCTCCGCTCAGGCAAGGCGAATTACCGCATCGTGCTGAAAAATCGTTAGATCGCCATCCGCAAAATCATACCTCTTCGGCCCGCACATCTTGAATGATAAGTTGCAGCGTGGTGCGGCCGCGGAAGGTATTTCTATCAATCGTGAAGGCAATGTCCCACGGAGGATTGGGGAGCGGATACTCGCCACCGCCGAAGAAAACGGCGTCCTGCTCGTGATAGCCCTGGCGCAACATAAAGCGTAAGTGATTGTTCTTCATGTGCAGGGGCGAGCGACTCAGGCCGACTCCCCGGGAGATGAACACCGGCTGCGGATTGCTATTTCCGAAGGGCTGAAGCAAGTCGTAGCTGGCGAGGAATTCCAGAGACAATTGGTCGAAGGAAATTTCCGCGTCGTACATCAGCGTCGGCTGGCGTTGTTCAGCGCTGCTGTTAGTCATGACATATTCCGAGAATTGGGCGCGAAAACTGTCCAGTTGCTCTTCTCTAATCGAAAGCCCGGCTGCCATCGCGTGCCCACCGCCGGCGATGAGATTACTTTCGCAGGCGCGGATGGCGTCCACGAGGGAAATGCCGTCGATGCTGCGACCGGAGCCTTTGCCAATTCCATCTTCATCAATCGCGATCACGAACGTCGGCTTGTGATACTGTCGCATCAGCCGTGAAGCGACGATGCCGACCACGCCGTGGTGCCAAGCACGCGAGCCAAGCACGATGACTGGATCGCGCTCCGGATTAAAATCACGGGTAAGCATTTCCACCGCCTCGCGACGGATCAGACCTTCGTGAGTTTGGCGCTCCTTGTTATAGGCATCTAACTTGACTGCAAAATCATGCGCCAGGCGGCGGCAGTCAGTCGTTAGAGTAGCGAGCGCGTCTTCCGGCGCATCCATCCGGCCCGCGGCATTGAGTCGAGGGCCGATCCGGAAACCGACATCCATCGAAGTTGCCGTGCCGTTCATTCCGGTGACTTCTTGAAGAGCACGCAGGCCGGGATTCATCGTGCTCGGCAGGTGCTTGAGTCCGTGGCGAACCATCAAACGATTTTCCCCAATCATGGGGACGATGTCCGAAATGGTCGCTACTGCCACCAGATCGATCAGTTCCTTTAAATCCAAATCGATCGGCCTCGTCTTCAAAAGCGCATGACCCAATTTAAAAACCACCCCGGCTGCGCAAAGGTAGGTGAATTCCGTCCCGCACTTCGGATTGACCAAAGCGCAGCAATCCGGTCGACCCGCCAGCTCAGGCTCATGGTGATCCACGATGAGCACGTCGATCCCCTCCGCTCGCAGGGCAGCCACCTCAGGAATCGAAACGGTGCCACAATCCACCGTGATCATCAGATCCGGTTTCGGCCCCTCTTCCATGCAGCGCTTCAATGCAGCAGTGCTCAACCCATATCCCTCTGGTCCCCGGCGCGGAATAAAGGTCCGTGGCTCCAATCCGTAAGCTCTCAAGATCCGCCGCATCAGGGTGATGGAAGTGACTCCATCCACATCATAATCGCCGTAAATGCAGACTTTTTCTCCACGATCGATGGCCAAAAGCACTCGCTCCACCGCAGGTTTCATGTCCGGAATCAAAAATGGATCTGCCAAGTCCCTCAAACGCGGGCGCAAGTAGCCCTCCAGGTCCACGCCGGCGGGAAGGCCCCGTTGGCGGATCAGGTGTTCAAGTATGGGCGGAAACGTGCCTTGCGATCCAATTTCGTTTTTCCGAAACGGTTTACCACGCGCGATCCATTTGAAAGGCTGGGCTCTCATGAGGTGCGGCGGACCCTAGAAGGGAATGTATGAGCGATACAAGGTTGGAAACGAAAAGCGTGCAATTGTGCCCACTGTGACAATGTGTCCTCGGAGAAATGTGACAAAATGTCGCGAATTTGCGGGGGATTTGCATGAGAGCCGGGTCCACAAATTTAAAATCCACTAATTTTCAATCACTTATAGAAACCAACCTTGATCGGCACACGCCCTGCGAAAGGCGGGCATCAACCAAGGCCTCAATAGCCAATACCAGAAAGAACCACCCACATGTCAAAAATTCTCGGAATCGACCTCGGCACTACTAACTCCTGCATGGCTGTCATGGATGGCAGCGAGTCCACCGTGCTGGAAAACTCTGAAGGCGCACGCACCACCCCATCCGTGGTTGCATTCGCGAAAAACGGTGAGCGCCTCGTGGGCCAAGCCGCTAAACGCCAAGCGGTCACCAACCCGCAAAACACCATTTTCTCCGCCAAGCGCCTGATCGGCCGCAAGTTCTCGGAGCTCAAGGATGCCGACAAACGCATGCCCTACACCATCGTCGCCGCCGCGAATGGCGACGCCCACATCCAAGTGGAAGTGGCTGGCGAAAAGAAAACCTACTCGCCGCAGGAAATCGCCGCGATGGTCCTCGGCAAGCTCAAAGCCGATGCCGAAGCCAAGCTCGGCGAGAAAATCACCCAAGCCGTCATCACGGTGCCCGCCTATTTCAACGACTCCCAGCGCAACGCCACCAAGGCCGCCGGTGAAATCGCCGGTCTCGAAGTGCTCCGCATCATCAACGAGCCGACCGCAGCCGCTCTCGCTTACGGCCTCGACAAGAAATCCGACGAAAAAATCGCCGTCTATGACCTCGGCGGCGGCACTTTCGATATTTCCGTGCTCGAGATCGGCGACGGCGTTTTCGAAGTCCTTGCCACGGATGGCGACACCATGCTCGGCGGTGACGACTGGGACAACACCCTGATTCAATGGATCGTGGGCGAGTTCAAAAAGGATCAAGGCATCGACCTTTCCGGCCAACCCGACGCCCTCCAGCGCATCAAGGAAGAAGCCGAAAAAGCGAAAATCGCCCTTTCCTCCACCCAGTCTTACGATATCAGCCTGCCTTTCGTCACTGCGGATGCCACCGGACCGAAGCATATCCAGCTCACGCTCACCCGCTCCAAGCTCGAACAGCTCACGGATTCTCTTTTCGAACGCACCAAGAAGCCTGTCCGCGATTGCCTCAAGGAAGCCGGCCTTACTGCTAAAGAAATTGACGAGCTCGTCCTCGTCGGCGGCATGACCCGCATGCCGAAAGTCGTCGAAATCGCCCGCGAACTTGCCGGACAAACGCCTCACCAAGGCGTCAACCCGGATGAAGTTGTCGCCATCGGCGCAGCCATCCAAGGCGGCGTCCTCCGTGGCGATGTCAAAGATGTCCTCCTCCTCGACGTCAGCCCGCTCACCCTTTCCATCGAAACGGAAGGCTCCCGTGCAACCTCGATGATTGAGCGCAACACCACCATCCCGGCCAAGAAATCCCAAATTTTCTCGACCGCTTCCGACAGCCAACCCGCCGTGGACATCCGCATTTGCCAAGGTGAGCGCCCGATGTTCGTGGACAACAAACTGCTAGGAAACTTCAAGCTGGATGGCATCGCCCCGGCCCGCCGTGGCGAGCCACAAATCGAAGTCACCTTCGACATCGACGCCAACGGCATCCTCCACGTTTCTGCCAAAGACAAGCAATCCGGCAAGGAACAGAAAATCTCTATCCAAGGTTCCTCCGGCCTCTCCAAGGACGAGATCGAAAAAGCCAAGCGCGACGCCGAATCCCACGCCGAAGAAGACAAGAAGCGCGTTGAAAAAGTCGATGCCAAGAACAAGGCAGACAACCTCGTCTTCAACGTCGAGAAACAACTCGGTGAACTGGGCGACAACGCCCCCGCCGAACTCAAGGATCTCCTCAACGGCAAAATCCAAGCCGTGAAGGACGCGATCTCCAGCGATGACGTTGACACCATCAACAGCGCTGTTAGCGATCTCGAAGGTTCCCTCCAAGCCCTCGCCGAAGCCGCTCAAAAAGCCGGTGCCGGAGCAGGCGGCCCCGAAATGCCCGACGTCGAGCCCGCCGAATCCGCCTCCAACGAGCCGAAGCAAGCCAAAGGCAAAGTCGTCGATGCGGAAGTGGTGGATTGATCCGTGGCGGCGGTTTCCAACCGCCAAGCCCTACTCAATTCAACTTAAATGGCATGGCGGTTGGAAACCGCCGCCACATGTCCGCTCATGACCACCCTCACCACCAAACACCAACGCCTCGCCGCGCTGCGTCCGCTCTCTCCGGAGTCGGTTGCCAGCCTCGCGGCGGCGTGGGATGTGCGGATGGTGCCAATCTCCGATCATTTTCCTGACCTCAGGAAAATGATCCTCAATCCACGCCCATGAAGCCGTCGGTCATCGCCCAACTCCTTTCCCAACTGGAAAAACTCGTTCAAGTCGAGTTTGAATCCGGTTTGGAGTTCTGGCTGGCGCGTGATCTCCAAGGAGTTCTCGGCTACACGAAATGGGAGAATTTTCGCAAGGTCGTCGAGAGTGCCATGACGGCCTGCGAAACCTCCGGGCATAAGGCTTCCGATCATTTTCCTGAGGTCAGGAAAATGATCGCTCTTGGCAAGGGCGGGCAGCGTGAAATCGAGGATTTCATGCTCACCCGCTACGCCTGCTACCTCATCGCCCAGAACGGCGACCCGGCGAAGGATGAGATCGCGTTTTGCCAGACCTACTTCGCCCTCCAGACCCGGCGGCAGGAACTCATCGAACTTCGCCTCGCCGAGGTCGAGCGTCTGCACGCCCGCAAAAAACTGACCGAATCCGAGAAGCTGCTCTCCAGCCTCATTTTCGAAAAACTTGAGGACGAAAAGAGCTTCGGCATCATTCGCAGCAAAGGCGATCAAGCGCTCTTCGGTGGCAAAACCACCCAGGATATGAAGACCCGCCTCGGTGTGCCGGAAAATCGCCCGCTCGCCGATTTCCTCCCCACGATCATTATCAAGGCGAAAGACTTCGCCAACGAAATCACGACCTTCAGCATCACCCGCGATGGATTGGACACCGAACGCTCCATCTCCGACGAGCACATCAAAAACAACACGGATGTCCGGAGCTTGTTAGGCGAGCGGAACATTGTTCCTGAAGAGCTCCCTGCCGCCGAGGATCTCAAGAAAGTCCAACGCCGACTTCAATCCGAACAAAAGAAACTTCCCCGCAAAGGCGGTTCCCAATGAGCACCCTCACCACCAAACACGACCTCTGGCTCGAAGCTCTTGCCTAAACCAAGATTCCTTTCTTCCATCTGCGTCTATCTGCGTTCATCTGCGGTTAAAAATATCTTCTCCCAAACACTTTCCACTCCGCACCTGCGGCGTGGCTTCTCATAGAAAACCAAACCAAACATATAACATTATGGCTAACATCAAACCACTCGGACAACGCGTCCTCGTCAAACGTCTCGAAGCTGAAGCAATCAGCGCCGGCGGCATCATCGTCCCGGACACCGCTAAGGAAAAGCCGCAAGAAGCTGAAGTTCTCAGCCTCGGAACGGGCGGCAAAGACGACAAAGGCGTGCTCATCGACTTCACCGTCAAAGTCGGCGACAAAGTGCTCATTTCGAAATACGGCGGCACCGAAGTCAAACTCGACGGACAAGAAGTCCTCATCATCAACGAATCCGACATCCTGGGAATCGTCGGCTGAGGCCGACTGGTTATTCGTAATGAGTTAGAAGTTATTAGGGAAGAAACCTAAGACTTCGCCTCAGCGAAAAACCGACTCTCACAAATAACAAATAACAAATAACTTCTAACTTCTAACTAATAACTAATAACTACATCATGGCCAAACAACTCCAATTCGACGAAGCCGCACGCCAGGCCCTCCTGCGCGGTGTGGAAAAACTCGCTCGCGCCGTCAAAGCAACCCTCGGGCCTGCTGGACGTAATGTGATCCTCGACAAGAAATTCGGTTCCCCAACCATCACCAAGGACGGTGTCTCGGTTGCCAAGGAAATCGAACTTGAGTGCCCTTATGAAAACATGGGTGCCCAACTGATTCGCGAGGTTTCCAGCCGCACTTCCGACATCGCGGGTGACGGAACTACGACGGCTACCGTACTTGCCGAAGCCATCTACAAAGAAGGCCTCCGTAACGTCACCGCCGGTGCCAACCCGATCTCGCTGCAACGCGGCATCATGAAGGCCACCGAAGCCATCGTCGCCCAACTGAAAGTGCTTTCCAAGCCCGTCTCCGACGCCAAGGAAATCGCCCAGGTCGCTTCCATTTCCGCCAACTCGGACCAGGAAATCGGCGGCATCATCGCCGAAGCCATGGACAAGGTCGGCAAGGACGGAACCATCACCGTGGAAGAAGCCAAGGGCATTGAAACCACCCTCGAAGTCGTCGAAGGTATGCAGTTCGATAAAGGCTACCTCAGCCCTTACTTCGTCACCAACCCCGAGTCCATGGAAGCCTTCCTTGA
>JAYVNE010000266.1:0-22950 GCA_043758615.1 Akkermansiaceae bacterium
TCCACCCACCGGAGCACAGCAATCGCGCCAAACCCCTTGAAAAACCTACATGATCTCAAAACCGAAATTTAAAAAGCGAGTTTTTGGAAGTCCCCTTTAATCACATTTCCGCCAAGGAGGTTAAAAACCACATCGGAGAGGAGATATGGAATAGCTATTACAAGTTTTGTTTTGAGAGAAATCCGTGGGATCGTATGGTCTCTCTTTACTACTGGCGCTGTAGAACAGAACCGCGTCCTACGATTTCTGAGTTTGTTGAATCAGCAGTACCTTTAGCTCTCAAGCGTAAGGGCATCGAGCTTTATTCAATCGACGGAAAAGTCGCAGTCGATAAAGTTTGTTTCTTTGAAAACTTATCAGAGGATTTGGAGTCAATTCGAAAACAACTCGGCATTCCAGAAAAGTTGGAATTGCCGAGGGCGAAATCAAAGTTTAGGACAGAAAAAAAGGGATATCGAGAGCTCATGGGTCAGGAGGATCAAGAAAAGATTTCGAAGTTGTTTAGCGATGAAATCAACCTTTGGGGCTATAAATTTTAGCGGCTATATCGACTGCTCCACGAGGCCTCAACGAGCCCACTTGTGAGGAGCCATGTGGTGAGTGGTTGCACTAGGCGGCGATCACGAATAGAAGCAGTCATGCCTTTTTCTTTTCCGGGCCTGTCGGCTTCATTGGTAAGTGCCGCAGGCCAATACTCAGCTCCCACGCCGGTGCAGGCGGCTGCCATTCCAGCGATTCTAGCAGGTAGCGATGTGCTTGCGACGGCCCCGACCGGTTCGGGAAAGACGACTGCATTTGTCCTGCCCCTTCTGCAACGCTGGCTCGACTTTCCTCGAGAAACTCCGCGCCGCGTTCACACGCTGATTCTGGTGCCCACCCGCGAACTTGCAGCGCAGGTTCGCGGGGTCGTGCAGGAGCTGTCCCTTCATCTTCCTGAGCGAGTGAAGGTGGTCAGCGCGGTGGGCGGTGTTTCGATCAATCCCCAAATGATGGCCCTGCGCGGCGGTGCGGATTTCATCGTCGCGACTCCGGGTCGCCTGCTCGATTTGGTGGATCAAAACGCGGTGCAGCTTTCCGGGGTGAGTGTATTGGTCCTCGATGAGGCGGATCGCATGCTTGATCTTGGGTTTGCCAATGAGCTTGCCCGTATTCTCAAGCTCCTGCCCAAGAACCGTCAAAACTTGTTATTTTCCGCCACCTTTCCGCAGGCGGTGGAGTCCATCGCCCGGGATCTTCTCAATAAGCCTACCCGAATCGAAATCGCCACAGATCTAACGAGTGCTCCAGCGATTGAGCAACGCGCGATCCGAGTGGACACCGCTCAACGTGCCCCGCTTTTGCGTCACCTGATCGCCACGCAAGGGTGGAAGCGAGTGTTGGTTTTCGTGGGCAGCCAATACACCGCCGACCATGTGGCCGATAAACTCCGCCGCAACGGAATCAAAGCCCGCTCATTCCACGGTGCTGTTAGCCAAGGCGGCCGCAGCGGAGTGTTAGCAGATTTTAAAAATTCTGAATTTCAAGTGCTCGTGGCGACCGACCTTGCGGGCCGGGGGCTGGACATCGCGCAGTTGCCCGTGGTGATCAATTATGATATACCTCGCTCCGCCGTGGATTACCGCCACCGCATTGGCCGCACCGGACGTGGGGGAGAGGCGGGTCTGGCGATCAGCTTCGTGACCTCAGCATCACACGCGAGCTTCTGTTTAATCGAGAAACGCCAGCACTTCGAAGTTCCAAGGGAGGAAATCTCCGGCTTTGAACCCAGTGAAGTCGTGGCGCCAGGATCTCCCGGCGAGGGTGGTATCAAGGGACGAAGGAAGAGTAAAAAAGACAAACTGCGCGAAGCAGCGACTCGAGAGACGCGTGCGCGGGGAGGGGCGTGAGTGTTAGAAAAAATAGAGAACTTACTTGACGCTGCGGCTGATTTGAAAGCTCACCCCATACAATCGCTTAAATTCTGTTAGCTTTGTTAAAATTAGCTCGAAAGTGCTCGGGAAACATGACTCGTTAGTCTGTTAGTAAACGGCACCTTCAAGCATCACTTTCCCGATACCCCGAATGTCCTGAGTTCCCGATCCGTCACGAGCCACACCATTCCATTCTTTTTCGCCAACTTTTTCGACAGGGCCTGCCGCGCCGCCATCTTCGGATATTCGGTAAGCAGGATAGGCTTTTTGGCTGCACCCATTTTCTTCAGATCATTCAAAACTTCGCTGGTGTGCGACTCGGGCTGGAGCTTGTTGCCTTCAGTAAAAAGGTCCTCGATACCGATGGCATTGATGGCAGCGAAAAAATCTGCGTATGCAAGGAGCTGCGAGCCGTTCTGCGGGATGACGAGCCCACCCGGATGATTCGTGCGTGTGCGCGCGGCGATGACCTTCACCCAGTCCACCATGTCGCGGCGGTAGCTCTGCTTTGTTTCCGGGTTCACGCGGTCCTCAATGAAGTCGTTGCCTTCCTGTTCGAATGTCTCGAAGCCATCCACAATGTCGAGATACACACCGTCGAAGCCTGACGCCATCGCGTCATCAATGGCAGCCAGCACGAGCTGCTGCCACTCAGCACGCCAATACTTTACGCGGTAGTTGCCTTTCCATTCGGGATTCTCCGCGCCGAGCCACGCGGGCGCGGCGGCGGTGAGTTTTTCTCTCGTGCCCCACTCCTTGCGCCAGTAGGGTCGGTAATCCTCAGCCTCGCCGATGGAAACATAGGCGACTATTTTGCGGCCCGGCTTCCTGCGACGAATCGCGCCGAGATCCGTGCTCGTCCACGCTTCATCACCTCCAAACGCTGCATCAAGCACGATCCAATCGCGCTCACACGCCGCGATCCGCTCGACGACGACCGACTTCGACTTGGACAACGAGTCGGCTTGAAGGATGTAGGCGAACGATGAAGGGACCGATTGCGCACTGGCAACTTGGGCAAGTAACGGGAGCACGAGCAATGTGATGAAGGAGGAAAGTTTCATGGTTTGGATTTGTAACATTACGAACGAACTCCATCTCAGCAGCAGCATAGTGTGGAGCGGCACCTGCATGGCGGTTGAAAAGACGACGGCAGAAGAAGCCGACGTGACATGAGTTTTTTGGCTGTAACGCATAGTTATGAATTGCTTAGATACCTAGGATGATCGCTCCAAAATAGAAAGACAAATGCTGCGAAGCCTGCGATAAAGGCCAATATTGATGCGTCAAGTAACGGGCTTTCACCCGGTCACTTCTTCACTGGTGGATCCACGCGTTGGCCGTCTTTCAGTGGCTCGCGGAGTGTTTGATAGGGGACATCTTGCACATTGATGCCTGAATCGATGGCGATGGAGGCGGCTGTGGCGCTGCTTTGACCGAGCACCATGAAAACCGACTCTATGCAGATCAAGCTGAATGCAATGTGGGTGACGGACAAAGCCCAGCGGACTAACAGATTTCTGCATCCACCCGCGCGAGGCACGAAGGACCGGTAAAAAATGCCGTAAGCCCTTGCTTACCTTGGTTTGGATGTCGCTCTCGTTCTTGACCACCCCGTTTGAGTCGATGCGCAGCACGCCGTGGGAATCTAGTGTGTAAGCTCCCAAACCAACCGAATCCTCGATCGGCAGTTTGTGCTGGCAGTGGTTTTCGGTTTTCACGAAATCTGATTTCATGCGTTGGGTCTCGCGGATGTAAAGGTTGTAGGGCCAGTTGCCGTTGTCAGCGAACTCGTCCTTGGCCAGTCCCCAGGTGGACATTTATGTGTGCACGCTTTCCGGCACGCGCGGGTGATTCTGCAAGGTCCGGAGCATACCGAGCTGCCGGTCGCGATGCTTGGCGACGAGGTCTTCGCGCTGCCGATGGTTACATGGGGTCAATGAAAGTGCCGGGATGAGGCGGAATAGAGAATGAAAGAGTCTTACAGAGAAAACCTAGCCAGTCGCTCTGGCCACGAACCCTACGCTGGGAGCAGTGATGCTCCGGGTGTAGCATCCTCCTTCGCCAAGGCTACGGCAGGACAAGCGCGAGAACCGGGAGATCCTATCAAATATCCGACGAGGAAGGGAGGCAACTCCCCAAACCCTTACGGGTCGCTTGGTAAACGCCTCTGTGAGGTGATACTATACTGCCGCGCATGAAGTTTTGTGGAATCCCTGCGAGGCGGATGCGGCTGTGGAGAAGGGGTTTCAAACTCCTTCTCCTTATTACTCCAAAACCCACAAATCTTTATGCGCGTCAGTATAATAGCCTGTGAATGCGTCATCACCGATCGCGCTAGCCGATTGAATTCACGGTGAGAATTTTCCGTGATCTTTGTAGTTTCTTAAGGCGATTATCGAGGAACCCGATGGTATGAAGACTTTCGGGAAACTTCTGATCTCGTTTTCTCAAACATGGAGGCAATATCACCCCACTGGCGGAATAAATTGCCTAGGGGCCAGCCGGTCAGGGCTTCGCCATTTTAAGAAGGCCTGCTAGCGCAGGCTCTGGATTCCGCGCTCCAGTTGTTGGCTTAGCGCCGCTTTTTGCCGCCGACTTTTTTCCGGCGCACCGATTTGCCGGGGGAATCATCTAGCAGCGCGGTGTAGATGTATTCGAAATCCTCCAGCTTGCGGCGGGGGATGACTTGGTCGATGAAAATTTCCACGGACTTCGCGTAGTCTAACTCATCGGCGGTGAGGATGGTGAAGGCATCGCCCTCGGCTTCGGCGCGGCCGGTGCGTCCGATCCGGTGCACGTAGTCCTCGGCGTTTTCCGGGACGCGGTAGTTGATCACGTGAGAGACGCCGGAAATATCAATGCCGCGCGCGGCCACGTCGGTGGCGACGAGGATTTCATAGTCGCCGGCTTTGAAGCCAGCGAGGGCTTTCATGCGGTCCACTTGGTTAATGTCCGAGTGCATCGCGGCGACTTTCGGCTGGCCGGTGGTTTTGATGAGTGAGGTGAGCTGGTCTGCTTCCTTGCGGGTGCGGGTGAAAATCATCACCGAGTGGTAGTCGGTTTGCTTGAGGAGTTCTAGCAGGAGCTCATCGCGCTGGTCCATGGCCACCGGATAGAAGGCGTGGGTGACGCTGGTGGGGATGGAGGTGCGGGCGATCTCGATGCTGATCGGATCGGTGAGGCACCATTGGGCGAAGGTTTGGATCGCCGGGGGCATGGTCGCTGAGAAAAAGAGAGTTTGGCGCTCGTCCCATGGGCAGAGATTGACGATTTTCCGGACTTGAGGCAGGAATCCCATGTCGAGCATGCGGTCCACTTCGTCGAGAATGAGCACCTTGATTTCGCCAAAACGCATGGAAGTCCGATAGAAGTGATCGACGAGGCGACCGGGGGTGGCGACGACGATGTCCGCACCGGCGGCGAGTTGTTCCGACTGGGTGCCGAGGCCGACGCCGCCGTAAAGTAATGCGACCTTCATGCCGGTGTGTTTCCCGTATTTTTCGAATTGCTCGGCGACTTGGTGGGCCAGCTCGCGTGTCGGTTCCAGCACGAGAATCTGGGGTTTGCCCATCTTGGTGATCTTCGAAAGCGTAGGGAGGGCAAAAGCTGCGGTTTTTCCCGTGCCTGTTTGAGAAGCGCCGATCACGTCCTTTCCTTCAAGAATGATCGGAATCGCCTGTGCCTGGATCGGCGTAGGCGTGGTATAACCGGATTCCTCAATGGCTTCCAGAACGGCTGCGGAGAGCCCAAGTGTGTCAAATCCCATACGAGCGCGGTAGGTAGATGGCGGAGCGGCTTGGGTCAAGGGGCGATTGTCTCGGTAAATGCGGACAGGCAGGTTTGAGCCGGATGCCGATCCAATCGGGCGAGCGTCTCAAATCAGGCCGCGCTGGCGGGTGCTTGGATCAGCAGACAGTCCTCAAGAAAAGGCTGCAAGGGATAGAGCAGGGGGGAGCCTTCCTGTTGGAAATGCTCACGGAAGCGGTCCTCGATCCGGCGCAGTGCGAATTCTAGATCGGTGATGACGATGTCGTTAGGGCGGCCACGGATGACGGCGATCAGAGTGACGTATTTGCCCTCACTGGAAATCGCGTTTCGCTGGTCCGCCATTTCAATCGTCGTCCGAATTTTTCCATCCTCACCGCGGAGTTGTAGCGCGATGCGCTGCACGGTGCTGCCGACGCGTTTGGCCGACGCATGGCGGGCGGGATCGCAACTGGCGAATGAAACGAGTGCGAGGCTGGCGGCATCGACGAGGAAAACTTCCTCCACCTGAAAGCGGCGAGTTTTATCGAACAGAATGTCCTCGTAGGTCCGACTGGTGAAGAGTGCCTGAAGATGCCAAACGAATCGATCAAACGCAGCGGGTGCGCGAAATGGCCGCGACGCCGGGGAATACTCGGCGAGAGCACGACGAATGGTGGCGCGCAACATCGGTTCGAGATAAGTGTCCATGCCGTTTTCATTGGCATAAACCGCTTTGCGAACGGCATGCTCGACGATCGGCCCGAAGGCTTCATGGAGATCCTCATCGGTGAAATCGGGGAGCAGGACCGGGGCGACTTGCGGGGGGGCGAGCGGCGCTGGTGGTGGGATGTCCCTAACTGCTCCATAAGGAATTGGGCTAACAGGAGTCGGGGCGCGAGCCGCAGAAGGTAAAGCAGATAGAGGTGAGGGCCACGAGGTGGGAAACAGTGGAGCAGTAGGTGCGGATGTGCCGGGCAAGGCAGGCAGCGGTGCCCCCATCGGACGCGGTATTTGATAACTCAGTGCTGCGGGAAAAGGCACGGTGTTCAATGTCGCCGGCTTCACCAGGCGTGCAGCGAGTCCCGGTGCGGGGCTGGGGAGGGGAGAGAGGTGCGCGGACATTAGCGTGTGGCAAAGGTGGTGCCGGAAGTTGAAGGGGAGGCGCACTCTGCTAGAGCGCGAGCGGCGGTTGCGATGCGACTGAAGCGCTCTTCAATCGTGTCTCGATCCATGACGCGGCTTTGAAGTCGCGTCATCTGGGACTCGGTATTTTCCCAAAGTGTGGCCACTTCCTGCCGGAGTTCGTTAGCGAGACGTTGATCCCGATCATTCAATTGCCCGCGAAACGAGCTTTGCCAATCCGTGAGCCACGTGCCGATCTTACGCTCTAACTGACCGAAAGCCGGAAAGCTGGCTTCGTTAGATTTCATGGCCGCGACCTGTTGGATTTGGGCGGCGAGGCGTTGGGTTTCTTCGCGGTATTGAGTCAGGCGCTGCTCGGTTCCTTCGCGGCTAGATTCTACCAGACGGCTGACGTTTTCCTGCAGCGCTTCAAGACGGGCTTCGTGGGCGAAAAGGCGGTCTTCCACATGGAGAGGCGCCACTGGCATGGTTCCGGTGGATTCGAGCCGGGCGACGCGATGCTCTAAGCGTTCGAGATGGCGTCCGACGATAATTTCGCGGATCCGCTCGACGGCCTGAGAAGGATTGAGGGGAGATTGGGTGGTGGTCATGCTCGTTCCGTAGGGGGAGTCCTAGGCGGGTGAAACCGAGGACACGGTGGAGTGGGGGGTGAATCGGGATAGTAGAACAACGAGGGGAGAAATGTAAATAACATCCACGATCCTTCGGTTTTCAGGATCTTTTACGGATCATTAGTAACTTTTTCAGGTGCGTGTCCGGGACTGGCGAAAAAAGCGAATCGGTGAAAGACAGTTGGCCTTGGATAAGGTAAACAGTGGCCGATGTCGGAGGATGAAGACGAAAAAGGCGATCCGCGCGATGCGATTTTGGTGCAGGCTTATGCTCAGACCCGGAAGAGTCTGATTGCCCGTTTGGACAATTGGGAAGACCAGCGGACTTGGGATGAATTCTATCAAACTTACTGGAGGCTGATTTACTCGGTGGCGGTGAAGGCGGGTTTACGCCAAGATGAGGCCTTTGATTGCGTGCAAGAAACCATCCTTTCCATCGCCAAACAGAGCAAAAAGAAACTCTACGATCCCGAACAAGGTTCTTTCAAAACGTGGTTGATGAACATGACTCGCTGGCGCATCAACGATCAATTTCGGAAGCGGAAAAAGGACACGGCGATGTTCACGGGCGAATGGGAAAATGACCGTAAAACCGCCGTCATCGACCGGGTGGAAGATCCGAATGGCGATGTCCTGTCCCGGCTCTGGAGCGTGGAGTGGAAAAAGAACGTGGCAGACGCCGCCTTGTCCCGCGTGAAAGCGCAAGTTTCCCCCAAGCAGTATCAGATTTTCGACTGTTACGTGATTAAACAATGGGATGCGAAACGAGTGAAGGACCAACTGAACGTGAGCATGACGCAAGTCTATTTGGCGAAGAATCGCGTGGGCACCGTGCTCAAGCGGGAACTCGCCAAACTCGAAGAAGAAGACGATGGCGATGGCGATTAAGATCCGTCCGAACCCGGTTGTCCCCGATCACGAGGTTTTACGCAAGATTGGTGGAGGGGCTTATGGCGAGGTGTGGCTGGCGCGCGGCGTGACCGGTGCTTTACGTGCGGTGAAAGTGGTCTGGCGCGAGGATTTTGAAGATACCCGTGGGTTTGAAAGGGAGTTTGAGGGAATCTTGAAATTCGAGCCCATGTCGCGGGACCACCCGGCACTGGTAAACATTCTCCATGTCGGGCGCAGTCCTGATAGTGTATCATTCTACTATTATGTGATGGAACTCGGTGACGATCTCACGTCCGGGCAGGATATTAATCCGATAGAATACCAGCCACGCACCTTGCGGGCGGACAACCATCAGGCAAGCGGGGTGCAGTGGGAGACGAGCGACTGCATCGACGTCGGTCTGCGTTTGGCTGAAGCTCTCGATCACCTTCATGAGCGGGGTCTAGCGCATCGCGATGTGAAACCTTCTAACGTGATTTTTGTTAATGGCCGCGCCAAGCTAGCGGACATCGGATTGGTGGCGGCACGCGGGCAGCGGACTTTCGTAGGTACTGAAGGATTTGTGCCACCAGAAGGCCCTGGGTCGGCCCAAGCGGATGTGTATAGTTTGGGCAAGGTGCTTTATGAAATTGCCACGGGAAATGACCGCATGTCATTTCCAGAGCTGCCGGAAGAGATGCCTTCTGGGGTTGATAAAAAACGCTGGTTAGAGCTCAATAAAATCATCTGCGATATTTGCGAGCCACGCATTTCCAAACGGAAAATTTCCACCGCCGCAGATCTAGCAGATGCGTTGCGGCGGCTGCAGCGCGGGAAACGCAGGCGCCAAAGCGGCCTCGCCGTTTGGGTGACGACTTCGATTCTGGGAGGTTTTTTCGCGTGGACGATGTGGGCCATGATCAAGGACAGCAAGTGGGTGACCATGTGGACTGCGATGCCGACACCCGCCCCTGTTCCAATGGGAATGCTGCGAGTATTTAGTGCCCCGGAAGGCGCCGAGGTCACCGACGCGAATGATAACTATATCGCACGCACGAACACCCCGATCATTTCAGTAAAAGTCGGAGATGATTATTATTATACGATGCGGAAAAACGGATTTCGCGAGTTCATCCTGCAAGGGAAGGTTCCGATGTCCGCCGTGACCGAGCCGCTTGTTCTCTCCGGGACTCTTGAAAATTTCTCACCACCTTTCGCCGGTGAACCATGGAATGATCAACTGGGTAATCTCTATCAGCCGGAAGGCGATGAACATATCAGTTCGGGTTTCATGACTAAGGCGGTATGGGCGCAGTTTGTCAAAAATGCGAAGAGGTCACCGGACACCGTAGAATACTTAAAATTTTTGCAAAATGAAACTGAAGCCGAGGTGGTCCTCTCGTCAGCAGAAGATGCAAATGCGTTTTGCAATTGGCTGAGGGCGGGTGGGAAAAGAGGAGGATATCTAACTGAAGACCATGAGGTTCAAGCCATTCGGGAGACGTCGTTTGATAACGCCGATCTCAGCGAGCGTGCGCGACGCGATGATCTGAAGCCCTTTCGTGTGATGGTCCGTGAGATCGTCTATGGTGCCATCAATCTAACCAGTAATCCCCCCGGAGCGGACGTCTATCTGAATGGTCCACTGGTGGGAACCACGAATGGCTCATTGCTAGTTCCGAAAGTGAAGCCAGGTAAGGTGGAGTTGCTGGTAGTGTTAGAGGGCTACAAACCGCTTTCCAAGCAGATCCAGTTGAAAGAAGGGGAAACTTTCGCCGAGAGCGTGACTTTGGAAAAAAACCAAGGGGTCGTTTTCGGAAAGCCTTGGGAAAATGGGATCAAAATGCGTTTTGCGGCGGTGGAACAGGATCTCATGGTATCCATTTGGGAAACCCGAGTGCGTGACTACGACCTGTTCGTCAAGGAATCAGGCCGCAGGGCACCGCGTTTGCCGGATTACCCGCAAGGTCCGGATCATCCGGTGGTGCATGTGACCCGCGAAGATGCCCAGGCATTTTGTGATTGGCTAACTCAGCGGGAGCGGAAAGATGAGCGGATTGCACAGTCCCACGTGTATCGACTTCCCACCGACTTGGAATGGAGCTTGATGGCGGGTCTTAAAGAAGAGGAGGGGATCAGTCCCGGCTGGCGGGATGCTCGCAAGGAGCGGACCTATCCATGGGGCGTGGACTGGCCAACTCAAGGCGCGGTGGGGAATTTTGCGGATGTGGCCACCTCTCGAACCCCCGGTGTTTCCATCGACCAGACGATTCCAAATTATGATGATGGTTTCGCCTACGCTGCCCCTGTCGGCTCTTTTGCTCCGAATTTTTACGGTCTCTATGATCTCAGCGGAAACGTCCAAGAATGGGTGGGAGATGATTACTCCAAACTGGGTAACAATCTATTAGGTGTGCTGCGTGGCGGAGGCTGGAACACCTATCAGTTTGAAAATCTCTATACGGGTTCGCGAAATGCCGTGCCTCCAAAATTCCAAGATTGGATCTATGGATTCCGCGTCGTGCTTGCCAAGGTGCCGCCCAAGGCCGAATAATTCAGCCGCTACAAATCACATCTATCAATCATGGTTGAAATCAAACTCTCTTACAAAGGCGATCTGCATTGCAACGCAGTGCATGGCCCTTCTGGACTGACGCTCGACACGGATGCGCCAGTGGATAACAACGGTCGAGGCTTGTCTTTTTCTCCGACGGATCTTGTCGCCACAGCGCTGGGTTCGTGCATGGCTACGGTGATTGGCATCGTGGCGAAGCGGAAGGAAATCGCCGTAGAGGGCATGACCGTGGCCGTTCGCAAGTTCATGTCGGACGATCAGCCACGTCGGATCAAGCGGCTCGAGCTCGATCTTGAAGTGCCGCTTCCAGGCTCGCACCCGGATCGCAAACTTCTCGAAAGTGCCGCCCGCAGTTGCCCCGTACACCACAGCATCCATCCGGAAATTGAAGTCGTGATGCACTGGAAATGGCTGGAGGGCTGAATTCGGACCTTACAGACTAGGGCTTTTGCCACCGCTTCGGGAATGATGAAATCGGTGTTTTTGGCAAAAAAAAGTTGCGCTCGCCGGGCTTTGCATACACGTTTTCTCCGAAACCTCATAAAACAAGGTAATTAACTAAGGATTATGCTTCCAGAGCACGCCCCATTCACAACTGACCAGCGCCGCGCGTTGGATTCGCTCCTTACTGGCCTCGATCTCGTGCAACGCGGATGGCTCAGCGGCTTTCTTGTCGCCAGTGCTGCGCCCGCGCCAGTCGCCGCCGCGCCGGTTTCCGCTGGGAAATTGACGGTTCTTTATGGAACCGAGTCGGGGAATTCCGAATCATTAGCGGATCGCGCAGTGAAAGACGCCAAAAAGCGTGGCTTCCAAGCAGTCATGAAAAACATGTCCGATATCTCGCCCACAGACCTTGCGAAATCATCGAGTCTGCTGGTGATTATCTCGACATGGGGCGACGGCGAACCTCCGGAAACCGCCACTTCATTTTACAAAGAATTCATGTCCGCAAATCTCGCGCTTTCCGGCGTGCGTTTTTCGGTCTGTGCGCTGGGTGACACTTCCTATGAGAAGTTTTGCCAGACGGGGAAAGACATCGATGCCCGCCTCGAAGCGCTCGGTGCCGCGCGCGTTTTTCCCCGCCAAGATTGCGATGTAGACTACGAGGAAAATTACTCCTCATGGCTCGCGGGCTCGCTTTCCGCCCTAGCTCCAGCATCGGCAGCGTCGGTGGCCACCTTCATCGCCCCTCCAATCGCGTCTGGAGTGGAGTATGGGAAAAAGAATCCGTTTCCTGCTGAGACGCTCGACACGGTCGTGCTTAACGGTCAGGGCTCATCCAAAGAAACGCTACACCTAGAGTTTTCACTCGCGGGCTCGGGACTTACCTATGAACCTGGCGATGCGCTTGCGGTTCTCCCGGTCAATGCTCCGAATGTGATAAAGGCGATTCTCGAAGCTGCCAAACTCACCGGCAACGAAGAGGTCGAGGTGAAGAACGTCGGCCGCAAGCTGCTCGCGGATGCACTTCGCGAAGACTACGACATCACCGCCCTGTCTCGCGCCGTCCTAACCAAACTCGCTGATGCCCTCGATTCCACGGTCTTGCGCGGCTTGTTAGGGGACGATGCGAAAGACCGGCTAAAGGAATATAGCGCGGGTCGAGAAATCATCGATGCGATTCTAGACTTCGCTCCCAAAGGCCTTTCCGCCGATAAGCTAACAGGCGTTTTTCGTAAGCTTCCACCACGGCTTTATTCGATCGCTTCCAGCCCGCTGGCCCACACCGACGAAGTTCACCTCACGGTAGCTGCGGTTCGCTACGAAACCCACGGCCGCCAGCGCAAGGGCGTTTGTTCGACCTATCTAGCCGACCTCGTGAAATCGGGCGATCCCGTGCAAATGTTTGTTCAACCTAACAAGAATTTCCGCCTTCCCACTGATGCTTCCACGCCGGTGATCATGGTCGGTCCTGGCACGGGCGTTGCGCCATTTCGGGCTTTCGTCGAACACCGCGCCGCCCTCGGGGGTAGTGGGAAGAACTGGCTATTTTTTGGCGATCAACATTATACCTACGATTTCCTCTACCAGCTCGAATGGCAGGATTTTCTCAAAGACGGTGCGCTCACTCGCTTGGATGTGGCATTTTCCCGCGATCAACCGGAGAAAGTCTATGTCCAGGACCGCATGATTGAGCATTCGAAAGAAATCTATCAGTGGCTGCAAGAGGGCGCTCACTTCTACGTCTGTGGCGATGCTAACCGCATGGCTCACGACGTCCACCAAGCTCTAATTACGATCATCGAAAGTCAGGCGAGAATCTCCCACGAGGCCGCTGAAGCTTACGTCGAGGATCTCAAGAAAACCAAACGCTATCAACGCGACGTTTATTGATCTCAAATTTAAATTTTAAATTCCATTTCCCATGTCCGAGAAAAAACTCTCAGCGAACGAATACATCAAGATCGACAGCAACTACCTCCGCGGCACGATCGCCGACGGGCTGGCCGATCTATCCACCGGAGCGATGTGCGAGGATGACCAACAGCTCCTGAAATTCCACGGAACCTATCAGCAGGACGACCGCGACATCCGCGCCGGTCGCCGCAAGCACAAGTTGGAGAAGGCTTATTCCTTCATGATTCGTATTCGCGTTCCTGGCGGTGTCGCCACCCCGGCGCAGTGGCTCGAAACAGATCGCCTCGCCACCCAGTTTGCGAACGGCACCATCAAGCTCACCACACGCCAAGCATTTCAGTTTCACGGCATCATCAAAACCAACCTCAAGCGCACGATCAAAGAGATCAATCAGTGCGCCATGGACACCATCGCGGCATGCGGCGACGTAAATCGCAACGTGATGTGCAATCCGAATCCATATCTATCAGAAATTCATGCGCAGGCATTGAAAGCTGCCAAGGATATCTCCACGCACCTCACTCCGCAGACTCGCGCCTATCATGAGATCTGGCTGGATGGCGAGAAGATCGAATCGAGCGAAGAAGAGATCGAGCCAATTTATGGTAAGACCTATCTGCCACGGAAGTTCAAGATCACCGTCGCTGTTCCGCCATCCAATGATGTCGATATCTATGCGAACTGCCTTTCCTTCATCGCGATTGTGGATAGCGGCAAGCTCGTCGGCTATAACGTCGCCGTTGGCGGCGGCATGGGCTCGACTCACGGGAACGAAGCCACTTACCCGCGCATCGCTGACGTGATCGGTTTCTGCACCCCAGAGCAGGTGGTGGATGTCGCGGAAAAGGTCGTGCTCGTGCAGCGTGATTTCGGCGACCGCACGGACCGCAAGCACTCGCGTTTCAAATACACCGTGGATGACCGCGGTCCAGACTGGATTCTCGCCAAGATCAACGAGTATCTCGGCTATGATCTCGGCCCTGTGCGCGATTTTAAATTCGAGGACAACGGCGACCGCTACGGCTGGACCGAAGATGCTAACGGAAATTCTCACCTCACCCTATTCATCGCCGGGGGACGCGTGCTCGACACGCCGTCCTATCCGATGCGCACCGGCCTCCGCGAGATCGCGAAGATCCACGATGGCGACTTCCGCCTCACCGCGAATCAGAATCTAATCATTGCTAACGTATCTCAAGCCAAGCGCTTAGAGATTGAAAATCTGCTGGAGAAATACGGGATTCAGGACAGCCACCTGAAGAGCGCGTTGCGGCTCAACTCGCTGGCCTGCGTCGCCCTGCCAACTTGCGCGCTCGCTCTCGCCGAGGCCGAACGGTTTCTCCCAGATCTCCTCACTCATCTTGAAGAGTCGTTAGAAGAAAATGGTTTGCGCCACGATGCCATCACCATCCGGATGACTGGCTGCCCAAATGGTTGTGCCCGTCCGTTCATCTCGGAAATCGGCTTCGTCGGACGTGGACCTGACCGTTACAATGTTTATCTCGGCGGTGGATTCGCGGGCCAGCGTCTCTCGAAACTCTATCGAGAAGACGTCACGGCGGCAGACATCCAGCCCTTGCTCGCTCCGATTTTCAGCCACTATGCCAAGGCGCGGATCGATAGCGAACGCTTCGGTGATTTCTGTATCCGTGCAGGTTATGTGAATGCCACGATCCAAGGGCCTGATTTCCACAAAAATATCAAACCGGAGGCGCGGGTCGCCATTTGATTTTTACTACAGCTAACTCCGCCATGGAAGCGCTCAAATTCGAAACAGTCCCCGTGATTTCCCACGATATTGATCCCGCAGAACTCTCTGCGGTTCTCGCGCCCTTGCGTGCGGGGGAGCGACTGCGCGCGCTCTATGACCAGCTCGGTGACCGCCTCGTGGCCACCACCAGTTTTGGGATCCAAGCGGCGGTCATGCTGCATTTGATCCACGAGCACGCGCCCAAGATTCCAGTGGTCTTTATTGATACAGGATTCCTATTTCCTGAAACCTATCAATATGCCGAGGAATTGACATCGAAGCTCAACCTCGACCTCCGAATCTATCAACCCACTATCTCCGCCGCACGCCTTCAGGCGATCTACGGAAACCTCTGGGAAAACGGCAAGGAAGGTGCGGATCGCTACGGCCTTATCACCAAGGTAGAGCCGATGAACCGCGCCTTGCGGGAGACCGGAGCAGATGTCTGGCTCAGTGGTCTGCGTCGTTCCCAGTCACAGAGCCGGGTGGATCGTCCATTCGTCGAGCAGCAGAAGAAAACCATAAAAGCTTACCCGATCCTCGATTGGGCAGACGCGCAGGTCGATCTCTACTTCTATCAGAATGGCCTGCCGCGCCATCCGCTTTCCGAGAAGGGCTATGTCACCATGGGTGATTGGCATAGCACACGCCCTTCGGTAGATGGATCCGCCGAGTCCACGCGCTTCGACGGTGAAAAGTTCGAGTGCGGCTTGCACCTTGACTCCCGGACTCCAGATTTCCAGATTTGAGGCAAGATGTAAGACGGCAAGACACAAGACTTAAGAAAAAATCCAATGTCCATGCCTCGCCTTCACGTTCTAGCATCTTATGTATTGAAGTCTTGTGTCTGATTTTTAATCTCCTAACCTAACAAATACTCATGAATATCGCCAAAAACATGGTTGCCACCGTTGGCAATACTCCTCTGATCCGCCTCAATCACGTCACTGCTGGTCTCGACGCCGAGATCTGTGTGAAAGCAGAATTTTTTAACCCGCTCTTCAGCGTGAAAGATCGAATCGGCAAGGCTATGATTGAAGCCGCTGAGAAGGACGGATCGCTCAAGCCCGGTGGACTCATCATTGAGCCGACATCCGGCAACACCGGAATTGCCCTCGCCTTCATCGCACGCTCGAAAGGCTATCGCTGTATTCTAACGATGCCTGAGAGTATGTCGATCGAACGTCGGGTTTTGCTGCGTCTGTTAGGCGCTGAAATTGTGCTCACCCCGCGTGCAAGAGGCATGAATGGTGCCATCGCGATGGCGAAGAAGTTGATCGAGGAAAACCCCGGTTCATTCGGTCCCGGACAGTTTGACAATCCTGCTAACCCACAAGTTCACCGCGAGACAACCGCCGAGGAAATCTGGAGCGATACCGACGGTGAAGTGGATGTGTTTGTGGCCGGTGTCGGCACAGGTGGCACACTCACCGGCGTGGGAGAGGTTTTGAAATCCCGCCGGGACGTGAAAGTCATCGCCGTTGAACCCGTGAATAGTCCCGTCATCTCGGGTGGTCAGCCTGGCCCTCACATGATTCAGGGCATCGGTGCGGGCTTCATCCCGAAAAATCTCAATGTCTCGGTCATCGACGAGGTCATTCTCGTTTCAAATGAGGATGCAATCGCCACGGCCCAAGCACTTGCCCAACAGGAAGGATTGCCAGCGGGAATTTCCACCGGAGCCAATGTCTGGGCAGCCATCCAAATCGCCAAGCGCCCTGAATTCAAAGGTAAACGCATTGTAACTATTGGATGTTCATCCACCGAGCGCTACCTCTCCACCGCACTCGCAGAAAAAGTCCGTGAAGAAGTGGTCAACTTACCGGTTCACGAAATCTAACTTTCAAGTCATGACGGACGCCGGCGCTTTCTCGCAAAGCCCCGGCGTTTTTATTTCTCGATGAAGTTTAGAACCTCACTTGAGGGTGAACCCTGCTAGATTCGGCTTGAAGAGGGAATCGGGAAGGGGGGTGTTGATGTGTGAATTACGGAAAATGGTCCTCACGCGCGACTTGTCTTGGAGTTCAAGTTCGAGCGCTGTTAGTTCGTTTTTGACTGGATCGATATCGAGGAAAATCCACGGCACCTGCGAACGCATCCGGCGGTCCTTGGCCTTGAGCGTGTATTGTGAGATGCCAGAGGTGACGCGAGATTCGATGATTTCGAACGCGGACTGAAAAGCCTCGGGCGACTCGAAAGCCTTGCCTGAAAGCAACGAGAAACGAGCGGCTTGCGGTGAGTCCGCGGAAATCTGCTGGGCGGTCTTTTGCGCGGATTCGATCAGTGTTAGAGTTTGTCCATCGGAGACCGCGAGGGTCTCGACCGGCTCACCCAGTTGCCAGCGGAACTTCCCAGGCTTCACGAAGGATAGCCGTCCATTCGCTGAGGTTGGCTCTTTCAAAGCGGGCAGTTTGCGCTCTTGTGTGAAAGTGGTATCAAGCGATTGGATCGATGGTTGGCGCTTGAGCCATGCATCGAGCACGGCATTGTCCGCGCGCAGGGTGGCGAGACTGAAAATGGCGAATAAAATGCTGTGGCGCATGGTAGGCCCAGTTTCGCGAGTGGGTAGGAAGTTACAAGTGCGCAGATTTTCCGGATCTGGGTTAGGGGCGGGTGATTTTGAGGCGGATCATGCGTTTAGGTGCGGTGCTAGCAAGAATGGTGTCACGGGCTTGGAAGCTGCTAGCCGTATTAGTGATGATCACAGCGGGAGTCCAATTCGTTAGATTATCGGTGACTTCGGCGCTCCAGTTGATATCCGTAGCCGCAATATTTTTAGCGGCCGTCAGGGTGAGATAGCCACTCGTTTGATCGACCACGGCGGTGCTCGCGCTGAATGCTTTCGGATCGAGATTCATGGCATATTCAATGAGATTTGGAAGTTGGTCCGCATCTGGATCGGCGTTTGCTCCGCTGATGTTAGGGTCAGCGAGTTCGCTAGCGTCGAATTTCGCGAAGCGCCATGCATCGAACGGCTTATCCTGGATGGTCACCATGGCAAGCTGCGCGGGATTACTCACGAGAGCGAAATCACTCGCGATCCCAACCGCCACGCTGCGACTCCCTTGCGCGAGATTGTCCGCGATGGGAATGACTTGGATGGTGATGGAAGCGAGTCCGGCAGGAATCGTCACGCTGGCGGGGAGCGCTTGAAAATGGGTGCCCGAAACGGCCGTTCCCCCAATGCTCAGCGGCACATAAAGCGGCAATGTTGCATCGCCGCTGCGGGTGATCGTGAAGCTGCCCTGTTGGAGATCGAGTTCCCGAGCGCTGGGGTTAGTGGCAACGATTTCAACGGAAGGAAGACTGTGCCACGCAAGTGCGAAAGTGGCAGCGGCGGTGGATGTGTTTTCCACTACGATCACATAGTCACCGGGAGTTAGAATCGGCTGATAGACGAGTTCTACGTTGTCTAGGTATCCCACACTTTCGCTGATGAGCGCTCCTTGGCTGAAACCTGTGGCATGATAGAGATGCAGGTCAAGATCGGCCATGGAAATGGTCAAGTTTCCCCAGTTAGGTCCTGGGATGTTGTCGGTAATAATTCTGTGCCATGTCATCGCGGCACAGAACGGGGTGGGGGATGTGCCAGTGGGGATTGAGAAAAAATAGGATTTTGAGGAGTTTCCATTCACGCTTTCCGCGCTCCACCCGCGGGATTTTTGTGAGCTGCTGAGAGATGCCACGCCCCTGCCCGCGCGGAGATCGTGATAGGCGTGGTTGATGTTCAGCTCGCCAGCGCCGAAGCGAAGATCAAGAGGGCGATTCGAAGTATTAGCCCATGTGCCCGCTACCGTGTCTTTCCGCGCTGACGCCAAAAGAAGTGCTTTAATAACGCGCGGCAGGTCGGCTCCGCTCAGTGAATACGGAGTGGCCGAGAGTTTCGAACGGAGCAGTCCGGCTGCGCTTGACACCATCGGAGACGCGAAACTGGTAGCTGACTCCGGGGCGACGATGTCGGGCTTAATTCGTCCGTTAGTATCAACAGTGGTGAACCCAGCGCTGTGAGAGCCATTGGTGAGGCCCACTGAAATCGTGTGGTAACCCTGCCCAAGAAGCTCAGGAAGCACGGTGGTCGTGCCGTTGTTTTCTCCCACCACGCAGACGAACCCATCGCGATCAATGGTGAAATCTAATCGCTGGTTAGTTTCCGCAGCGGAGGTGAAGGTGGGAGCGATCCAACTATGATTTTGGACCGCATGTGTTTCCACTGCGGGGGCAAAGAGGCTACCCACTTTGAGAAACCCGCTACCTACCCAAGGGCTAGCGCTGTATAAGTCAATCGGGATGTTTCCGGTCACGAGGCTCGTCGAATTGCCATAGAAATACGATGCCACCAAGTTTGCGTGGGCGCTGACCCCGGAGGCTCCTGATTTCAACGTGAATGACTTACCGTCGAAATTTGGACTCGTCGTATCAGGCACATAGTTCGCCATGCTTTCGAGGGCCTCCACCTGGGTGAATCCCTGCACGGGTGCGCTTGGCAATTCGGATCCTGCAAGAAGCTGCAATCTCGTAAAACCGATTTGATCCTTCCAATCGCCCCGCGCCGTTGCAGCAAAAGACAAAACCCCACACACGAAAGCAAAAAAATACCTTCGCCAATCTAACCATTCAGACACTTTGAAAACTTGTGATGTGATTACGAAAGGTATCCCGCATCAAGGAAGAATCAAGGCGCTTTACCTCTTATCCGCGCAGGTTTCATCACTGGGTTCTCCAACCCGGCAGGAGGAAAATCGAAACGCCCATACTGAGAACAATGCCGATCACCGAGACAATGCCCAAGCTCACTAAAGCATCACTCGATGAAAATACCAGCGAACCAAAACCTATCACATTGGATGCACCACAAAAAAGCAGCGCCTTCCCCGTGCCTTGCCAAAGTTCCTGATAGTCGCCGTGGGTGCGGCGCAGACTGAGGGTGACGTGGATCGCGTAGTCGATGCCAGTGCCAAGCAGCAGTGGCGTGGCCATCAGATTGACAAAATTCCACTTCAGACCGGTCACGCTCATGATAGCTAACAGAATCACCGTGCAGACGACCATCGCGAATAAGGCCAGCACAACATCGCTCGCCCGGCGGAAGATGACGATCATCATCCCGACGAGCAAAACGAACATAGGCACGAGCATCCGAGCCATGTCCTTGCTGACTAACCGGGCAATGGCTGGCTTAAAAAGTGCCCAACCGCTGAGCCAGATACCGCCGCCAGTGATGCTGCGGAAAGTTTCATAATCCTGCCCAGCGGGATCGATTCCGGGAGCGGGCTCGATATTTCCCAAAAGATAGCCGCCACCGTTTTCCTTGCGGGATAGGAAAAGCCGCATGACCTCGATGGCGGAATCAGATTTTGGAAATAGGGTGGAACGAATATCATTGGATTGGCGGGCCATCGCCTCCAACACAGACTTCCCTAACGCAAGTCCTTCATCCGTGAAGCCCGCTGCATCAGCCTCGCGTAGCAGGCGTTCACGATCGGCGGCTAGGGAGGCTAACAAAGGGCGGTTAGCCGCTTGGTGGGCCGCATCGGGCCACCAGCCGATAGGGAGTTTTCCCTTCGTAATCGCGCCGGATTTTTCGATAGATGCGATGCGTCGATTCGCTTCGGTGACGCGCAGGAGCATGTCTGCATCGTTATTCGCCTCGACGACGAGGCCGAGGGAATTGCCGCTCCAGCTAGGGAAATCTTTCTGGATACGCTCGAAGGATTCCATCGCGTTGCTATTCCGCGGGCGCATGATTTTCGAGTCGAACTCAGCACCCGGCATGCCGTGAAGTAGCAGAGTCGCGACGGCGGATAGAACCAAGACGCCCGTGATAGACCATGCGAGTTTGTGGCGTGGTAGAAATTTTCCTGAACCCTTGGCAGGTGCGCGGTTCACTCCGAACTTCGCGACAAAAGGCAGATAAATCACTAACATCAGGATACCCGCCGCTGCAAGACCGATGGCGACAATGGTGCCAAGCTGGGCCATGCCGGGAAGCCCGCCAAGGTTGAGAGCCATGAAAACGACGGTGGTGGTAATGGCACCGCACATCACCGGTGGGCCGGAGGATTTCCTCAGCTCGTGCTTGTCATGCCCGGCGAGCTTGGCTTCCTGACAAATCACCAGACCGTAGTCCACGGCGAGACCGATTAAGATTTCGATAGAACTCAGAGCCATAATGCTGAGCTCTCCGTAAAGCCAGCCAGCAAGCCCCAGTGCGACGGCGAAAACGATGATAAGCACTCCCACAAGACCTAGCAGAAGACTGAAGCGTCGCTGCATCCACCAAAAAAGAATCCCTATCAAACCCAGTGTAATACTGATAGATCCGCTCAAATCGTATTCCATCGCCACGCCGATCTCAGAGGAAAATGCGGGCTCGCCGGTGAGACGGACGTTCAACCCCTTACCCTCGCCCGTTTGCCAAGTGGCGGTGGAGGCTCGGATTTTTTTCAGCCATGCATCGGCCTCACGATAGCCTTTGATCTCGCCAGGAGCATCTGCGAAAAGTAGGTGTGAGCGACCATCGGGACTTTCAAACGCCTCGCCACCCTGCTCGGAGGATGTGAGCGCAGTGACCGCTGGATGATCGAGGAAACCGAACGGATCGTGAGCCAGCATCACCATCGAAAGGCCTTCCATCGCCGTGCCGATTTTATCTAACGACGACTTCACCGTCGCCTTCGAGTTTGCTGGAGAAAGCCGCGCCGCCTCCACTTGGGTGGCGGCAGGATCGCCATTCAGCCAGAGATAGGCCAGCAGCTCTGCGATGCCTTCGGGTTCCTCGCTCCAGCGCGGTTTCCAACGGGCGCGCTTCACCACGCCATCGGCTTTCAGGTGCTTTGCTAACGACTCGGCCGCTGCTGGCATGCTCCCTTCATCCGCCTCACCTCCTTCGATGAGCATGATCAGCTCGTTGTCTCGGGAAAACGCCTGGTGAAACGCCTTCAAGCCCTTCACCTCGGGTAGATCGGCGGGCATCATCGAGAGGATGTCCGTATCGAACCGCAACCGTAACAGGCCGGATGATGCTGCTAGAATCGAGACGACGAGAATAATGGGAACAGCCAAGCGGCGCAGCATGCCGCTACTCAATCGACAAATCCCGCAAACGGAAAACTGAAATTCAAAAATCTCCGTCAGGTCATACGATTCCCGTCTGCTAGAATCAGATCGCCTTCGCATCGACGGGGATCGATGCCGCCTCATGCAACTCTTCAGCCGCTTCGAGTTCCGCGTGTTCTTTGGCGATGACGCGGACAAGCTTGCGAACGCTTTCTTCCCAATTGGAGAGCAACTTCTTTGCCTGTGGGCTGCCGGTTCGCTCGAGGTGGAGTTCGATAAGAGATCTGATTTCGGCAATGTCCTGGGCTCGTTTGATCGGCAAGGCCACCACCATCTCGGCATTCACCCGTGAGAAGAATTTGCCATCCACATCGTAAACATAAGCGGTGCCGCCAGACATTCCGGCACCGAAGTTTTTCCCGGTTTTGCCAAGAATGACCACCTTCCCATTGGTCATGTATTCGCAGCCATGGTCGCCCACGCCTTCCACAACAGCGGTGGCTCCGGAGTTTCTCACGGCAAAACGCTCGCCCGCGCGGCCGTTGGCAAACAGCTTGCCGCCGGTCGCCCCGTAAAGGCAGGTGTTGCCACAAATGGTGTTGATGGCGGCCTCGAATTTTGCGGTTTCGGAAACTCGGATGATAATTTCGCCCGCAGCCATGCCTTTGCCGACGTAATCATTTGCCTCGCCGATGAGTTCGAGTTTCACGCCGGATACAAGGAAACAGCCGAAGGATTGGCCAGCGCTGCCACGGCAGGTGATGTGGATCGAGTTCGCCAGCAAGCCGCGGTCGCCATGAATCTCTGCAATACGGCCTGCGAGGCGGGTGCCGATGTTGCGGTCGGTGTTGACGACTTCGTAGCTAAGGGCAACTGGCGGGCGGTCCGGGAGGAGCTTGACTGCATCGAGGATTTCCTGCGGCACGG